>DASUZC010000048.1:0-22074 GCA_036377095.1 Gemmatimonadaceae bacterium
CCTCCGCGAAAGCGCGTCGCGCCAGGTGCAGGCCGAGTGAGCGAGCACTGGTGATGATGCCGTAGATGAGCGGCACGGCAATCAGACCGCTGATCAGAACGACGGCGAAGCGGACTCGATCGGGCGGCACTGCACCCATTCGACCGATGATCGTCGTGATGCGATCGATCTCCATGTCGACGCCAATTACCAGCGCCGTGATCAGCGCGGCGTCGATAAGGATGATCCTCACAATGCGATGGGTCGCTGAGCGCTCGGTGGGCGCTCGCGGCGCGCTACGCACGCGCTCGATCCACGATGCGTACAGAGCGGCAACCGTTTGAATCGGCTCGGGCAGCCAGTGATCGATGGAGGCTGCTGCCTTGTTCGAGAGCCTTATGAGTAGCGGCGTAGTCAGCGTCGTGATGGCCGAAACAGCGATCGCCACCGGGTAGATCCACGGCGAGATTACCCCCGCCGCGACGCCGACGCTGGCGATGATGAATGAGAATTCGCCGATTTGGGCCAGGCTCATGCCCGCTTTCATCGCGGTGCGCCTGCCATGACCGGCGAGAAATGCTCCGATCGTGACGGCCAGCACCTTTCCGAAGATCACTGCCAGAGTAAGCACCAGCACCGCCAGCCAGTGCGCGGCCAGTGCGACCGGGTCGATCATCATTCCAACCGACACGAAGAAGATTCCGGCGAACATGTCGCGCACCGGTCGCACCAATGTCTCTATCTCGCGCTCGTGACCCGACTCGGCGACGAGCGAGCCGGCGATGAATGCTCCCAACGCAACGGAATAGCCAAAGGACAACGCTAGCAAGGCAGCGCCGAAACAGAGCCCGATGCTGGCGACGAGCGTCGTTTCCGGAGAGTGAATGCGCACAACCGCGCGAATCGCCCGCGGGACGATCAGCAGTCCAAAACCGATCAGCGGTACCAGGAACATCACCAGCCTCACCGCGGTGAGTCCGAGATCGGCCGGAGTGATGGAGCCAGACTGCGCTACGGTGGTGAGAATCGTCAGCAGAAAGACGGCAATCAGATCCTCGATGATAAGGATCCCGAAAACCAGCTCGGTGACGCGTCCCTTCACCTTCTGCTCCTGGAACGCCTTCACGATGATGGTGGTGCTGGAGATGCCGACGATGGCGCCGGCGAAGATGCTCTCGATGCGGGTGAGTCCGAGCATCTGACCCACGAGGTAGCCCACCGACACCATGATGCTCGACTCGAATAGAGCAACCGGTCCCGCCTTCTGACTCACCGAAACCAGCTTCCTGATACTGAATTCCAGACCGAGCGAGAACATCAGCAGAATCACACCCAGCTCTGACAGCGTTTGAACCGTTCCAAGGTCGGCGACGAGGGGCACCGGGATGTGGGGTCCGACGATCATGCCCGCGAACAGATAGCCGAACACAACGGGCTGACGCAGGCGCTGGAAGACGACTGTGGCGAGCGCGGCGACGGACAAGACGACCGCGAGATTCTGCAGGAAGTTGACGTGATCCACTAATCGCAGAATCTACTCGCGCATCGATTGCATCAAACAACAAAAAGGCCGCCCTTTCAGGCGGCCTTTTTCCAACCGGTCCTCGACGAGGGACTAAGCTGCGGTGTCTTCCTCGTCTTCGAAGGTGAGAGCGTCAGCCTCACGCACCCGATCGAGCATTGCGTTGACCGGGATAGCGATGCCGCGGTCGCTCAACGCGGATTCATTACTTGATCCACGCTGGAACCAGCTCCCGATTATAGGAGTTGCTTCTGTACCGCCCATACCCGCCGTCCCCTCCTCATCAGGGCCGGAATCCGAACCATACACGTCCATTCAGCCTCCACGGGTTGCAATGTGATCGCCATAACTACGGTACCCCAAAATGGTAGTTTCGAGCCGTGGATCAGAAACTACAATCGGGATCGAACCCGTCCAATACTTCGACCACGTTTGAGGCCGAATTGGTCACATTCCATCGCCGGGATGTTACCGTATCGTTGCCGGGTCGATTTCCCTGGTAGCGAAAATTCGGCCAACAGCCTCGCCGATCTTGTTATTGGGAGTGCTCGCGCCCGCTGTGATCCCGATTCGTACGGGACCGGACGGTGGCAACCAGTCGGCAGATTCGATTTCTTCCTTCGCGCCGAGGGGTCGGTGGCGAATTGTGCGTGATCGGGGATCGATGTCGTCGGCGTCTTCGACGTGGAACGTACGCACGGTCTCGGAGCAGAGCGCGGCAAGCGACATCGTGTTGCTGGAGTTGTAACCGCCGACTACGACCATCACATCGAGGGGTTCCCGCAACAGTTCGACGACCGCGTCCTGGCGCTCCTGGGTGGCGCTGCAAATCGTATCGAAGGTGCGGAAGTTCTCGCGGGCGTAATCCTCGCCCCATGCCCTGGCCATCGACTGTCCAATCAATTCGCCGACCGCGAGCGATTCACGCGCCAGCATCGTCGTCTGATTCGCTACGCCAATGCGTCGCAGATCGCGGGCTGGATCAAAATTGGGCGATGCCGCGTGAGCGAAGCGCGTCATCAATGCCTGAGAACTGAGGCGGCCTTCGATGAAATCGCACACGAGCTGAGCTTCATCGAGATTCCGCACGATGAAGTACTGGCCGGCGGGATATTTCTCGGCCTGCGATGCGGTCGCGCGCGTTTCCTCGTGGTAGTACTTGCCGTGAATGAGTGATGTGAACCCGTCGCGCGCGTAGCTCTCTACTCGCTTCCACACGTTGAGTACCGAGCCGCACGTCGTGTCGACCATCACGCAGCCGATCGCGCGCAGCGTCTCAAAATCCTTGATCGTGACTCCGAACGCGGGAAGGATGACGACGTCTTCGGGTTTGACCCCACTGAAATCGATCTGCCCAGCGGGAAGCGGGAGCCGGGAAGCGGGAAGCGCGGCAGGAACGGGCACACCGTCGTGGGTGTCCCGCGACTCGCCAGCCGCTTCGACCTGGCCGCTTCCCCCTTCCCGCTTCCCGCTTCCCGGCAGTAAGAACCGAATCCCCATCCCCTGCAGTTTCGAGTTCACGTGCGGGTTATGGATGATCTCGCCAGCGAGGTAGATGGTACGATCCGGAAACTTCTTTCTGGCCTGATACGCGTACTCAACTGCCCGTTCGACCCCATAACAGAACCCAAACTCCTTGGCTAAACGGATAGTTACGTCGCCTGCCGTAAGGGTGTACTCCTGAGCTTTGAGCAGGTCGACCAGGTGCCCGGTATAGTCAGAATCCAGTTCGGACTGGATCTCGGATTTCAACCCGAATCCTTTCCGAAAATACGTGGCTCCCCCAGTACCGTTTGGGGTATTGGCCTGCATATTCCGATGGGTGGGGGCGGTGGTCCCTGGCTGACCCGGCGCCTTCATCGACGTATCCGACATTCCTTGAATCTAGTAGTGACCTACCGATAATGCGCTTCGAGAACCAACGATGACTGAGTCACTCGGAGCGTACCCCGCAGAGCAGACGATCTCGCCGATCGACAGCGGATCATCGTTCGCATACAACCTCAGTGCGCCGCTATCGACGCCGCGGCCAACGGGGCTTTCGAAGCCTCCGCCGCTCGTGAAGGGCGACGCTATCGGTGTGGTCGCGCCTTCCTACGCGCCAACTCCCGCCTGGCTGCTTCGCGGCGTCCAGATGATGGAAGAAGCCGGTTTCAAAGTACTTCTCGAAGCCGAGGTCGAGCGCGAAAGAAGATTCCATCAGCGCGAGGATGAGCAACGCGCGGAAAGTCTGATGAAGATGTGGAGCAATCCCGAAGTCAAAGCGGTGATCGCTGCCACTGGTGGTTACGGCGCCGTGCGAGTGATCCCGTATCTCGATCCAGACGTGTTCCGTCGCAACCCGAAAGCCTTCGTTGGCTACTCCGATATAACTGCACTTCACCTTTGGCTGATGCGGTGCGCACAGCTCAGGGTCTTTCACGGGCCGACGCTGGACGACTTGTGCTGGACGGGCCAGCCAACTGTGAGCTCTCTGCTTACTGCGCTCACCGAGCCACAGCCCGGCGCCAGGCTCGGCGGACCTTCCGTCCGAGCGGTGCGACCGGGTCGTGCGGTTGGCAGACTCACGGGTGGGAACCTGTCACTCGTTCAGCAGACAATCGGTACGCCTTACGAGATCGACACCCGCGATTCGATTCTTTTCCTCGAGGAGACTCGCGATCCGATGTCGTTCGTCGACGAGCGTCTGGTGCATTTACGCTCAGCGGGACTGCTTCGTGGCGTAAAGGGAATTGTCTTCGGTCATCTATCGCTCGACCGATGTGAGGAAGAGGAGTTCCAGGACTTCCTGCTCGATTTACTCTACGACTTCGATGGCCCGATCCTGATGGATTTTCCCGCCGGGCATGAAGCCCCCAATCTGACGCTGCCGCTGGGCACCGAAGTGGAACTGGTGTCGGACGAGTCGACCGGCTGCCTCGCCTATCACGAGGAGGCTCTTGCGGTGGCCGGGGAGTGGCCGCGGCTTAGTCTGATTTAGTCCCCGCGAACAGCGGCAGCTTCTAGAGCTCGCCGCTTGTGATCGCTGCGTCCACCGCGATGCACCACACGTGCAGCAACATCAGGTGGACTTCCTGGATGTAGGCGCCGTTGTCACTCGGTACGGCGATGATGTGGTCCGCGGCGAAACCCTGCAAACCTTTCTGCCCGCAAAGCGCGATTGTCGCCGCGCCCTTCTTTTTTGCGGCAGCGAACCCACGCAGCACGTTCTCTGATTTTCCGCTGGTCGTGATGCCGACCGCGACATCGCCCTTAACTGCGAGCGCTTCCAGCTGCCGTTCGAACAGCGCCGCATAGCCGAAGTCGTTAGCGATACAAGTCACGACTCCAGAATCGGCGACCAGTGAAATCGCGGGCAGAGGCCGGCGGGTTTCCTTGAATCGTCCGATCAGCTCTTCGACCAGGTGACTCGCCTGTGTCGCGCTGCCACCATTGCCGAAAGCGAGAACTTTCCCGCCGCGCTTGAGGGAGGAGATAATCGCCGCAACCGCGGCGTCGGACGGTTTCTCGAGCGCGCTGCACGCCTCAATGACTTTGGCGTGCTCGCTGAAATGATTGGCGAAGGTCCGATCAGGCATGCGCGGATTATAAGAGAGCCTAACGTCTGCGTCGACGCCCACCCCGGGAATTGGAGCGACCATGCCGGGAATCACCCCGACCCGGGTGGCGGGAATGATGCCGACCGCGACGTTCGCGTCTGAACTCGGAGGCAATCTCACGCACCTCCTGCTCGGCGCGCGATAGCATTGCCCGATCTTCCGCGGATTCCTCGACTTCGTCGGGCGACCATGGCTGCGCCAGCTTCTCCTGCAGCTCATCGAGCGAGTCAGCGCGCACCGCACCGCGCTGTCCACGCAAAACTACGAATCTGATTGGCCGATCCAGCCGCGGAATTTCCGCCTCGACCAGAGTGCGGGCGATTTTTTCGGGCAACCGCAGGCGCGCGACACCGATACGCTCCCCATTTTGCTCCTCCACATCGTAGTCGATGTCTACATCCCGATCGCGAAGAGTCACCTGGTTGGGCAGGCGATCCAGACGGTCACGCAATTGTGGCGATACGAAGGCGGTGCGATCGACTGTCAGCCGCTTCGCCTGGAATTCATCCATCGAATTCACGTCCGCCAGCTGCCGTTCGTAAAGGGCCGTCAGCTCCGCCAGCCCGAGTCGCGGGATCTCACCTCCCGACCGTTTATATGCTTCGCGAATCTCCTCGATTGATTCTCGATTTTTCTTCACCGCATGATGTCGCGCTTCACCGCGCGCGACCGCTTCGGCCAGGAGATGTCGGGCGGCGGTAGCTTCCTCGATGGGAAACTGATCTATCGTCTCGAGTTCGCTCTCCAGCTCGAAACCGAAGTAGTCGAGTGTTGTCTTCATCACGAGTGGGCCGTGCTTGCGGCGCGGATCATAGATCAATTGAGAATGACCACGCGTTGCATAGCGGCGAATCAGGTCCATTGGAATCTGAGTGCCCTCGATCGCCGCGCGCGGAATTCCGGATCGATCGGCGAAGTACCGGAGCGCCCCCGCGATCGCGCCCCAGCTGCCGGCAACGCTGGTCTTCGAGACTCGCGCCTCGGTTCCATCGCTGGTTTGCTCGTCGATCACCAGATCGAACGGCATGTACTGCGCGAGCAGCTCGGTAAACTTGCGGAAGATGTGATCGCGCGCGTACACCATCCGCGTCGGCAGCTCCATACCCAGGCTACGGTAGATGCTCGCCGCTGCCAGTGCCGCATCCTCGATCGCCTTGACTAGAACGCCACGCTGCTCCGCCCATTTCTCGATGCTCTCGTCGAACAGGTGACGAGGCAGGCCATACACTTCGCCGATGTAGCCGCACCGCGAGTACGCTTCGGCGTAAAGGTTGTAAGACGTGAGATGGTCGCTCCCTGGGACAACGATGCCTGAGAGGTCTCGATCTTCACGCGTCATGCGGTGGAGTGATTCGATCGAGCTCATCACAGCCAGGTAGGGGACGAGCTCGTCATCGGCATTGACCAGTAACTCTGCCCATGGTCTGTCGACGGGCATTGCTTCGACTGCTTTCCCGTAGCGAGAAAGCCGGCCGTTCTCGATGATACCGCGCTTCTCGAGCAGTTGTACGGCTTTCCGATACGCAACCCGGTCCAACGGAACTGGCAAGTCCAATTGGTCGGCGGGAACGCCAAGATCAGCGCACGTCATCGCCACACGTTCGGAATCGCCGGCCAGCTGGAACTCCGGCGCCGTCGGCCTGAGCGACGCGAAATGGATGTCGCGATCGGAGAGAATGAAAACACGTCCGCGTTCGACTCGCCCGTGCACGCGACCGGCCATTTGCAGGATCTCATTCGCGCCGAGATGCAATCGAGTCAGAACGTTCTTGCCGCGCTCGATGATGTTGCTGAAGCGCGTATCGTCGATGATGACAGTATCGAGGCCGTGGACGTTGAGCGCACTCTGACCCGCCGCCGTCATGGCCAGGAAATACGGTTTCGTCTCATCGCCCTCCAGGAATGGACGGATGACTCGAATCGGCTCGCCCCCATGATAGAACGCACTGTTGATGCGCGGAAATCGGTCGCGCACCAGCTCGGCAGCCTGTTCGACACCGGCGCGTGTCGGCAGGAACATCCCAACGCCACGCCGCTCCTTCACCACCTGCTGCAGAAACCGGTCATCGAGAAAAGTGAGCGGCTCCTTGCGCACGATCTTCACATCGGCGGCCTTTGCCGGATCGAACGCCGAGCTCTCCAGCACGGCTGCCGCATTCAGATAGTTAGCGTAGAACGTCGGATCTACTGTTGCCGAGAGCCAGATGAACCGGCATCCGACTCGCTTGCCTAGCGCGAGGCACAGCTCGAGCTCGGCAGAGGTCTGGTGTATTTCGTCAACCACGAGCGTATCCGTCGGCAGGATGTCACCATCCTGAAACCATCGACGCGCGATGCCGGTGGTGACGACAATCACGTTCCAGGTTGGAGTTTCGGGCGTAGCTTCGCGTTCGCGGTTCACTACGCCGACTTTGAGATCTGGCGTTCCGAGGATCGTTTCGGCGATCGGTCTGATCGAGAGCGTTTTACCGGTTCCAGTTCCGGCGACGATGCCGAAGCCCTTACCGGCCGACGCGAGCTGGCGGATTTCCCGGCCGTGCTGCTTCTCGAGTACGGTTTGGATGTGCAGGCCGAGCGCGAGCTCGATCGTCTCGCACGCAGCACGGGTGGGGGCGATGACGATCAGTCGCCCTGTCGCGGGCTCCGCAGCGACAAAGGCCTGACGATCCGGCGGAAGGTATCTGTCGGTTACGATGCGCTGCATGCGCGGTGGAAAAGTGCATGTATCGCACCGGATGCGAAACGGCCCCAGGGACTCTCATCCTCTGGGGCCGTCGCTATGCCTTCAAGAGACTGTTTAGTCGTCTCTGCCTTTCCTTCCCTTACCCCGACCATGGTCTCCGCGTTCCGAACTGTTGCTAACGCCGAGTACCCGACCGTTGCTGCCGAAGACACCGCCGCTGACGCGACGATCATCGTCATCATCATCGTCGTCGCGGTCTATTCTGTTGTTGTCGCGGTCCTTGTTCGCCTTTCTGAACTCCTTGTCGCGCTCCTTCTGCTCCTTTCTGATCTGCTTGGCGCGTTCCTTCTGGATCTTTCTCCATTCCTTGTCGTTGCTGTTGGCAACACGGCTGCTGAAAATGGTGAACGTTCCATTGGGATTACGGCGAGCACGCTGGATCACCAGGTTGCCGTTCGCATCGCGAACACGACGCTCGTAGATCGAGTTGTTGTCTCTGCCGCGACCGACCTGGTACCAAGAGCCATCTTCGCGTGAATACACGTCGCGGCAGTCGGTATTGGTGTTGAGGTTCGTGCGACCGAAAATGATGTCGCCAACGCTGTTAGTCGTACGGTTGTAGCTGCAATCAGTACGGCGCTGGCTCGTACCCGTAATAACGGTACCGGGACGCGGAACGGCTTGCGCGTTCAACGACGCAGCCGAAGCGACACCCGCAAGAGCCAACGTGAAGGCAAATACCTTCATCGTGAAATCCCCCTTTTGATTAAGTCAATCAGCTCGTCGGACGTGCTCGACTTGCTGTTTGATTTTCCTTTCTTGCCCTTGGGCGGCTCGTCGCCGAACAGAACCCTGGCGTTGGCCGGCCGATTTCTGACTGCTGATGCGCAGTCAGTTGGCGCGGGCTGCTGACCAGCAGGAACGTCATTCAGCCAAATGCGGCACATCCCAGCCGGCGGAAAGAATCCGGGCGGCACGACCTGGTCGCGACGCTGAGTCTGCTGATTCTGCTGCTTCGCCGGAACCGGACGCTGCGCCTCGGCGGCACCCGCCACGAGGACGAGCCCGACAAGGCCGGCTAGCGGCCCACGAAGGCAAGACGGAAGTGAAAAGAACTGCTTCATGGCGCCTTCAGAGTGCAGGGGCGGTGCCAGACTCAAACAAATGAGTTAAGACGTTGGTAGTAAAGCACTTATGTCCGCAGGGCCGCATGCTCAACCCAGCCCGAATGTCCTCTCAGGGGGACGACCATTTGATACACATCCACAGCTCAGCCGTGCCCTCCGAAGCGAGTAGAACTGAGGCCTCAGTCCTATTAGACACCCTTAATCGCCAAAAGAAATTCCAGTCGCCCGCGCAGTAAGTACCGTGTCGTGATCGATCTCTACCCGCTTTGGGGTCTTCAGAACGTCGGCCAACGGCACGGTCACGATGTGCGGTGACTGGAGTGCGATCATGTGATCCCATTTTTCCTCCGCCACAGCTCTCACGGCCGCGCCACCAAATCGTACCGCTAACAGGCGGTCGTAGCTAGTTGGTTGTCCGCCTCGCTGAAGGTGGCCGAGTATCAGCGAACGCGTTTCCTTCTTTGTTCTTTCCTGAATTTCTTCGGCGAGCCGCTCGGCGATACCGCCCACTCGTACCGCCTGACCGGGCATCGACTTGCCGCGAATTGCCGGCGCGCCTCCTTTGGGAGAGGCGCCTTCGGCGATCACCACGATCGAAAAGTGTCGGCCGGCGCGATCACGAGCCGTGATCTTCTCGCAGACCTTCTCGATTTCGAACGGAATCTCCGGAATCAGAATCACGTCTGCAGTTCCAGCCAGCCCGGCGTGAAGCGCGATGAACCCAGCGTAGCGGCCCATCACCTCAAGCACGATCACACGATCGTGGCTCTCCGCTGTCGTGTGAAGCTTGTCGATCGCCTCGAGCGCCGTGTTCACCGCGGTATCGAAGCCAAAGGTGGTGATGGTTCCGCTGACATCGTTGTCGATCGTCTTCGGCACGCAGACGATTCTCATTCCGCGAGCGCAAAGCTCGTGGGCAATCGTCAACGAACCGTCACCACCAATCGAGATCATTGCATCGATGCCGAGCCTGCGTGCGTTCTCGATCAGCTCATCGGATCTGTCCTGTTCAACGCAGCTTCCGTCGGGCAGATACACGGGATAGTTGAACGGATCTCCCCGATTCGTCGTGCGGAGAATGGTGCCACCCAGGTGGCCGATTCCTCGCACGGTGGCGGCAGTCATCGGAATGACTTCCTCCTCCCCGAGCAGCCCGGCGTACCCTTTTTTGATGCCGAGTACTTCCCAGCCGCGGTTGCAGGCGGAAAGCACGGCCGCACGAATTACAGCATTGAGTCCCGGCGCGTCGCCGCCGCCGGTAGACAACGCAATTCTCATTATTTCACGCTTTCGATTCTAGGAGGGAAATGATTTCGCCTGGCTTGGCATGTCTGCCGAGCTTGGATTTCTCGAAGATGGGCTGTCCATCCGCGATCACTTCGAAGCGTCCACCTCGCGACGGGATCATCTTCAATTCCGCCTCAGGAAAGCGCTGTCGAATCTCTGCCGCCAAACTGGAGGCACGGGGTTCGTAGTTTCAGACGACGCAGTATTCGATGCTGATCTTCATCGTGGGTTTGGTTGTTATTGACTGCTCGACGGAAACTGCTGCGCGAGTTGCAGCGCCTCGGCAGTGCCGATGGCTTTTAACGCGTTCAAGGCCGGCGTGCGAATTACGTCCCGCCACAAATCAGCAGCCATCAGCTGCTTCGCCAGTGGCAGTGCGGCGTTCTTCTCCAATCGAATATCGGCCGCAAGCGCGGCTCCACGCACGATGTAGCTGGCATCGTCCCGGGCGAGCTGGCGGAGTCGAATCGCGACATCTCTCGCTCCAACACCGGTGATCGCGAGGCCGCCGAGCGCGAGGGCTGCGTTCTGTCTCACGCGTGAGTCGGTGTCGCGTGTCGCCACGATCAGCGCGTCGGTGAGCGCGCGCATAGGCGCGGCCGCCGCCTTGCTGCTGTCAGCGCCCCATTCACCCAGCGCGCCGACGGCGCGTGCCCTCACACCCCAGAAGCGATCGTTCCGCGCCGCCCGGCGCAGCGCATCGAGAGCGTTCGCGTCTGCCGGCCGGTCGGCGAGCAGTTGCACCGCTTCGATTCTGCCGAGCACGTCGTCGTCGTAAACGAGCTGGTATCGGAGCATTGCGGTCGAGCGCGGGAAATCAGTCAGATCGAGAATCCAGTTGCCCTTGTCCCAACGAATCGATCGTGGCGGCGCCTTTAGATTGGCGCCGGCTTCGCCCGTTCCGTTGCGCACCGGAACAACGAAGCGGACGACTCCGCTGTCGGTTCGGGCTTCCACGTCGACATCGACATCGAAGAATCCGGTAAGGCTGTCACGCGGCTGGACTTCGCGCGCATCGATTATCAGTCGGCGAGCGGCGCGATCGTACTGCGACGACACCTGGAAAACCGGAAATCCCGCACCGTACACCCACTGGTCGAAGAACGGCTTGAAGTCACGTCCGGTCGTCTCGTCGAAAGCTTTCCGCAAATCGTCGCTGACAACGTTGTCGTACGCGTGCGAGGTGGTATAACGGTTGATCGCCTTCCAGAAAACGGAATCGCCGACCTGGTGGCGAAGCATCTGAAGAACCGTGGCTCCCTTCTGATAGATGTGGCCGCTAAAGAAAACCTCGATGGGATCATCGGTCCACTTGCCCCAGACGATCGGGCGGCGGTTGCGGCGATCCGCTGCAATCGCAGTCTCCTGGGCCAGCAGTCTGTCGTAGGCTCCCTCGTCGACGCCGAAGTTCTCTTCGTGGAAACTCTCTTCCATGAAGGTCGCGAAACCTTCGTTGAGCCAGATATGAGCCCACTCGCGCGTAGTGAGCAAATCGCCAAACCATTGGTGCCCGAGCTCGTGCGACATCAAGTCAATGGTATTTGCCTGCGGCTCGGCCCACGCCGGATGCAAAATCTCCGCGTCGTTCTGCGATGTGGCGGTAACGTTCTCCATGCCGCCGTACTGGAATTCGGGAATGACGATCTGATCGTACTTCGACCACGGGTACGGGACGCCGGTTTTGCGGGAGAAGAAATCGACCGCCTGCGGTGTCCTGGCAAAACCGCGCCAGGCCGCGTTCACTGAATCGGGATAAGTCCAATAGCCGATTGGTACGTTCCGCCACGGCTTGTCCTGCAGTACGGCGTATTTGCCGACGACAGTCGTCATCAAATAAGTGGATGCCGGCTTGTCCTGTACCCAGTGCCACTCGATGCTGTCACCGACGGCGCGCGAACCAGCCAGTTTGCCATTGGAGAGCGCGCGTTCATCCCTGGCCGTCCAGATGTAGAACTCCCAGGTCGTCTTGTCGTTCGGGAAATCGTAAGTCGGAACCCAGTAGCGCGTGTCTTCGGTCTCGCCTTGGGTCCACACGATGTGCTTGGCGGGCCGGAAGTAGGCACCTTTGGTTCTGTTTAAGCCTTCGTATTCAACCGCGATCGAGATTTTTTCCTCGTCGCGGAGTGGTCTCGCCAGGTGAATGATCAACCGGCGTCCATCGTTGTCGTATTTGAGAGCGGCGCCGCCAGCAGTTACGCGGCTGACAGTCATGTCACCGGCATCGATGGCTACGTCGGCCAGTGCGCGCGCGCCGGGAAGTGCGGCAATGGTGAGCGTCGTCGTTCCAACCACAGCCTGGCGCGGCCAGTCGAATCGCACGGTCGTAACCTGATGCTGCAAATCGTAAGTGCGAGTGCGCTCGCCGTGCGTCACTCCCTCCGGCAAGGGGCCCCACTCGATGAGCGGTGCGGGTTTGAACGATGGCACTCGATCAGCGGTGAGTGTCGTGTCCATCCGAAACGGAGGGCCAACGGGCACCGGCGTGGGCTGCGGTATTTCCGCCGGCGGCCTCGCCGCGGGCGCGCAGGCTGCCAGTGCCGCACTGGCGATCAGTGTTGCGCTGTAGAGGCCTTTCATCCTGCGCGGGGACGGTATGAATGCATCCGGATGAATCGGATCAGCGTCGTTGCATGCGTCTACCATATGGTACCTACGCGGCCATCCATGTGGAAGGAGTTACAGCAGTGCGGAGGGCATTCACTGCAATCGAGCTGACGATTGTCATCTGTATCCTTGGTGTTCTCTCAGCCATCGCCATGCCAGCCGCAGCGACATTGCTCGACAGAATCCGCGTTCGGGCTGCGGTTACAGAGATCGAGTCGCTGTTCGGAGCCGCCAGGCACGGCGCGATCGCGCGGGGAATGCTGGCCAGCGTCGAGATCGATGCGGCGTCGCGAACGATCTCTGTAACAATTGGTGGAGACACTGTCCGACTCGCTAAAGTTGGTTCAGAGCACGGCGTCGAGCTGGCTGCGAATCGAGCCGGCATGGCGTATTCGCCAACTGGTGTCGGCTACGGCGCCGCCAATCTCAGCGTCTTCGTCCGGAGGAGCTCGATTGTCGATACGATCGTCGTCTCGCGGCTGGGGCGCGTGCGGCACTGACAGCTTTCTGGCCAACGTCGGCGAGATCCGATTCGACGGCAACCGGAACAACCGCTTCCGATGTTGTGCCGAAATCAAAGCCGGGCACTGAGATTCGCGGGATCTGCTGGCCGATTGTGCGCTCGATCGCGCGGACCATCGAGATTTCATCGGGCGACATGAATGTGAATGCGTCGCCCGTGGCGGCTGCACGTCCGGTTCGCCCGATGCGGTGCACGTAATCCTCGGGCTGTTGCGGCACGTCATAGTTGATGACGTGGCTGATGCCGGAGACGTCGAGTCCGCGCTGGGCAATGTCTGTCGCCACGAGCACGCGAATCTTGCCCGACTTGAAATCCTCCAGCGCCCGGGTTCGCTCACCCTGTGATTTGTCAGCATGCATCGCCGTTGCCGGAACGCCCTCATCCTCGAGATGACGAACGACGCGGTCGGCGCCATGTTTGGTACGCGTAAAGATCAGCACCGAGTCCATCTCCGGTTTTTTCAGCAGTTCCACCAGCAGCATGGTCTTCCTGTCACGCGGCACGGGATAGACGCCGTGGGTCACGGTGCTCGCCGCTTCGCTGCGTCGACCGACCTGGACCACGACGGGTTTGCGCAGATACTTGCGGGCGAGCGCCTCCACTTCAGGGGGCATCGTTGCGCTGAAGAGAAGTGTCTGCCGATAGCGCGGAATTTCGTCGATGATGCGATTGATTTGCGGCGCGAACCCCATGTCGAGCATGCGATCCGCTTCGTCGAGCACCAGCACTTCAAGGTCGTCGAACGATACGTTGCCGCGTTCCATGTGATCGAGCAGTCGGCCGGGCGTCGCTACCACGACATCGACACCCCGACGGAGCACGCGTGATTGCGGCTCCAACCCGACGCCGCCGAAAACCGGAACGATGCGCAGGTCGGCATACTTCGCATATTTGCGAAAGCTCTCCTCCACCTGCGCGGCCAGCTCGCGTGTTGGTGTCAGCACGAGGACGCGCACGCGGTGTTGTGGCTCGCCATCGTTGGCTGGTAACGGAGCGATCAACAGGTTATGAACGATTGGCAACGTGAAGCCGGCAGTTTTCCCGGTGCCGGTTTGGGCGAGCCCCATCAGATCGCGCCCGGCCATTGCCAACGGGATTGCCTGCTGCTGAATGGGAGTGGGTTGCGTGTAGCCGGCGTCGCGCACCGCATCCAGAACTTCAGGAACGAGTCTCAGATCCTCAAACGAAATTGAATCTTCAGCCATTTCTTCCATGGTCATTGCAATATACCCGCCCGTGACCGGCGATCGGCGGTCAATAATCGCCGACGGTCTTACTCGATCGAGTCGTATGCACGCGGCGCAGCAAGCCGATCAGACCCGCATTCACTTCGTGCGGCGTTTCCTCGGTGATGACGTGTCCGGCATCGCGAATTGGCGTGAGCTCGATGCCGGGAATCAGCGGAACGTAGATCTTCATTCCGTCTCTCGGCATCAGATGATCCAGGGTGCCCCACATCCCGATCGCCGGGAGGCTGACCGGCTTCAGCGATCGATGGCTGGCTGCGCGCCAATCGTAAGCGTGTAATAGCGCACGAGCCGCTCCGGCGTACTCCCGAAACTGCGCGGGCGCGAGATACTCCTCGACATCACGTCGCGTAGCATGCCCTCGTTTCCCGTAGACCCGCCGCAGCGCGACTTTCACGACCAGTGTTGGCCTCACTCGGCGCATGATCGGCGTCAGGAACGCGGGCGTCAGAACGTGATACAACCACATCAATGGCACACCGGTGAGACCCACCGGCGAGAGTAACGCAAGCGAACGCGCTCGCTGCGGGTGACGCACAGCAAAATGATACGCCAACGAGGCACCCAACGAATGACCAACGAGTGCCGGTCGCTCGAGCTCGAGGGCATCGCATACTTCGACCAGATGGTCGATGAGCGAGTCGATGGTGTACTCGCTCTTTCGCTGTGGCTTGTCGGAAAGGCCGTGCCCTTTGAGGTCGAGGGCGATGGCGCGGAACCCGGCCCCGGCGACCGCCGGCATGTTGAACCGATAGATGTACACGGAGCATCCCCAGCCGTGAATCATCAGGACCGGTGGTGCCTCGGGATCTCCCTTCTCGACCACGCGAACTTTGATGCCGGATCGCAGTCGCGGAAATTTCACACGGTATGCGGGATCACCGGCGGGAAACATCTCGCCGGGACGCAGGTAGCCACGGCGACTGTGTCCGGTCATCGGCTCAGATCAATTCAATTTCTCTGCCGAGGAGTCTGGCGATCAGTCCAATGCGGAAGGTGACGTCTGTCCACTTCGATTCCGCGCCACTGCCGTCGTCGAGCGGAAATGTCGACCAGGACCACGGATTCGACGTCGTCGGACGGTCCATTCCCTTGTGGGGATGCCAGACGCCGTTGCGATCACGATCGTCGATGAAGCGCTCGAACAATTTCATCCAGTTGTCGTTGCGGCGCAGGAAATTGAGCCGCGCCATCGTCTCCAGCCAGAAGAGCGCGAATGGTACGTCCGCATCGACCGCATTTCTGTGCGGCAGCACATCTCCCATGATCAAGTGGGGCTGCGCAATCATCTTCTTGCCATACAGCTGCACTACTTCCTGCCGCGGCAGCGGTTGGGTGATCGAATCGTAGATGCGCTCGACTTCGCTGAAGTGCTCGTGGCGGAAGATCGGCATGTACGCGAGCATCGTCAGCGTGTAGATCGAAACAGGCGCAGCCTCGGACGCGAGAACGTGGGAGTTGCCGACGCGGATCCACGGCTTCTCTCCCAGCGGCGAGGTGAGGTACGTAATCGTCCGCTCGAGAATACGCCGCGCCGCGCCACGCAGTCGCGGGTCGTTCTCGTAGCCCATTTGTGCCAGCGTCGCGGCTGCTGCTTCGCGGAAGATTCCGCGCGTGCGACGGACGAGATCCTCTTCCTTGACCTTTGTTCCCAACTCGAATGTGAACGCTGGATCGTTGTCTTCAGCCAGCAGCCGGAACAACAATCGACGCGCGGCAATCAGGGGCGGCGAATCAGTCGCCCAACCGTATTCAAGCAAGCGCCGCACGGCGGGGATGGTGCCGATATTTGCGAAATCGGATGCGTGCCTGGCTGGCAGCGACAGGACGGAGTTGTTCCACATGCCGTCGCGGGATTGAGTAACTGCCAGTCGAATCGCGGCGCGCTGCGCATAAGGAAGGGCCGCGAGCTCCGGCGCGGATGGACTCGCGCTCTGCGCCACTTCAGTAATCGCGCGGTACTTCAGGGGCTCCGATGCGTGCTCGATCAGCCAGCTCTGCGGAAAGAAGAGCGGCTCAGCGGGCGGTGGTGTTATCGGTGACGCCAGTTCCGGGGTTGTACTGGGTACGGTCACAGATGGCGGTCGGAACGAGTTGGAGAAGGCTCGTCGAAACCGGCCGCAGGATGAGGCGGCCGTTAGCGCGGGGAAGAATAGCAGGTTTTCACTTAGGCGCTAGGGGCAGCTGGCTAACTTGCGCTGTGACAAGGGGTTAACTGGATGCAGGACAACTGCAAAGGAACGGGTCGTGGGTTGTGGGTTCCAGGTTGCGGGTTGTGGGTTTGCTGACAGCTGAGAGCTACCCGCAACTCACAACCTGGAACTCGCAACCCACAACCTGTTCTTTTGCATTGTATCCGCAGCTTTTCCAACCTTTTTTCCATCTTTGGCGTATAAAACTCGTAGAGATCGTCCCACACAAATCAGGAGATTGGATGAAGGCAATTCGCATCGCCACGCTGGTCGCTGCCCTTTGCGTTGGCATGACAACGGTCGCTGCTGCTCAGAGCACCGAACCACAAAAGGGGCAGGGTGAAGGACGTCGTGGCGGCGGAATGGGCGGATGGCTGCTCAAGGACATCACCTTGACCGACGCGCAGAAGGATCAGGTCAAGACAATTCGCGAGAAGTATCTGCCACAGCAGATGGAGCTTCGTAAGGCAGCCCAGGCGACGGGCTCGGTGGACGACGCTACGCGCGCCAAGATGGCTGATCTCCAGCAGAAGCAGGCAGCCGAGATTCGCGCGGTTCTCACCCCCGATCAGCAGGTGGTGTTCGACAAGAATCTTGCGACGATGAAGGAGCGGATGGCTGAGCGCAAGAACGGCAGCAGCTAACTTCGACTACGATTGCGGCTCGAGAGCCGCGAACGTGTAGTTGCTCTTCGGGTTCCAGAGGATCCAGCTCTGGAACCCGTTGTCGTATCCAGCCTTTTTCTGCGCGCGAATGTGCTGCGCATAATAGTGCGGCGCACCAAGCGTGAAGTCCTGATACCACGGAATGATCTTCGCCGCTCCGGCCACCGGTTTCGAACGCTCGATAGCATCCTTGAGCGCGTTGTCGATCGTTGCGTACGGGTGCGCGTTTGGATTGCGAAGCTTGTAGGTGCCGCGCGCGAAGTGCGACGGATATACCATCGGCAACACTACATCCACCTGATCGACGAACATCTCCCACTTCTGTCCGATACCCATGTCGGTGGTGTCGGTCGCTGTCAAACCGAAAACATCGGCCGTCACCCTCATGGGGAGCGCCTTGAGCGCGCTGCGCAAAAAGCCAAGCTGCTCGCGTATCACCTGCGCCCTTACGCGGCCGTTCGCCAACGGGTAGATCGCCTCCGTCGCCAATCTTCGCTCGTCGGGAAAGCGGACGTAATCGAACTGCACTTCGCTGAATCCGAGCTGATATGCTTCGCGCGCGAGATCGGCGGCGTACTGCCAGACCTCTCGATGGTGCGGGTCCAGCCACGGATTCCCGTTCTTGTCGAGCCACGGCTGAAGGTCGGATTTGCGCTTGATGGCCAGATCCAACTTCTTGCGCGCGAGCAGCGGATCCTTGGCGACGACGATGCGCGCGATCGGATAGATCTGGTGAGCAACCAGCGTGTCGAGAACCGCCCGCAGCTTGGCGCGTGACATCCAGTGACCATCGGCAGTGTCGGCGCCGATCTCGTGGGCGAGCGCGACATCAGATGGGTAAAGAACGAATCCCCGATCATCCTTGACGTCGATGACGAGCGAGTTGACCTCGGTTTTCCTGGCGACGTCGATCAGCGTCCTCAGCTTGCTACCGAGAGCCGCCCAGCGATTTACGTAGAGTCCGCGCAGCGTATCCGGCGTCGGAACGTGCACGACGGGAGGCGGAAGCGGGTCCCTCGCGCGGGGCGTCGCCCTCGCTGTCGATGAACCCACGCTCGGCTCGATTGCAACCTGCGCTTTCTGCTGCTCGCAGGCAGCAGTACCGAGTATGGCCAGTGTTGCGATCAGAATTCTGATTTGGGCTGCAACGCGGCGGGCGACATCATCGTCGCGGGACAAAGGTGTGAAACTCAGAGCGCGTTCAATTCCGCGTTGGCGTCGGAGAGATAGCTCATCTCTCTTACAACGCTCTGCGCCTGCTGAGTGACCATCGTCAGTCCGGTCGGTTGAGCATTCAGGCCGCCGGCGCGGAAGCGCACCAGCTCCAGGCGCATCGACCGCAACAGCTGACGGCAGTGATCGAGCTTTTCCTGCGCCTCCTTCTTCTTGCGCCCGATATCCACAAGCGCACGACGCTCCCGGCGCAGCATCGCCAGCCGCCGCACGCGTTCCTCGCTTGCGCGATAGTCGAGTGGATTTGCCTGCGCCTCCAGTGTCGTGATTTCCTTCTCGACGCTCTCCGGCGAGGCGCGGCTGCCGGTGCGATCGATGTCCTGCAGCGACAGCGCGAGCTGCTGAACCTTGCGGAACACCGCGTCCGCTGAAGTCGCCACTTCCGGGATCTGCTCCCTGTCGTCCGGAGGCATGTTCAGCAGCAGGCGATGAATCTCGCGATGATCGCTTTCCGCCTCACGAATCGCCGAACCGTAGCGCGAATCGGCAAACGGTGGCGGCGCGCCGGCCGGAACCGGGCTCAGGCTGGTGGTTGGTCCACCCGTGCGCGGATATGGCTGAAAAGGCTGCGCCGTCGGGAGCGAAGGAAGTGGCGGAAACAGCCCCTGTCCCCGCGCGCGCGCGCGGCGACGAACTTCTTCACGCTTCTTATCATCGAACAGCGCGCGCGCGTCGTCGATTGTCTCGGCGGCGACGTCGAAGATCAGGCGATCGCGCGGCTGACGGAACACATCGCGCCAGTCATAGCCGGCTGCCCACAGCTTCGAGTAGCGGAAGGCGAGAAACACCGTCCATATCACCGTCAGCGCGATGAAGTCGTGGTTCGAGAAAAGAGAGATCGGAACGAGGATCGCGTTCACTGCCAGATACGGCGCCAGTTTTCGACGGAACGACACCACCATCGGCGCGTTCCATTTGCTCAGCTCCTCGGGCGTGGGCTGCGACGTCGCGTAGGGCGACTGCCCGCCCGAGCCGTAGCGATCCCGGATCGAGTCGGTGATGTTGTCTCGTATGGAATCGGAGATGTGACGCTGGCGCGAGGTAATTCGCGCATCATCCGCGGCGGCAACTGGCTGCGCCCGAGTGGCCAGCGTTGGCATCGCCCCACCGCTCAACGCCTCTACGAATGCCGCGGCATTCGGGAATCGATCAACCGGATCCTTTTCCAGACAAATCATTACCGCCCGCGCCAGGTCGGGCGGCAGATCCGGCCAGCGTTCATCCACTGGAACCGGTCTCTCCGACAGATGCTTGACCAGCATCGACGGCGTGTTGCTGGCGACGAACGGCGGCTGCCCGCAAAGCATCTGGTAACCGACGACGCCTAGCGAGTAAAGATCGCTGCGGCCGTCGATGGCCTTGTCACCCGCGGATTGTTCCGGGGACATATATGCCGGCGTCCCGATTGCCATGCCGGTAGCGGTGAGTCGGGAGTCGCCGGTATCCGTGAGCGCGCGCGCGATGCCGAAGTCAGTCACCATCGCGCGCCCGGTCTCTTGATCGATGATGATGTTGTCCGGCTTGATGTCGCGATGGATGACGTTGCGGTTGTGCGCGTATGAGAGTGCGTCCGCAACCTCGCGCAGGACGCGACGAACCTCCACCGGCGGCATCGGACCGTGCTGCTGCAGACGGACGCCGAGGTTGTCGCCCTTGATGTACGCCATCACGAAGTAAACGAGATTGTCTCTCTCTTCGACGGTGTAGATCGGAACGATGTTGGGGTGATTGAGCTGCGCCGCTGTCTCTGCTTCACGCAGGAATCGCTGGCGAATGTCGGCGCGGAAACTCAGTTCCGGCGGCAAAACCTTGATCGCGATTTCACGCTTCAGGCGCCTGTCACGAGCACAGTACACGATGCCCATGCCGCCACGACCGACCTCGTCCTCTAGCTCATAGTTTGCAGAGAGAACCTCGGCCACATGCGTGCCCAGCTCGTCTTCGGGTCTAATTGGCATGTTGCCGCGTCGAATCAGCAGTTTCTGTGTTGCACTTCATGCCTGGCTGGCGTAAATCCACGAGAGCAAAAGATGCAGTATGGGAGGGCTGTAAAGTAGTATCTAAATAAGGTTCTTGGCTTAGGAAGGACAATGGCACAGCGTCAAACACTTCCCGTTCTCCCGCTGAGGGGAACGGTGATTTTTCCTGGTCTAACCCAGCCTATTGCTGCGGGAAGACCTTCTACACTACGCGCAATCGAGGCCGCGCTCAAAGGCGATCGAGTCGTCTTCGCGGTCGCACAGCGCGACAACACCGAAGAGCCGACGGCAGATATCCTGTACTCGATGGGCGTCATCGCGCGCATCGGTCAGATTCAGCGCGGGCTCGGCGGCGTCCAGTTGTTGCTGCAAGGCGAACAGCGCGCAACCGCTCTGCAATACTCGACAGCAGATGGATATCTGAGCGCGGTGATCGTTCCGGCAGAGGAAATGACTCCTCAAACGGAAAACGATCCTGCATTCACTGCGTTACAGAAAGAAACCCGTGAACGCGCGGCAGAGCTCGGCGAGCGCCGCGGACTTCCTGAGGAAGTCGTACATCAGGTACTCGATTCAGTCACGGATCCCGGCCGTTTTGCGGATCTCGTCGCCGGCTACATCGAGCTCCCAGTTCCGGAAAAGCAAGGATTGCTGGAGACATTGAGCGTCGAGGAGAGACTGCGCCGCGTGCTCGTTCACGTCCAGCGCCAGGTCGGATTGCTCGAGGCCCAGGAAGACATCAAATCGCAGGTGCAGGAAGAGCTTGGTGAGCGTCAGCGCGAGATGTATCTGCGCGAGCAGCTGAAGGCGATTCAGAAAGAGCTCGGCGACGACGACTCGAGCAAGGAAATCACCGAGCTGCGTGACAAGCTGGCGAAACTGGAGCTGCCGAAGGAAGCGCGTCAGGAAGTCGAGCGTGAACTGGGCAGACTGGAGCGCGCCGGTCGTGAATCAATGGAAGCACAGGTCATTCGAACCTACCTCGAGTGGGTCGCGGAGCTGCCGTGGAACAAGAGATCTGACGACCAGCTCGATCTCAAGCGCGCCGAGACCATCCTCGAGGAGGATCACTACGGCCTCAATGACGTCAAGGATCGCGTGCTGGAGTTCCTCGCCGTCAGGCAATTGCGCGCGTCTCAGGTCGCCGAGGAGGTCGAGAAGACCGGAGAGGTGCCAGCTGGAAAACTTTTCCCCGAAAAGGACGAGGCTACTCCATCGTTGGCTATCGGAGAACACGGCGACAAGCCGATTACCGATAAGGTTGAGGCGAAGTCCCGCGCGATGGCAAAGGGACCGATTCTTCTCTTCATCGGACCACCAGGCGTGGGTAAGACCTCGATTGCGAAGTCGATCGCCAGATCGCTGGGCCGTGAGTACGTGCGTGTAGCACTCGGTGGTGCGCGCGACGAGGCCGACATTCGCGGACATCGTCGT
>DASUZC010000049.1:0-5169 GCA_036377095.1 Gemmatimonadaceae bacterium
TGCGCGACCGTCCACAACAATGTCGGCACCAGCACCAGCACGTTGGCGACGTTGAGAGCCCGCGACAGGTGCGGCGCGTACATCAGGGCTGCCGCCGTCAGCAGAAACACGACAGCTGCGCGCAACCCGTTGAGAATCCGTTCAGCGCGGTCGCGTCTCAGGCGGAGGCTTTGTGGTGGCGCGAACGCGGAGGTTGCGAATAGCTGCATTATGGGAATTTGATTGGCGCGGGGTGGCTGGGGTAGCAGGCCGACGAGGTACCTACTACCCCCGACGCCGGCTGGGTGTGCTTACCGACGTCGTTGCCGTAATAACCCTCATCACGGATCTCTCTACGCACCGCACGGATCGTGATTGCGCGGAGGGAGTGTCTGATTTCGATGTCGGTACAAACTAGGGTCATCACGGTATTGGACGAGCCGCGGAGAGGTGGAGGAACGCCTGGTCGAGGTGAGCTACTCATTGCACGCGGTGAAGGACCGCTTGCGCTCAGTCGCGCGCTCCGGTTCGACGTATGTCACGCTGGGACTCTCACCGCTTTCGCAGCGCGCGAACATTCCCCAGCTCGAGCAGCCGATATGGTTGAAGCTGGTTCTTCGCGGAGCTCTCAAGATTTTGCTTGGATCGCGGTATACGCGATGACCTGACCACCGGATAGGACACCACTGATCAATACTTTGGACACTGTTGCTCCGCGCACGGGCTGGCCGTCGTCTAGGACGGGCTAAGTTGGCTGTCTCGTTGGCACATATGGAGCAAGACAGTACGTCACGGGAAGCAACAGGTTACCCGGGATAGCCGTAGGACAATTGCATACAATTTTTGCGAGCCGTCGGTTCGGCGGCGCTAATCAACCAGTAACGCGCGAGGTCGCATGCTCATGAGGCATACAAAGAAACTCCTGAGCGTCATTGCGGTGATGCTCATTGCCGCATGCACGGACAACTCTCTCACAAACCCGTACGGCGACGTCTCGGGCACCTACCAACTCACCGTCTTTTCGGGACGAAGCCTGCCGGCTACCTACGTCTACCAGGCTGGACAGATCCAGGCTTTGCCGAACGGTGGCACTGTCCAATGGACCGACGGTACGATGGAGCTCCGCAGCAACGGAACATTCATCGAGACCAACAACAGTATCGTGACGCCGAATGGTGGTCAGAGCTATTCGAATTCGTTTACCAGTACCGGCACATACACGGTGAACGGGATCAACTTCACGCTCTCCGCACCGGCGCAAAATCAAACCGACGCGCGGTATGCCACCGGAACGATCCAATTGGACACGATCAATTACGATGAGGACAACGGCAACGGAACGACTTCGTCATTCGAATATCGACGTTAATCGCTCAACCGACCTTGCAAAAAAGAGCGCTCTCGTCGGAGCGCTCTTTTTTTGTTATCGTTTGGCGCAGCGTTAATACTTCTTCGAGGGCGGGCACAATGAATGGACTGTTGGCCTGGATCGTTGTCGGTCTTGTCGCCGGAGTTCTCGCCTCACTGGTGATGGGTGGCGGCTACGGTATCATCGGGGACATTGTCATCGGCATCGTTGGCGCATTCATCGGTGGCTGGCTCTTCAGCGCCCTGGGTGTTTCGTCGCCGATGGGCGGCATGGGTGGGCAGATTTTCGTCGCGTTCGTCGGCGCAGTCGTGCTGCTTTTCCTGTTGCGCCTGATTCGCAGACGAGCTTGAGACAACCTTCGTCGGACAGGCAGTCACCGATCACCAGGCAAGAGACAATACCGCGTAGCTTCGGGTATTCGGGCACACCACTCGTCCAGAAGCTCGGGATTAAGCCGGGTGCGCGCATGCACTTCGTGGCTGCACCCGCACAATTGCCGGCTCTGCTCGGCCCGCTCCCACCCTCGGCCGCGCCCGCTGCACGAGGCAAGTTGGACTTCGCGCTCCTTTTCGCCTCGAGACATGCGGAGCTGACGAAGCATTTTGCAAAGTTGCGCGATCGCCTCGAATCCAACGGGATGTTGTGGGTAGCCTGGCCGAAGAAAACGTCGGGGGTTGCGACCGACCTCACCGAGGGCGTGGTCCGGGATTTCGGCCTCGCTAACGGCCTCGTCGATGTCAAAGTCTGCGCGATCGATGACACGTGGTCGGGACTCAAGTTTGTTCGTCGTCTGTCGGATCGCTGAGTTCGAGATTTGCGCGCCGGGAATTATCTTCTGCGCATGATCGCTATCGCGCTCAACGGTCTCGCGTGAGAATCAGAGACGCGCTACTCAACGGCCTCATCGATTACGCCGGACTCTTTCCTCCGGCTGGTGAGGACATGCGCATGGCGGTGGACAATTACGCGGAATACCTTCGCGGCCCCGACCACGCCGCACTGGGAAGGTTCATCGTTCCGCTTGCTCGGATCGCGGAATTCGACGACGCCGCGGGTGACCGGTTCCCGCGCGAGCGTAATGCGAAGCCATGGCGAATCAGCGTCCTCGTTGCCGACGATGTCCGGCGCGCGGCCGATCAGATCGCGGATTTCAATGCGCGTCATGCCGAAAAATCGCGGCGGGGGCTGGCAACCATCGACGTCGCCGAGTTGAAGGCAAGCACGCTGGAGGAGATCGGAAATCAGCAACGTGATCTGCCGCGAACGCTCACCTCGTATTTCGAGATCCCCCTCACCGGCGATGTTCCGTCGCTGGTGAAAGCGATCGCCGAAGTCAGCTCACGTGCCAAGATTCGCACCGGTGGTCTCACACCGGACGTATTTCCCCGGGCTGAGTCGATAATCGACTTCATGCTCGCATGCCGCGCGGAATCAGTTCCGTTCAAGGCGACGGCGGGCTTGCACCATCCAATCCGCGGCGAATACAGTCTTACTTACGAGCCGGGCAGCCCGAAAGGAATGATGTATGGGTTCGTCAACGTATTTCTCGCAGCCGCACTCGTTGCCGCTGGCGCCACTGAAAACGTAGCGCTGGCGGCGCTCGAAGAAACCAATCCGGCGGCGTTCGAGTTTCACGACGACTATTTGCAGTGGCGGGATAACAAGATCACCTCTGAACAGCTCGCTTCCACTCGCGCCGGCGCCGCACTCTCGTTCGGATCGTGCTCGTTCCGCGAACCGATCGATGAGTTGGCGCCGCTTTTCCGTCATTCCCAACCTGCCCGCACGTGAACGAGACTCACGATCCATCACTGACTTCGTGGATAGAATCGGCGAATACGCCGGATACTGATTTCCCGATCCAGAACCTGCCGTTCGCCGTTTTCTCACGGAAAGGAGACACCGAGCGACGGGTTGGTGTCGCCATTGGCGATCAGATCGTCGACGTTGGGGAGTCCCTCAGCGCGAACCTGTGGAGCGGAGCGGCGCGCGACGTCGCGCGCTGGTGCGATCGTCCCAATCTCAACGAGCTGATGGAGGCTCCTCGCGACTCGCTTTCTCAGTTTCGCGCTCGACTCAGCGAGTTGCTGGCGGGTACCCCGGGGGACAGCAGCGTTATCAATCCGCTCCCGCCTGGCGCGCTCGTGCCGATGGCGGAAGCGGATCTATTTCTGCCGGCGCAGATAGGCGACTACACGGACTTCTACGCGTCGATTTATCACGCGACGAATGTGGGAAAGCTGTTTCGTCCGGACAGCCCGCTGATGCCGAACTACAAGTACGTGCCGATCGGATACCATGGTCGGTCGTCGTCGATAATCGTGAGCGGAACCGAGGTGCGGCGCCCACGCGGCCAGATTATGCCGGCAGGCGCCGCGGCACCGACGTTTGGTTCTACGGAAATGCTTGATTACGAAGCGGAGGTCGGATTTTTCGTCGGCAGCGGAAACGCGTTAGGCAGTCCAATACCTATAGATGAAGCTGAGGAGCACATTTTTGGCCTTTGCCTCGTCAACGACTGGTCGGCGCGTGACATCCAGTCGTGGGAATATCAGCCGCTGGGACCGTTCCTGGCCAAGAACTTCGCGACCACGGTTTCACCGTGGGTTGTCACGTGGGAAGCGTTGGAGCCGTATCGCGTCCCCGGTTTCTTCCGACCGCCGAGCGATCCACAACCGTTGCTGTACCTCTCGTCGGACAAGGATCGCAACGAAGGCGGCATCGACCTCAACATCGAAGTCTACATCAGATCGCTCCTGATGCGTGAGGGCAGGTTGCGTCCGTTCAGGTTGAGCGCTGCCTCGCTGGCGGACATGTACTGGACGCCGGCGCAGATGCTCACACACCATACCAGCAACGGCTGCAACATGCGCCCGGGCGACCTGTTCGCCAGTGGCACCGTGTCCGGTCCTGAGCCCCAATCTCAGGGCTGCCTGCTGGAGCTCACGCGCCGGGGCGCCGAGTCGATCGTGTTGCCCACGGGGGAGGAGCGAAAGTTTCTGCACGACAGGGACGAGATCATCATGCGCGCTTATATGCAGCGGGAGGGAGCCGCCCGCATCGGCCTTGGCGAATGTTCTGGCCTTATAGTCGCATCGTCGAGATCCTGACCTAACCCAACCGAGGATGTCTCGTAACAACGGCGAGCCACTTTATGTGGTCCGCAAATCAGGAATTCACGGGCGTGGAGTGTTCGCCGCCCGCTACATCAAAAAGGGAACTCGCATCGTCGAGTACACTGGCGAGCGAATCAGCAATCGAGAAGCCGACCGGCGGTACGACGATTCCCGCATGAAGCGACATCACACTTTTCTGTTCACGCTCGACAAGAAAACCGTCGTTGATGGCGCCATCAAGACTGGCGGCAGCGACGCCAGCTTCATCAATCATTCCTGCGACCCCAACTGCGAGGCAATCATTCGCGGCAAGCGTATTTTCATCCACGCCGTGCGGGGGATTTATCCGGGGACGGAGCTTGCTTACGACTATCAATACGAGCGCACTGGCGAGAATGACGATGAGCTCGAGAAGTTCTACATTTGCCGCTGCGGCGCACCCAACTGCCGCGGTACGATCATGAAGCCTGAACGAAAGAAACAACGGCGCCGCCGGCGGCTGACAAAGAAATGACAGATCTCGACAGGTCTGGACTTGATCCGTAGTTGACGGTTATGGTGGACAAAGCCAAAAATCTTCAGGGAGACCCAGCATGCGTTTCGCCACCCGTGCGCTCGCACTTCTCGCGTTAATCAGCGGTTCGGCTGCTGCCCAGAGCGCCGTTCCAATGCAGACGAAGCCGCTCGATCCGGCAAACCTCGACC
>DASUZC010000050.1:0-18306 GCA_036377095.1 Gemmatimonadaceae bacterium
GAGCTCGATGTCGCGCACCATGATCATGTTGTCGTGCTCTTCCTTGAATACGCCCTTGCCGACGACTTCTTCGGGAGAGCTGTCGTAGCCCTGCGTCAGAAAGCGGAGTGATTTCGCGACGCGCGCCGGTGTTCTGGCGAGGCCTTCCCGATCGGGATCCTCGCCGATGAGCTCGAGCTCGCGCTTTATCAGCTTCTCGAACTCACGTGTGACTTCGGCGTCTTCGTCGCGCAGCTGCTTACTCGCCTGTGTACTCGACATAGTTGTTCTCCGTCTCCCAAAGCACGAGCCTGGTGAGCTTTCCAGGGTTTACCTTGGGAGCGAGAATTTTCCAGAAGGAAGTAATGATGTTCTCGGATGTCGGAATGATTCCCTTCATGAACGGAACATCGAGATTGAAGTTCTTGTGATCGACTAGGTCGGTGATCTCTCTCTCGACGGTCTTCTTGAGCTCAGAGAGGTCGTACACGTATCCAGTCTTCGGATCGATGTCGCCTTCAACGGAAACATCCAGCGTGTAGTTATGCCCGTGCCAGTTCGGGTTATTGCACTTCCCGAACAGGCGCGAGTTTTCGGAATCTGAAAGCTCTGGATTGTGGACGCGGTGCGCCGCATTGAACCGCACGCGCCGGGTGACTGTTACGCGAGACATGATTAGCGTAAGATATGCGGGCTGAGCTTTCCCGTGGGGAAAGAAAAAGAGGCTCCACTATTTGTGTAGTGGAGCCTCACTAATGGGACGGAGAGGTTTTTTGAAGCCCGGTCGAATTTATGAGGTCCTCACCCTGCCTATCGCCTTCCCCGCACTGGGGCATGACGTCAGCATAGTTTATTGAACCCACTCGAAGGACTTGTTGGCTCAAAAAGTGAGTTCCCCGCCCCAACGATGAAGTCGAAAATTTTTTTGTGCAACAGCTGTCCTAGAGACTCTCTGAACATACCGGTCGTCACACATAAGGTCAACGAAATTTCGCCATGGACTTTCTGCTGATATTGAGCGTCGTAATGCTCGTCGTTTGGGCGATCGTCACCTTCTCGACGACCGCGCCCGGCTGGATTCATCTGCTGCTGACTGTCGGGATGTTTCTACTCATCTATCGCATCGTCGTGCGAGGTACGCGCGGTGTGGACAGCGAACCGAAGAGTTGATGGCCCGCGCCGGGCGTGGCTCGTACTCGTTCGGAGATGAAGGACCCGCCACGGCAGTCGCCGAGCAGCCGCAGGCACAAGGGGCGGACAAGAGAAGACCAGTTCTCGTAACTGGTGCGACCGGACTCGTCGGCATCCATACCTGTCGTGAGCTGACTAAAAGCGGCTGGCAGGTGCGCGCGCTGGTCAGAGACCCCGCTAAGGCAGCGCTGTCACTCGGTCAGCTGCCTGTCGAGTTCCGGGTTGGGGATGTCCGCGACGCCAGTGCACTGCGCAGCTCACTGAATGGATGCGGCGCGGTTGTTCACCTCGCCGCGATCGCCATCGAGAACAAGACCGAGAAGTACACCGAGACGAATACCGCCGCCACCGAGCGTCTCATTTCGGCCGCCCGCGCGGAGAACGTTCGTCGCGTGATCTTCATGTCGCAAAATGGCGCCGACAGCCGGTCGCGACATCCCTTTTTGCACAGCAAGGGAGTGGCGCAGGATTCGATCAAAACGAGTGGATTGCAATGGACGGTGCTTCGCCCGTCGGTGATCTTCGGTCCCGAAGATCAGTTCGTGAATGTCCTCGGCAGGCTGATTCGACTGATGCCGAAGATTTTTCCGCTGCCTGGCGGGGGCAAAGCTCGATTTCAGCCGATTGCCGTGGATGATGTCGCTCGAGTTGTCAGGTTGTCGCTCGAGAAGAAGGAGACGGTGCAGCAGAGCTACGATCTCGGCGGACCAGCTCCGCTCAGTCTGCGCGACATGACCGAGCGGATTCTGATGGCGATGGGAACGACGAGGAAGCTCGTAGCAATCCCGCTAAAAGTGCTGCGGCCAATCGTCGCGCTGATGGAGAGAACGCTGCCGAACCCGCCCGTTACGAGAAGCTTGCTCGATTTGCTCGGCGTCGACAACACGGTGCCCAACAACGCAATCAACGACGTCTTCAAGATCGTGCCGATGCCATTCGCCGGTGATGAGCTTGGCTACCTGCGACGAATCACGGTGCGAAAGGCACTGAAGTCGCTATTCGGCCGCGAATAGCTTACACGTAACGCGCGATCGCCATTGCAGTCGCCGCGATGAGGCCGAGCGAGACAGCGGCTGTCGTTGCAGCGCCATTGCGCTTCCGCAAGCGGGCAGCCTCGGCGTTGAGGCGCTGCCGCTCGTCGGCGGATTGCGATGCGGCAATCGCGGCGGCGATTCTGCCGAGCTTCACGCCGGCCGGTCGCTGCACCAGAACCTGGATCAGGAAAGCCAGTATCCCTGCCCCGCCGCCGATGGAAAACGTCCGGCCAGTTGCTGTCGATAGATAACTGTCGTCGAATCCCGCCGAATCGATCCACAGCAGGCGGATCCCGGTGAGGATCACCAGCAATCCGACCGTCGGCAGAATTACAAAGACGCGCCGGCGCTGGAGGGCTTCCATCAATTGCGGCATAATCGCCGGAGTTTGCATTAATGCAGGGACCAGAAAGAAAGTCGCGTAGATCCCGCCGCCGAGCCAGGCAATCGCGCCAACGATGTGGATTATTCGCAGCAGCAAAAGCTCAGCGTGCATTTCATGTCTCCGGAGTGGTGGTGTCGATTCTGGTCGGTAAGGAACGGCGTTGAATCTGTCGCGCTGTGGCCGGCGAATCCAGCTTGGCCTCTTCGCTGCCGGGAGAAACCCACAGAGGGCGAAACAATCCCCTTGACGTCAACTTGGTAAGTGTTAACTTACCGTTAGTGAGCACTTACCGAGAACGGCAATTGGACGCACTTGGCGACCCGACGCGGCGGGCGATCCTCGCTCGCTTGCGCAGAGGGCCTGCGCCCGTCGGGAAGCTCGCCCGCGACTTCCCGGTCTCCCGTCCGGCAATCTCGCAACACCTGCGGGTGCTCAAGGAGGCCAACCTCGTGACTGACCGAGCCGATGGGACGAAACGTGTTTACGAGCTCAACCCGGAAGCGTTTGCCTCACTGCGTGAGTACTTCGATGAATTCTGGGGAGTCGCACTGATTGCGTTCAAGAAACGAGTCGAGCACAGGAATAGGGAGGAGAGATGACGGCGATGGCTGAGCAGGCACTGGATGCAGTTAAGAAATCAATTACGGTGGATGCGAGTCCCGAACTGGCATTCAAAATCTTCACCGAGGATTTCGACAGCTGGTGGCCTCGCTCGCATCACATCGGCAAAACGCCGATGACGAGGGGCATCATCGAAGGCCGCCGCGACGGGCGCTGCTACACAGAGCACGAAGACGGGAGCGAGGCCGACTGGGGTACGGTGCTCGCGTGGGAGCCGCCGCGCCGTCTGCTCATCGCCTGGCGGATCGCCGCCAATTGGCAGTTCGAGCCAGATCTGAAAAAAGCGAGCGAAGTCGAGGTCCGCTTCACTCCAGTCGAAGACGGCAAAACGCGCGTCGACCTCGAGCATCGGAACTTCGAGCGCATGTCATCTGGCGCTGCCGAAATGCGTGCCGGTGTTAACGCCGAAGGTGGCTGGGGAAGCATACTGCAGCTCTTCGCGGCTCGCATAGAAGGCAGGACGGGATGAGCCGCGATGTCAAGAACCTTCTCGCCTTCCATGTTTTTCTGATCGCCCGGACGTCTCTCCAATTGCTGCGCCGAATCCGGCAGCAATCATCGCCAGTACGGCCGATTCTATCATGACGATACGAAAACCAGAGAGAAAAGCTTCGTTGATCTGGCGTGTCACGACAGCTCGGGTACGCGGGTCGACTGCAACGCTGTCCAGCGCAGCTCCGGCCATCTTCGGGAGCTCTTTCTCGATTTGTAATCGTGCTTCCGGCGAGATGGCTAACGCCTCGAGCGACGGCCGAATCTTCTTATCGAAACGTCCTGTCAGCACGACGCCGAAGACGGCGATCGCCAGCAAGCCCGCGATTCGCGCCACCGCGTTGTTCACACCGGACGCGACGCCCGCATGGTCGGAGGGGACCGACGTCATCACCGTCGTAGTAAGCGGAGCGACTGTCACTGCCATGCCCAGACCTAGCACGACAACCGCCGGGAACACTGCTGCCCAATACGCGTCGCGTATTCCGACCCGTGCAAACAGGGCAAGTCCGACCGCCGCGATGATTGGACCGACGGTAAGCGGCACTCGCGCATCGGTCCGCGCCACCAGTCCGCCGGACCAGCGTGACAGCACGAACATGATTATCGGAAACGGCAGGAACGCAGCCCCGGCCGCTGTCGGCGAATAGTGCTTGACCTGAATCAGCACGAGCGGTACGAGGAAAAACACTACTCCTAATGCGCCGTAGAGGAGCAGAGTGAGCAGATTGGTAAGAGAGAACGCACGCGACTTGAACAGATAGAGTGGCATCATCGGCGCCTCCTCCTTGTGCTCGGCGACAATGAAGAGGCCGAGCGCGACCACGCCGACGATCAAAGCACCGATGACGAGCGGATGACTGGCACCGAGGGGCGGCCATTCAAGCAAACCGAGCACAATCCCGCCGAGCCCGATGACACCGAGCGTCGCTCCGATCCAATCGATCCGGCCGGTACGGGAAGGGTCGCGACTCTCATCCATGTAGCGCAGGGAGAGAAGTATGACGGCTACGGCGAGGGGCAGGTTGATGAAGAACGCCGCGCGCCAGCTGAAGTGCTCGATCAGCCAGCCCCCGACTACAGGTCCGGCGGCTGTTGTGATCGCGCTGAATCCGGACCAGGTTCCGATCGCTTTCCCGCGTTCGGCGCCGTCGAAGGTCGCACTGATGATAGCGAGACTGCCCGGCACCAGGAACGCGGCACCGATTCCTTGCAGTGCTCGCCCAAAGATGAGGATGCTTGCTGACGGCGCAATGCCGCACAAAACCGACGCCGCCGTAAACCAAACAGTGCCGATCAAAAAGATTCGCTTGCGGCCGAGCTGATCACCGAGTGATCCACCGATCAGGATCAACGCGCCAAGAAATAGTGCATAGGCTTCGATTATCCATTGCACATCGGTGATGGTTGCCCCGAGTGATTTCTGGAGCGCGGGCAGCGCAACATTGACGACCGTTCCGTCGATGAAAGTCATCGACGAGGCAAGGATTGTCGCGATGAGGGCCCATCGCCGCTTCGACTGCGCGCTCACATCAGTCACCGCGGCGAGTCATTAACCACACTCAGCTTTTGGCGGATGTGCTGTCGGGCTCGTAATCCGCCGGGACGCAATCCGGTTCTACGTCGTAGCCGAGGTAGTAGTAGGCGTGCCAGCGTCGTGGGGCCCGGAGGGGCGTGCCGGACCACGCGGTGTTATGAATCCCTTCCATACTCGCGCACGACCGAAATCTCCACGGCGTCTGTCCAGGCTCTATCCGCAGGGTCACGGTGTCACCAATCATCTCCGCCGTTGGAAGTTTACCGAGAATGATGATCGGCACTCCACGGCGCCCAATCGTGTCGGTGGGCGCGTCGACGACGTACTCCATGCTGTCGGGTGATGCGACCGGCGGTGGAAAGCACGGGCTCTTGCTCCGCCTGCCGAGTTTGCCCGTCGTCGCGAATTGCGGGAATGCTGGATGGACGACAGTCACCGGAGTGCCCGGCGGTAGCGTGAGATCGGTCGATTCGAAGCACAGGCGGGTACCTGACGAGTCCTGATCGGCGACGAACATCCTCGCCTCCCCGTCGGGGCCGATGGTTGCTACCATCGTCTCCTTTCGATCATCTGAATTTCCGCGTACTTCATGGGTGGAGCTCTCTCCGCGACAGGCGACTGCCATTGCGGCGGATGCTATCGTAAGGAAGTACGATTTCACGCTTATAATGGTAGTACAAACGGGGCTGCTATGACTTCGCCGATCACTACGCTCGAACCTTCAAATATTTCCGACGCGGATCGAACTTTCCCAACGCTGACCGAAGCTCAAATCGCACGCGTAGCACAGAAAGGGCGTCGGCGGCGGGTCGAGCTCGGTGAGATTCTCGCTGAAGGCGGACGGCCCGTTACACACTTCTACGTGGTGGTTTCCGGCGCCGTGGAAGGTCTGCAGCTGCGGACGAACGGCGGCCTGCGGGTCAGGACAATCCACACCGGGCAATTCACAGGCGAAGCTTCGATTCTCTCTGGCAGGCCCGCCCTCGTCACACTGCGTGTCTGTGATGCGGGAGAAGTAATAGAAGTCGATCGGGAGACACTGCTCAATCTGATTCAGACCGACGCCGAGCTCAGCGAGATTTTCGTCCGCGCATTCCTGCTCCGTCGCGTCGGACTGGTCAGCGGCGGATTTGCAGACGTCGTCCTGGTCGGCTCCAATCATTCATCAGATACGCTGAGGATCAAGGAATTCCTCACACGCAACGCCCATCCTTACACGGCGATCGATCCTGATCAGGACACTGGAGTGCAGGAGCTGCTCGACCATTTTCAATTTTCGTTGAACGATCTGCCGGTTCTGATCTGTCGAGACACGGCAGTCCTCAGAAATCCAACCAACCGCGAGATCGCAGATTGCCTGGGCTTCAACACTGCAATCGATCAGACGCACATCCGGGATGTGGTGGTTGTGGGTGCGGGCCCGGCCGGTCTTGCCGCCGCGGTATACGCCGCATCGGAAGGCCTGGACGTGTTGGTCATTGAGTCCATGTCTCCTGGTGGACAGGCCGGCTCGAGCTCGCGGATCGAGAACTATCTCGGATTCCCGGCCGGCATCAGCGGTCAGGACCTGACGTCCGCCGCCTACGCGCAGGCGCAGAAGTTCGGGGCCGATGTGGCAATCGCCGAGAGCGCCGTCCATCTCGATTGCGCCCCCAAGGCTTACAAGATCAAGATCGACAACGGCGTCGAAGTGCAAGCTCGCACAGTCGTCATTGCCACTGGCGCCGAATATCGAAAGCTGCCGTGCCCCAACATCACGCACTTCGAGGGGGCCGGCATCTATTACGGCGCGACGTTCGTCGAGCGGCAGCTGTGCGACGGCGAAGAAGTAATTGTAGTTGGCGGGGGCAACTCCGCAGGACAGGCGGCGGTGTTTCTGGCGCAGACTGCACGTCACGTGCACATGCTCGTCAGAGGCAGGGGACTGTCGGAAACTATGTCCCGCTATCTGATCCGCCGCATCGAGGAGAGCCCGGCGATAACGCTGCACACCTGTACTGAGATCTCGGCGCTCGAGGGCAACGGTCGGCTCGAGCGTGTGCGATGGCAGACGGATGGCGTTCCATCCGAGACCCGCAACATTCGCCACGTTTTCGTGATGACGGGTGCTCAGCCGAGCACGAACTGGCTCAGTGGGTGTGTCACGCTGGATGCGCAGGGTTTTGTGAAAACGGGCGCCGATCTTTCGCCCGAAGAATTGACTGCCGCAAAATGGCCGCTTTCCCGGCCGCCGCATTTGCTGGAAACGAGCCGGCCAGGCGTGTTCGCCGTTGGCGACGTGCGAGCTGGAAACGTCAAACGCGTCGCGTCGGCAGTTGGGGAAGGATCGATCGCTATCTCGTTCGTTCATCGCGCGCTGCAGGAGTGATAGCGCGCCCAGCCGAAAGGAGTTAACAATGCCGCTCACAAATGCACAGCGCACTCACATCGAGAAAAGATTGCACGAGGAGCGTGAGCGGACGCTCCAGGTTCTGAACGGCATTCTCGCGGACACTTCCAGCCTTACCGAGCAGGACGCGGCCGGAGACTTGTCGACGATGCCGTTTCACCCCGCGGATCTGGCGACGGATGCAATGAACCGAGAACTCGACGAGTCGAACGCGACGCGGGCATCGCGTGAGCTGGCGGAGATCGATGCAGCCCTGGAACGGCTTTACGCGTCACCTGCTGACTTTGGCGTGTGCGAGGAGGATGGCCGCGAGATTCCGTTCGAGCGTCTCGACATCATCCCGTGGGCTCGCACCTGCGACGAGCCAGCGAGGAAGAGCGACGACTAGGTCGGCCGCGGCGCCGGCCACTTCAGCGACGCCGCGATTGAAAGCGTGAGCGCCGCGGCTATCACTGCCAGTGAAATGTGATTGGGGAACTCAATCACGCCGCTCAATACCAGCCGCACACCAAAGAATACGAGAATTGCCGCCAGTCCGAGGCGTATGTAGCGAAAGCGCTCGAGAACTCCGGCCAGGACAAAGTACAGCGATCGTAGCCCCAACATCGCAAAGACGTTGGAGGTGTAGACGATAAACGGATCCCGCGTCACGCTCAGGACCGCCGGGACCGAGTCCAGCGCGAACACAATGTCGGTGGTCTCGATGATGATCAGCGCCACGAGCAGCGGCGTCGCAACCAGTCGACCATTCAGTCGCACCAAAAACCGCCTCCCATGGAACTGCGGCGTGATCGGAATGATGCGTGCCACCCAGGTCGAACAGACTGAGCAGGCCTGAACGACAATCTCGCGCTGCTTCTGCTGCCCAAAGACCAATCGAATGGCAGCGAAGATTATGAATGCACCGAAAGGGTAAACGAGCCAGTGGAAACGGTCGAAGACGTAGAGTCCGCTGGCGATTAGTAAAGCCCGCGCCACAAGCGCACCCACTACTCCAGCGAGCAAGACACCGCGCTGAAGATCGGGGGGTATCCGAAGCTCGCCAAAAATCAGGATGAAGACGAAGATGTTGTCGATCGACAGCGATTCTTCGAGGAAATACGCGGTGATGTAGGCCACACCAGCGTCTCGCCCGAACAAAAGACCGACGCCGATTCCGAAGGCGACTGCCAGGCCGACAATCAAGGCGCTCCTTGTCGCAGCGCCGCGGAGGTTGCCTTCGTCTTCGTTCTTGGATCTACGCAATGCGCTCAAATCAAACAACAGCGCGCCGATCACAATGACGCCGAAGATGATCCAGCCGAGAGAGGTCACAGGCTGAATAATACGACGCTGGCGCTGCTCGACCTCAGCGACTCATAATTATTTTCGTGTCCGCGACGGCAGTATGAGTCCACGAACCTCCAAGCCCGCGACGTTCGAACGGGTACGCAAGCTCGGATTGGAGCTGCCCGGTGTCGTGCTCGCGACTTATTTCGGTATGCCGGCGCTCAAACTCGACGGGCAGATGCTGGCGTGCATGGCCAGCCACAAATCCGCCGAGCCCGGTACACTGGTAGTGCGTATCGATTTTTTCGAGCGGGATCTACGCGTCGCTAACGAGCCCGAGATTTACTACTTGAAGCCGCATTATCGAGACTATCCGTGTGTGCTCGCTCGTCTCTCGAAGATCCGCGATCCGGCGCTACGCGACTTGCTGGAGTCAGGTTGGCGCTTCGTCAACTCGAAGAAGAAATCACGCAGCCGGCGGAAATCGGGCTGATTCTGCAGCGCGGCTAACTACGCAGCGATGATCGTCGCGGCGCCACGCTCGCTTCACGCGTTACAACTCCCTTCTCCTCATCTGGCCCACTGCATAATCCACCGCTCGCGCCGTCAACGCCATGTAGGTGATACTCGGATTCTGATTCGCATTGGATGTCATGCACGCGCCATCGGTCATGAAGACGTTGGGAGCATCCCATACCTGATTGTGTGAGTTGAGCACAGACGTCTTCGGATCTCGACCCATGCGCGCCGTACCCGTTTCGTGAATCACCAGGCCTGGCGCGTTGTTCTCCTTGAAGGTCTGGATGTTCGTCGCACCCATCGCTTCGAGCATCTCCGTGGCCGTCACGACCATGTCCTGCTGCATCTTCAGCTCGTTGTCGCTGTACGCGCAGTTGATGCGCAACGCAGGAATCCCCCAGGCGTCCACCAGATGCGGATCGATCGCGATATAGTTCTCGTGACGCGGCAGCATTTCACCGAATCCGTCGAACGACATCTGCCACGGACCCAGATCGCCGATCAGTGACTTCTTGAATCTGGCCCCGAATCCGGGCATGTCCGAGCCGCGCTCCCATCCCGAACGCCACGCTCTACCTTCGAAGCCGTAGCCCCGCTGGAAATCCGGATGCTTCGACTTCACATTGCGGAAACGCGGGACGTAGATCGCATCTGGACGTCTTCCGACCTCTCGCCGATCCTTGGCCCACGGCAACTCGCCCGTCGCGCCGCCACCCATGATGTGGTCCATCAGATTGTGGCCGAGCTCACCGCTCGAATTACCGAGCCCCGTCGGAAATTCCGCTGAAGTCGAATTCAGCATAATGCGCGTCGACTCCAGCGCCGCGGCGCACAGGAAGATGAGTCTTCCCTTCACCTCGAACATCTCTTTGGTGTTGCCGTCGACTACGCGCACGCCCGAAGCCTTCTTCGTCTTCGGATCGTAGATGACGCTATGCACGACACTGAACGGCCGCAGCGTCAGATTCCCCGTCATCCTCGCCGCCGGAAGTGTCGAGTTGAGGCTGCTGAAATAGGAAAGAGTGACGCAGCCGCGATAACAATTTCCGCACAAGTGACACTTCTGCCTGCCGAGGTGATTCTGCGTAATCACCGCCAGCCGCATGTTGGTGACGAGCCGCTCGCCGTTGAATTTCGTGAGCAGCACGTCGCGCGCCTTCTGCTCGGCTGCATTCAACGGCCACGGTGGCAGGAACTCACCGTCCGGTAGCTGCGCGAGTCCTTCGCGACGACCTTGTACGCCGACAAACTTTTCGACGTGACTCCACCAGGGCGCCATGTCCTTGTAGCGGATCGGCCAATCGACCGCGACACCCTCTCGCGCGTTTGCTTCGTAGTCGAGGTCGCTCCAGCGGAAGACACAGCGACCCCACATGATCGACTTGCCACCGACCTGGCGCCCGCGGATCCACGAAAATGGTTTGCCTTCCGGCGTCGAGTACGGGTTGTCCAGATCGTTGACGAAGAACTTGCCGGCGTATTCATCGCAGGCGCCGCACTGACTCTGTATTGGTTGATAGCGCTCGATCCGGCTTCGATCGCCCATTCCGCGATACCGTTTCTGATACGGCATCACATGCTCGACATAATCGACCGCTGGATCTATCGGTCGACCCGCTTCCAGCACGATCGTCTTCAGACCGTGCTCGGTTAGTTCCTTGGCCGCCCAGCCCCCGGAAATTCCCGATCCAACGACGATTGCATCATACGTCTCGGCCATCGTCAAACCCTCGGCGTGAAGGGGACGTTGCCGTCGTAACCGTTGAAGAACATCTGCGTTTTGAGAATGTCCGTCTGCACTACTTCGGAAGTGAAGTAACCGTACACCGTCAGCGCCTTGATTCGTTCGAATGCGTGCGCTGCCCCGGCTTTGGCCGGGCGCTTTGCATCGAGGCCGGTCAGGAATTCGCCGCGCTTCGCTTCGGCAAGATCGAGGAATCGCGGTGACCCCATCGCCGCCGCCTGGACGTCAATGTCCGAGAGCCCGGCCAGGAACGCCGCCTTCTCCTCCTCAGTCGCCCACTCCGTCAGGATCAGATCAATGAATTCCGGGACTTTCACGCTGGTGGCACCAGGAGTGTCCGTCTCGGGAATGATCATCTCGGCGATCTGTGTGACGACTCTTCGTTGATCGGGGTTGAGCGTTCGAAAAGGAACGTCGCCAAGCCGGCGATGGATTTGCTCACCGAGCTCGATCGCAGATTGCGCGTTCCGCGGAATGAGCTGAAGCGCGAGTGCTGCGCCGAGGAACTGAACCGCTTCACGTCTTCGCATATGAAATTGGACTGGAAGGCCGCGTAATTGGGGGCGGAGCCAACGTAGGATGCGGCGCAGAACGCGTCAAGACGACGGTCGCCTCGGTCGCTGCTTTGCGGAGATGGATTTGATGACGGTGTGTTGTCCGCCGGGCTTGCCGAAAAACCCCGGGTTCGCCGCAGCAATCGCTTGATCGACCAGGGCTCGCACGTCGCGCTGGTCGAGATGACCTGGCGATGACAGGCGAACGTTGCGGACTATGTTGCCGCTGCCTCTCAGCAACTTCTTCGGATCGCTGAGCTTTGCGCCCTTCAGAAAGCAGAGCGTGACCCACTGTGGCATGATTGCCAGCGACAAAACTGCCTCTGACGGCCGCTCGCTCGGTCCGTACCCAAAGACGAGAGCGTTGTAGTTGTCATACACGAACTCGGTGCCCCCGGGAACGATCTTTCGCAGCCTCGTTCGTGATGCCTTTGCTGCAGCGGCAACTTTCGGATCGTACTTCGCGAGGAACGACGCGATTTGACGCGCCGGCGAAGGCTTGTTACCGGTTGTGCGTCGGGCCGAAGTCCTCTTCGCGACGGCCATCGGTTCTTACCGCTTGAATGCGGTAGTATCTGCTACACGCTGATCGAGAAACGTGTACTGCGAGGGTTCTCCGATGAGTGGACGCTGGCTGGTTGTAAGCGGACCACGCACGACTCGAGCTGCGATCAGTTGCTGCATGCGCGTCAGAAGGCCTTCAGTGATGACGAACCGACAGGCATCGTGGGCAAGCGCAACCACGCCGACAAACCCGAGCACGAACGTCAGCGGCACGAAGCCGAATATCGTCGCCGCCCCGGTGACAACTGCTGTCGAAACTCCCGACGTAATCCACAGACCCGTCGCGCGCTTGAAGGGACCCGTCAGCGGCTCGAAGCGAAAGCGGCCGTCTCCTTGATGCCGTACCCGCACGCTGGAGATCAGTGGCGCCCGAACGCAGATGTAGTCACCATGATGGACCACTACGTAATCGAGCTGCTGCAGCTCATTCGACAGCACCGTCAGCTCTGGATCGAGAGATTTCATCGTTAGATCTCCCAGTTCGACAACACTATCCCGCCGTCGGCCGGCTTGGCTTCGGCGTAGTCGTGCACAGACATTCTGAGATCAGTCCATCTCACACGCGCGCCTCGACCAATCAGACGCCGGTAAATGTTGCCGTATTGTCCCTGCACGCGAATCGCGACTCGCCGCGCGCCGCGCACGCGCGCGTGTGCACACAGCTGTGTCACGAGGTGATCGAAGTCAGTCTCCGATTTGGCGACCATTTTGAGAACGCGCATCTCCTCGGTCGCGCGTCCCTCCACCAGCGGCACGGAGTGGCAGACAGCGAAGGCGAGCACGTCGAATCCCTTGCGCACGAACAGTGTGTCACCGAGGTCGTGCTGCGCCGTCAACAGTATCTCTCTCGTGTAGTCGTAGCCGGGTGCGAGGTGTTCGAGCAGCGCCCGGCATTGTCGTAGCACCAGCTCCCGTTCGTGCGGATTGAGCGAGGAAACGGTTGTCGACTGGATTCCGGCGCGCGCGGCTTCGAGCGTCACGGTCACGGTGAGATGTCCGGGCACGAATCCCAGCGTCGAGTAGAACCCGACGTTGTCCATCGTGCGGGGCATCGTTTCCAGTCCGATCACACGTGCGCCCTGCCGTTTTAACCACTCGACGCCAGAAGACACGACCATTTTGCCGATCCCCTGGCCCTGATAATCCGGATGAACGGCCAGCGGACCCATCCAGCCCTCGACGCCCGATCGGTGCACCATGTTGAACGCCGCGATGCCATCGCGCGCGTTGCGCCAGATCATTGCGCCTTCTTCGGCATCGGCGATCGCAAACTTCCAGACCGCGGGATTCAGATGGGGCACACGCACACCCACCATTCCGTCCTTGCGATAGCGCTCGGTAAAAGCTTCGCTGAAGACGGCGTTGAGCGAAGCTATCTCACGGATGTTGACGCGTTCCGGCGTCTCCGCTACCCATGCGTGTCTCCAGTTGCGCGCGAATGCCATTACGCCCGCGCCCCCGCCGGTGACTCGACCGGCTCGTCGCTGCTGCGGCCGCGGTCACGACGCACATCTTCGTCGATGCCCAGCGACGGCTGCTCATCATCGAGTATGACATCGTCAGCCGGATCGTCCCCAACGACCGAGCTGCCTGTTGCGGGGTTGTAACGCACTGTGATCACGCGATCCATTCCTTCACGTACGGGCTCGATGTGTGTGATGAGAATGACCTGCTCGAACCGATCCTGCAATCCACGCAGCAGTTCCACGACGTTAAACCGTCTGGCTTCGTCCAGGGAGCCAAACACTTCGTCGAGAATGAGCAACGAGAAGCTCTGGCCTGCCCGCTCTGCGATCATCTGCGAAATTGCCAAACGGAGCACCAGGTTCGCCAGATCCTCCTCGCCGCCAGAAAGCACCGGCTTCGGAACGCCGTCCTCGAGAATCACGATGTTGTACTGGTCGTCCAGCTCGAGCTCCGTATAGCGTGCGTCGGTCAGTTCGCTGAGGAACGCGCTCGCCAGCTCCGACAGCTCGGGACGCAGCTGGAAATTGAGGTCGGTGCGGAGGTCCGAGAATGCCCGATCGAGCTCGTCGTGCAAACGCCTGTCCCTCTGCATCACATCCAGTTCCAATTGACGCTTCTTGAACTGCTCGGCGGCTTCCTGAGTGGCGGCGAGAGCTGCGACTGTGCTGGCGACCTGCTCCTGAGCGCGGGCTGCCGCGACCTTCGACTCCTGAAGGTCGGTTCGTACGCGATCGTATTCCGCCTTCACATCATGGAATTCTTTTTCGGTGAAGGAGATCTGCGCGCGACGAGTGCGCAATGTTCCGAGCGTCGACTGCACGCGCATGATTTCCTGGGCGATGTTCGTCTGCTCGAGTTTCAGTTGCGGCTCTCGCTCCAGCATTGCCTGGAACCGGGCCACCTCCGCTTCCATCGGGGTGAGTCGCTCGACTTCCGACAGCACATCCGCATGGCGCGCCGCATCGTAACCCGCCGGGATCTTCGCCAGATCACGCTGCATCTGCAGCTGACGCTGACGTTTTGCGGCGATGTCACGGACGATGGTGCTGAGCTCCTGAACCGCGAGCTGAACCTTGGCCAGCTTCCGCTCGAGATTACCCACATCCAGAGTCAACGCACGGCGCCTTTCGTCGAGCTGATGTACATCCTCCGGCATTTGCTCGAGCTGTTCGACACGCGCCTTGTAGTAGTTGCCATCGACGTGGACGTTCTCAATCATCTCGTCGAGGTGCTCGACGACAGTATGCAAACTGCCGCCGAGTGGACGGGCACAGGTCGGGCACTCACCGTTCTCGCCGACCGCGACGAGTCGATCACGTTGTTGTTTGAGCTCGGCATACTGCTGACGCAGCGCCTCGCGCTTCGTCTGCGCTTCCTGGCGGTCGCGCACCCACTCTGTGCGACGCGCTTCCAGCAATCCCTGGGCGTCTTCGAGCTCGGCGCGTTTCTTTTCCAGCTCGAGCGTCGCTTCTTCCTCGAGCGCAGGCGCGCGCTCGATCTTGGCGTGACGCTCCTCCAGCCGCGCGATTTCTTCCCGCAAAGCAGCTTCCGCCTCGAGCAGCGTTTTGCGGCGGCCTTCTTCCCTATAGAGCGTATTCAAAGCCTGCAGCTCTACGTTCAGAGCGAACAGCGGCTCGACGGCCATTCGCAGCGTATCCAGTCGCGAACGGGCGGCCTGCACGCCTTCCAGCTCGTGTGCTATTCGCTCGGAATCCCGGCGCAGTGCTGCTTCTTTCTCTTCACCGACCGTGATTTGCGTCAGCAGCAGTCCGGATTGCTCGCGTTGCCGCTGCATCATCTCCCAACGCGGCTCGATCGCCATGAACTCGCGCTGACGCACTGCGCTGCGATGCGCAGCCTGCTGCGCGCGCGCTTCTGCTTCCTCCCGCCGCGAGGATGCCTCCGCAAGATTGCGCAGCACCACCTCGGGATCGGGCATGCCTCGCTGCATTCCTTCGACGGAGGCCTTGAGCCGGTTTCTCTTCTCGCGCGTGAGGTCCTGGGCGATGCGCAGCTTTTCGTAGCCAAGGACCCGGGAAAGAAACTGTCCGCGACCGGCCGGCTTCATCGCCGCCATCACGTTGAGCTCTTTCTGCCCCGTGAAGTAGGTGTGATAGAACTCGGAAAGCGACATTCCGAGCTTTCGCTGCAGCAGCTCGTTGGTGGCGGTGATCGAATTAGCGATCGGTATGTCGGCGCCGTCGAGGAAAACCTCGGCGCTCGTCAGGCTGCGTACGACGCGATAGCGATGCGAGCCCAGCTCGAATTCGAGCTCCACTTCGACCGGCGCTCGTGCCCCAGCGCCGAGGAAACGAATCGAGTCACGGTTGCCGCGGATTGCCGCGTTGCCGTAGAGGGCCCAGGCAATCGCCTCGAGAATTGTCGTCTTGCCGGCACCGTTGGGACCGATGATGCCGGTGAGACCGGTGTCGAATGCTATCCTGGTCCGCGCGTGCTGACGGAAGTTGGTGAGACTGAGTCCGTTCAGCCTCACGCCGTCGCTTCCTCGACGGCCGGTCCTGCTACCAGGTCCGCCTCGCGGAGGTAGTGCAGCCCGAGCTCGACGAGAGCTTCGCGGTCGATATTCTCGGTGATCGGCCGCGAGCGGAGTTTGTCGCGCACGGTGTCGGCGAGCGATGCGCGGCGTCCGGGCCCAACATTCTGTCTGTCCGGCCGCACGATCTCCGGACGGCGTGTGTCGAGGTGAAAATGAAGAGCGCGTCGTTTATACTCGCGCAGTGCGCGGTGGTCGAGCTCACGCAGGATGTGTCGCGGCACATCGCTCACCACCAGTCTCACGATCTTCTCGTCGATCCCACCCTCGCAGCGATCGAGCGCGTCACGAATTGCTTCGTCGAGCGAAGCCGGAGAGAGGCCCGCGCCGGAGATGGGCGCGAGATCCACCCATCTACGCGCAGGCTGTAGCGGGTGGAATCTGTGGGTGCGGTTGACGAGATCGTGCTCGATGATTCCCTTGCCACCGAGGCGAAACTCGCGCTCTTCAGCCAGTTCTCCCCACGGGTTAGTGCTTGTGTAGTCGATCGACCCGGAATAGAACGCGTTCTCGGCGACGGGGCGATACACGTGATAATGTCCGAGGGCGACATAGTCCCACCGGTGCGCGCCCAGTTCCTCGAGTGTGATCTCCATCGGAGATCGATCCAGCTCGCGCCCATACTTGGGGAGTACTCCCTCGATCTCGCCGTGCAGGAGAAGAATGTTGTACCTGGCCGCTGGATCCGGCTCCAGCCGTGGTTTCATCTGCGCCATGTCCGGGACCGCGAGAATTCTCAGGTCGAAGGCATCGATGGGGATCCATTCCGGCTTGCTATCCACGACCCAGATCCCCAGCTGTTTGAACAAGCCCAGGATGCAGCCAGTCTCGCTCGTGCGCGGCGTGTCGTGATTCCCGGCGACGATGACGACTTCAGCGTCCGGCAGCATTCGCTTCAGGCGCTCGAACTGGATGAACGCCGTGAGGATAGCGGGATTGGTGGGTCGTACTGTGTGGAAGACGTCGCCGGCAATGAGTACCAGATCCGGCCGAAGCTCGATGACCTTGTCGATGACGGTACGCAGGGATTTCGCGACATCAGCTTCCCGTTGATTGAGGCCGTTGGGAGTCTGTCGCTGATACTGTTTGAAGCCGAGATGTATGTCTGCGAGGTGTACCAGTCTCATCGTTCGCGCATTACCCTTATCCACTGCGTGATTTTCGTCCGCACCTGCATCGGCGCGCTCTGTGGCTCTCCTTTGCGAGCAGGAGGTTGCGCGATCGTCGATCGTACGATGATGCTGCTCTTCGAGTCGGTTATCCAGCCGAGCCGGCGATCGATCTGGATCGTTCCGGACAGCGTGCCTGAGGTCATGTAGCCCCTCGATGTCGGTTGAGCTTGACCACTCGGAGCATTGGCGCGGGACATCGTTCCCTGCATGGAAATGTACGCGATATCTCCGTTTCTCCCCAGCGAATCCAATCGAAAAGTGGCCTTGACTTCTCCGACGGTTCCTGGATCTCCGCTGAGCGGAATTTGCATCTCTCGAGACCACTTCTCTCCAACGGCGACCGCCTTGCGGGCGAGCATCGCCGGCATTTCGCCGAAGAGGTGCCTCAGCTCGCTGTTGGGGTCGGCATCGTCGACGATTTCTATTGCGCCGTCGGTAGAAACTCGCAGCCACACGGGCCGCGCCTGCATCGAGCGGCGACGTAGATCCTCGATCGATGCCTGCGACGTCGGCGTCATCTTTATCGAGTCGGTGATTGCCTGCATCAGCGTACCAGTGGACGTCCACTGGTTCGGAATCGCCCGCGTATAGACTTCGATCGACGTCGTCATCGTCGTCGTCGAGTCACGTCCGCGACTCTTGTTGGTGCCGGTCATCTCCACCGACTGGGAGAGGTGCATTCTCAGGGTATCGCCGATGTGCGGGCGAATCTGGAGCAGGACGGATTGGCCGGCTGCGCTCTGAACGCAGAATGCAGCCGCGATGAATAGAGCGGGAAGCGGGAAGCGGGAAGCGGGAAGCGAGAACAAGGGGCGAGCCTGCAGGTGGCACTGAA
>DASUZC010000051.1:0-19877 GCA_036377095.1 Gemmatimonadaceae bacterium
TGTCGAATACCTGGTGCAGGGAACGCTTTATCCTGATGTGATCGAGTCGTTCTCCCCGCGCGGCGGGCCGTCGGTGACGATCAAAACGCACCACAACGTCGGCGGACTCAAGTCAGACATGAAGTTCAAGCTGATCGAACCGCTGCGTGAATTGTTCAAGGACGAAGTGCGCAACGTCGGTCGCGAGCTTGGCTTGCCAGAGGAAATCGTGGCGCGGCATCCGTTTCCCGGACCAGGGCTGGCGATTCGCGTGCTCAGCGATGTGACCAGGGAAAAACTCGATCTACTTCGCGCTGCCGATGCGATTTACATCGAAGAGATTCGGGAGGCCGGATTGTACGACGACATCTGGCAGGCGTTCTCGGTACTCCTTCCGGTGCGCAGTGTCGGAATTATGGGCGACGAGCGGACCTACGAGAACGTGCTCGGTTTGCGCGCCGTCACTAGTACAGATGGGATGACTGCGGACTGGTTTCCGTTCCCACACGACGTGTTGGCGCGGATCTCGAGTCGAATCAGCAATCAGGTGAAGGGGATCAATCGAGTTGTTTACGACGTGAGCTCGAAGCCGCCGGCCACCATCGAGTGGGAGTAAACCCAGGCTGTACGACAGGCGAGATCGTTCCGCGCAGACTGTCTTATCGTGTAGGCACGCGCTGGTCTCGAATTGCGCGCTAAAGACTCTTCTCCTCGAGCAGCTGCATAAACTCCCTCGGCTCCTTGAGCTTCAACAACCGCTCGGGCACGTCAGGCTCTTTGGAGAACTGCGCAATCTTGCCGAGCACCGGCAGGTACTGATTCGAAACTTCCAAAGGCGGCGCGACGATTAGAAAAAAGAAGTAGACAGGCTTCTCGTCGATCGCCTTGAAGTCGACCCCGACGCTCTTGCGTCCGAACGCGACCCGCAGCTTCGATACGACGAGCGATCGACAGTGGGGAATCGCGATGCCTCTGCCGATGCCGGTTGAGCCGAGGTTCTCCCGGCGCTTCAACATCTTGAACAGCATCCCTTCCGATTTGTCGTCGAGGCCGAGTAGATCGATCAGCTCCTTGAGGATCTCGTCCTTGGTGGTGCCTTCCAGCTCGAGTTTGATCGCGTCTTCAGAGAAAAAATCGCGTAGTTCCATCGGCTCCCCGACGAGGTGTCGTGCGCAAAGAAGGACGGAAGTTACCCGCGCCATTAGCGAGAGTCAAACCACTATGTTGCAAGCACTTGCCGTCCTGCCTTAACTTGTATCGATGCGTTTTCCATTTCCGGTTCGCGACGACATCCCGCTCTACCTGGCCCCCATGGCCGGCGTTTCGGAGTCTCCCTTCCGGCGACTCTGCCGCCGCTTTGGTGCCGACGTCGTCGTCACTGAATTTCTGTCGGCCGAGGGAATCCGGCGCGAGAATCGAGCGACGCTCGACAAGCTTCGTTTCGGCCCCGACGAACGGCCGATCGGAGTGCAGATCTTCGGCGCCGATCCAACGGCGATGGGCGATGCGGCGCGACTGGTGACCGACGTATTCGAGCCGGAGTTCATCGACATCAACTTCGGCTGTCCGGTAAAAAAAGTCGTGAAGCGGAACGGTGGGTCGGGCTGCCTGAAGGATCTCAACCTCGTCGAATCCGTTATCAAATCGGTTTCTGCGAGCACACATCTGCCGGTGACAGTTAAAATCCGCAGCGGCTGGAGCGAGGAGATGCGGGATCCAGTCACCATTGGCCGCCGCTGCCAGGATGCGGGTGCAAAGGCGCTCGCGCTCCATCCCCGCACGCGCACGCAGATGTACAGCGGTAATGCCAGGTGGGAGGAAATCGCAGCTGTCGTGGCAGCGCTCGACATCCCCGTCATCGGTAATGGCGACATCAAGACCGCAGAAGACGCCGTCCGCATGCAGCGTGAGACCAACTGCGCGGCGGTGATGATCGCGCGCGGATCATTCGGGCAACCGTGGATCTTCGATCAAACGCGGGCGCTGCTGGAGGGGAAGCCGAAGCCTGAGGCGCCGGCGATCGAGCGTCGTTTCGAGATCGCGCTTGAGCACGCGCGAATGGCGGAGGCATACGAAGCCGATCCACGCGGAGCCGCCATCGAGTTCCGGAAGCATCTGGGTTGGTATGTGAAGGGTGTTCCAGGCTCGGCGGAATTGCGTCGGAAACTGCACTCCGTGATCAGTCTCTCAGAGGTCGAAGATGTGTTCGCGGCGTATTTGGCGAGTCCCCGACGTTATGATTTTGCCCCATCCGCGGACGATGCAGACGCCCTGGTGGAGACGCCAGAAGCCGCCTAATATCCGGTGAGATAAACTTCGCCTAGCCAACCATTTGCGCGGCGGAGTTGATGTAAAATAGCAAGTCAAAATTGATTGACTTCGGCTGCTCGAAACTGTATACTTGATGAACGGGGGCGACTGGCTTCGACGGGGTTAGTGAAGCTGTGGCCGCGTGCCCAGGTCTCTCGGATCCTGGTAAATCCTCTGGGAAAATTTTCAAACGCCAACAACAACTTGGCCCTGGCTGCGTAACTCTTAGGAGTTACTGCACCTGCTCTTAGGGAAGCCCTCCTGAGGCGGCTTTAAGAGTATCGCAAATTCGGGATAGTCGGCTGCTGCGTCTTCCGGCAGTCGGCGAAACTTTAGAAGACTTGTCCAGAAGTGGGCTGTCCACTGGCCAGCGGCTGGAGACCTCAATCGGTGGAATACGCACGTAGACGCTGTGGTCGATCTTGTCTCGGACCGGGGTTCGAATCCCCGCGCCTCCACTTGAAAAGCTTTCCGTACCGTTCGCCGGAATCCTGAAAAGGACCGGCGTTCGTGTTATAGAGTGCGTAGCCGTTTCAACGTAGTTCTTCCCGATTCGCTCCAGTCCGGGTATGCGCGCAACCGCGCCGGGATTCCTTAGGTATTAACCGGGCCCGACCACGCGGCACGACGCATCGAAATCAAAGACCGTACAATTGAAAACGGTCCTCTGCGATTCATGGCACGGTACGGTTACATCCATCCTAGCCAAACAGTCGATAGTATGCCCGCCAATGATACGCCAATGCACACCGCTTCCGACGAAAGAGCGGCGAGCGGCACGCTAAAAACCATTGCGGATCCCGTCAAACTCCAATCCGCTCTAATTGTCCGCTCCAGCTATCAATCTCATCGACATAAGGCAACTCCGCGGAGATCTGAAGAAGCTTCCTCAGTGGCGCAGCCACGCGCTTGTGACATTACTACCGGCCGTCCATCGAATCGCACTCAAAGCTCTAATAGCTGCTGAACCTGAAGACGATTCGTTTCCTTTGACGGAAATGATCGAGTGCAGCTGGTCGAATAAGCCGGTTCGTCCGATGACCTGGAAGGAGCGGCGGGCGCCACGACTGCCCGGCTGGCTAAAACGGATCTTCGGGTCACGGCACGGACGAGCGGAACAACAAATCGTGATTCGCGCTGACGAGCTTGGCGTGCTTTTGTGGGAGTTTCTAACACAGCGAGAAGACTACACGGAGTACGCCGTGGCGACGTTCGCTCAGCATACTCGCCTCGAGCCCTCACGCATTCGTCTCGAGTTATTCGTTTTCAGCCTGGCTGCTTCCTACTGGGCGATAAGCGATCTGTTTGACATCGGAGCCAAGACAGCCGTCCATTCGTGGCTGCTTACGGCAGTCGAAGCTCTTTCAAATGAATTTCGCGGCAGTGATTTTTTAACTCACGTACGGGTCCGCGCGATTCGCGGGAGCGAGATGAGAACGGGCAGATTGTCAGATACCGCCCGTCCGCCCGTCGCAGAATCCGCTGACGCGATGTCCTACGAGTTCCTCGACGTGTTTCAAGGCATGCAAAACTACGCCAGTCGATCGCGCCTAAATTATGGCAATAGTAGAATCGTATCCGAATTGCCTTGGATCGATTCTGCTGTCGAAGTCTTCCTGGACAAACTGAAACAATCCAAGGATCCTGTCGTGATGCACAAGGCCCGGCTCGCGGCAACGTCAACGTACTCGGCGATGGTCGATCTTATTAGGCAGTATGATGTTCTGCCTGTTAACGCGTAGGCCGAGTCTTCGAGTCATCGTAAATATCGACGGAGCGAATGCGCGCTGCTCAAGACACGTTCTTATTTGCGGACAGCGCCAGTGGTCGTCTTTCTAGAGACCCCGCCTCCTCCCACCGCAGCATCCCTTCGAAGCGATAATTCCCAAATGGCGCTCTTTCCCGCACAATTTCGTAGAACCTGCTACGTCGTGTTCGCCGCTAGCGTACTCGCGGGCTGTGTACCTCCTAATTCACTGACATTCTCGACGAGCGTTAGCGCGCTCCGAGCTCCTTCTCCACCGCAGTCCCGCAGCTTCTGGATTCTCTCCGGGATGAATGGGGTCGGAGAAGCGGACCTACAGTTTCAGGAAACTCATAGCTTCGTGGCGGCTGCGTTAAAGCAGCGTGGCTTTATCGAAGCCCAGTCCCCGGAATCTGCCGCGATCGTGCTCTTCGTCAGTTACGGAATCGGGAGCCCGACGCAACAGTCGTACACATATCTGACGCCCCAGATCGGTTTAGTTCCGAAGACGACTACTGTTAATGGCACCATAAGCACCACCGGAAACACAAGCGCCATTACCGGAACCGCGGCCACGCAGTCGAAACTCGGTATCACCGGCTTGGCAAGCGCGACCGGCACATACACGACGTACACCCGCTATCTCTTGGTCACGGCAGTAGATCTCGAGCATTACAAACTGACCAAGGAAGCTCGAGAGGTGTGGAAGACGGCGGTGGTTAGCACCGGCTCGTCAAACGACTTCCGACTTGTGTTGCCGTATCTCATCGTCGCGGGTTCGCAGTACTTCGGCGAGATGACGGACCACACCATAGACCAGGACATAGTGGAGGGCGATGCTCGAGTCCTCGCGCTTAAGCATCTCGCGCGGCCGAACTCAAAATAAAGTGTCGACATGCAGTACGCTGGCTTCTGATTCCCGCCTTAACACACCACACCATGATGTTACGGAACATTCTACTGATTGCGATCGTCTGGGCAGCGAATGCCAGAGGTCAGGGGTACACGCTTGCACCTGCACAAGTCAACACGACCGTGAAGTGGTCGGTGGGAGATCCGCAATCCGATCAAGTGCTGCGAGGCGGGCTGCCCGTCCGCATTCTGGTAAAGGACGGCGTGGCGGTTAGTGCATCGCTTGCTCGAAACGATGACGTTTTATGGGCGAACGTCACTGTGACAAATCGATCAGGAAAGAGATTCGACGTAGACCCAAGCCAATTCACATTGACTGAGGTGAGTCCGAGGCAGAAGGAAGTGCTTTATGAAAGCCCGGACAAAGTCGTAAAATTCATCAAACGGCGTGCAGACTGGGCCAATGCGTTTTCAGGAATTGCCGCGGACATGTCTCGGGACAAAACTACAACCGACGCCGAAATCAATACGAAAAGGCAATCAACTACAGATTTTGACTTAGAAACACGGCCTCATCGCTACTCTGTTTCGGGTACGGCAAGATCGAATGGTTCCGAGCGAACGACTGCGACTGTGACGACGGACAGCCCGGATTACCAAGCTAGAATGGAATCCGCCAGGACGATCGAGAGAAATACAGCTGCTGCAGAATCCAAATCTGCCGACATTCTAAAGCGCGCCCTCCTCGCAAATACGCTAATGCCGGGTGAAGACATAGGCGGCGCAGTGTTTTTCGAGCGGGATAAGAAGCTCCGTGAAGCCGTGTTAAGAGTTCCGGTCGCAGGGCTGGTCTTTGAATTTCCAGTTAGCATTGAGCCATAGCCGATGACAGGAACGCGGACTCTCTTGACCCCAAAAACGAAAAAGACCGACGCAGTTCTGTCGGCCCCTTCGTTATGACCCAATCGCCGGCGTCGGAAGCTTCCCGACGCTCGACGCTGTTTTCCGGAACGCTACTCTCGCCGTGAGAACTGGAACCCTATCTGGACAACATCGCCGATTGCTTTTGCATCCGGGCCGGCTGTCCGGGCTGGCTCGAAGCGCATGCCCGGAACGACCTTACGAACGGCTGCCGTCAGCAGCGGATTCGGCGAATTAACTACCGCGAACGACTCCAGCACCGGGCGCCCCAGCGAGTCCACATTGAACCGGACGCGCACTTCACCTTCAACGTCCATTACCTGCGCTGGCACGTGAGGCGTCGGGAGCTCTCCGATCAGACGAGCCCGTTGCGGCGCGTTGCCATGATCCTCATCAAATGTCGGGCGACGTGCTGCAAACGCAGTGGGCGCGGGCTGCAGATTCAAGCTCTCGGAAGTGCGGCCGGTTACTGCCGCGGCTCTTGCCGCCACTGAGTCGAGGCCTGATAGAACTGCCTTTGAGAGCGCGGGCATCGCGACGCGCGTTGGCGTCTCGGGTTTCTTGTCCGGCGTCTTCTTTGAGGTGTTTCGCTCCTCGCTCGGACGCGGCTTGGCAACTTTGCTGTTGTTCTCGACATCGGAAGCCGGCGCGAGTGAGACTGGCACCGGAATAGGATTCGCGGACGCCGTCGGGGTCGCGTTCGTCAGAGGCGGGATTACCGCGGCAGACGGCTGACCAGCCTCACCCCACGCGCGGGTCCCGGTGGCCACTGCGGTGCCGACCAATCCGAGACCGACGACAACTGCGCTCGCGACCAGCACCTCGCGTTTTGCGATAAAGGCCAGAATTGTGGAGAGAGTCTCGTTGCCGCGACCGGCGAGGGCCTCATCCTCCGAACCATCTTCGATCGCCTCGCGAACGCTTTCCAGCGCATCACGATAAGCGTCCGTTGCCGTTGTCAGCTGCGGAGCGGCTTCTTCCTCGAGACCGGAACCGCGCGGCTCGATCGACGGCACCGGCAGGATGATGGTTTCCGGCAGGTCGGCTTTTTCCTGGATTTCGGTCGCCGGCGCCGGCACGTTTGCGCTGCGCGGAATGACGAACGACGACTTTTTCTCCCGCGTCACAATCCGCACGTCGGACGGCGACGTTGTCGTGCGGGGTGGCTGCGGCGTGAACTTGAGTGGCGGCGTTGAGCCAACCGGCGGCGAAACCGACAGCTTCACCGACGGCGGGTCGCCCGCGGGAAGCAGACGATAACGCTCCGGTGGCGATGCAACGTCGCTAACAGACGAACCGAGCATATCGTCGGATGATTGCAGCTGCAGATCGGCGATCCGTTCGCGCGCGACCCGCAGGCTCGGATGCTCGTTGCCGAGGGTCCGTTCGCGAATTGTCAGTGCGCGTTGAAAAGCGGACAAAGCCTCACTGATTTTCCCGCGCGCCGCAAACGCATCTCCGAGGTGCTCCAGAGCGCTGGCGGTCGCGAAGTGATTCGGAGCGAGAGTGCGCTCACGAATGTCGAGCACACGCAGCCATAGTTGCTCTGAAGACTCGTGCATTCCCAGCGCCTGCCTTACCGACGCCAGACTCGCGAGTACTGTAGCAACCTCGGGATGATCCTCACCCTTGCTGCGTTTCAGTTCGAGCAGTCGCAGCAACAGTGGCTCCGCCAGGCTGAATGCGGACTGCCTCAGGTAGAGACGACTGAGGTCGTTGAGGAGGATTATGAGGTCGGGATCTTCTGGCGCGAATAGGCGGTCGGCAGTCTCGAGGGCGCGTCTGAAACACTCCTCTGCGTCGGCAAGGTTGCCGGCCTCCTGGTTCGTCGTACCCAGCTTGATGAGTGAGATGAGCTCTGCGCGCGCGGTATCGACTGATTCGCCTCCACCCCCCGCGCGATCGGCGGGGGTGCCCGGAGCTGACGGAATCGGGGAGTAAGTCGCCTTGTCGAAGGCGCGCTCAAATCCAATTGCGGGGTCGGCCATACGCTTTGTCCCAACGGTCCCAACCCATGAAAAGGGAATGGAGTCGTCCCCAGTTCAGTGGCGCGCGGACCGCACGTTCGCGCCGCCCGAGCGGGGGGCAAGTCGGGGACCATATGTAGTAAGCCCGTTGGAACGCGCTGGACGGGGGTTGACGGGGGTCGATGTGTGTCCCGGGCGCGACACGCCTGAGATACCGTTGCGCAGCCGCAACACCCCTCAGAGCGTTGCTACGAAACGCGTTATTGAGCCCGGACGCGCGGCGGCAGGGGAGCCCGCGAGACGGCGGGAAGCTGGGTCAGCCGCGGGTGTCGACGTCCGGATCCGCGCGTTTGGATCGGCTGCTTCTCGGAACCGTTTCCTCGTCACTGGGATCCCATGTAGGACCGCACTTGAGCACGCGCTTCGCGATGCGACACCACTCGGCGACCTGGCTGTCGTTCGCGCTCATCCAATTGACTGGCACAGGCGCCAGGCGACGCTTCTCGCCGTTGCTGGCAAAACACAACCACCCACTGCTGTACTCGGACGCAACCGCTCCGCGCGTACCTGGTTGCGAGCGTCGATCTCCCAGCACGCGCTGTTCGATGAGGAACACGGCATTCTCCACCGGTGATCGCCGCTCCATTTTCCGTCGCTCGATCGACGACGGATGTACCATCCACACTTCCCACTGCCGACCGCGAGCGTCGAGGAAGGTTCGGTATCCGGAGTTCTTCGCTGTCTGGAGTTGCACGATTGAGCCGTAATGAAGATTAGCTCAGGAGTCGCAAAACATAAACCAGCTAGCGCGACCCACCGGCTTTTTGCTTCGAGATCTGTTCGGCGTTCCGGTCGTCGTCGGGGACCTTGGCGTCGACGAGGCTGCTCCCGCCTGGTTGGTGCGACGTCCAGGCAACGGTAAGGCTGCCATCATTCTCCAGCACTACTGCGTCGACATCTTCGACCCGAGTCACACCCTGCTCGCGAATTGCCGCGCGCACCTCCTCCTCGGTGATGTGTTCGCTACGCAGTGACGAGCGAAGGAATTGCCCACGAGAAAAGAGCAGCGTCGGCTCGCCGTTGATCAGGCGCTCGAACCGTTTCGATCTGGCGGCGATTGCCGCGAGCACCACCTGGATCACTACCAGCGTTGTGAGCGCTACCAATCCTTCGAGCAGTGTCACGTCTTTTTCAACGATCGTCGCCGCGAACACTGACCCGACCGCGACCACGAATACGAAGTCGAACACGTTCATCTTCGATAGCGTGCGCTTGCCCGAAACACGCAGGATTATGATCAACGCCAGAAAACCCACGGCGGCGATGACGACGCTGCGGCCGACGTTGTACCAGTCGCTGAAGAAAATCGGCGCGTGCTCGTGAGCAGTTGCTATTGATTTCGCTTCCTGCATATCGATTTCGCCCACCGTCGCAGCCCGTCGCTCGCCGCTCAACGCAAGCGGCAAATCCACGTCTGAAGCAACGCAGGGATCGCGCCCCCGCGGTGTATATTGGATACGAAATGCAAAGACTTGCACACCTGTTAGTGCTGCCGCTGCTCGCGGCGTCGACAACGCTGTCTCTGAAGCCGGTGAAATGGACTCTCGTCGGCGCCAAGGTGCCGCGCGAAGTTGCGGCGGGGCGCGCCGTGCCCATCACCGTTCAGGCGGACATTGCCAAAGGCTGGCACATCTATTCGCTCACACAGAAGCCGGGCGGGCCGATTCCGTTGCGAATCGAGTTGACTGGTGCGTCTGACGTCGTGGTGCGAGGTGTGATCAAGGCGCCCAAGCCGGAGAAGTACTTCGACAAGAACTTCGGTATGACGACAGAGCTGTACTCAGGAACCCCACGTTTCACCATCCCTGTTGCTGTTCCCGGACGCACCCCGTCGGGTGCTCGCCAGTTGCACGTGACGGCGCGTTATCAGGTATGCAGCGATAAGCTTTGCCTGCCGCCTCGTACTGACACCGTGCGGGTATCATTGCTTATCGCGGCCAGACGATGAGCGCCCCGTTTCTCTGGCTCGCCGCGAGCACGGGGATACTGTCATTACTGACGCCGTGCGTGTTTCCGATGATTCCGGTGACAGTAGCGTACTTTTCGGCGGAGCAGCATCGCCGGCGCGCCGGGTTCTTGGCAGCGACACTGTTTGGAGTCGGGATCGTCGGCACATTCACGATTCTCGGCCTCGTGCTCGCCGGCGTTTTCGGTGCTGCAGGGTTGACGAGATTTGCCTCCGATCCGACGGTAAATCTTGCTCTCGCCGTTCTCTTCCTCGCGTTCGCTGCCAATCTCTTCGGCTGGTTCGAGCTCAGGTTGCCATGGCGATGGCTGACCGCGGCGGATCGTTCCGCCAGCGCGCGCTCGCGCGACAGTTCACTCGGCGCTCTCATGATGGGCGCGACGTTCACGTTGACGTCGGTTACCTGCACAGCGCCGTTCGTGGGAACATTGCTCGTGCTTGCGGCGCAGGGATCCTGGATCACGCCGATTATCGGCATGTTCGTTTATTCGACCGCGTTTGCGATTCCCTTTGTCATGCTGGCGATCGCGCCGCGTTACGTCGCACGGCTTCCGCGCAGCGGCGAATGGATTAAAACTCTTCGCGTACTGATTGGGCTGCTCGAGGTGGCGGCAGCGATCAAGTTCGTGTCGAACGCCGATCTGGTGCTTGGCTGGGGAATCTTCACGCGTTCGGTAGTGCTCGCGCTGTGGACTGCGCTCGCCGTGGTCGCCGCGATTTATCTGTCGCGCGACGTGGCTCGCCGCACGCCGGTGCGTTTGACCGCGTTCGCCCCAGGTGCCGTCGCTCTCCTGGTAGCGGTCTGGCTCGGTACGGCGATCGGGGGAAGACCGATTCGACAGCTCGATGCATTCCTGCCGCCGGCAGTCGCCGCCGTCAACATGGCCGGCACCGAGGTCGGCGTGGAATCGTGGATCCTCAACGATTACGAGAAAGCAGTCAGCGAAGCGCGTACGTCGGGCAAACTGGTATTCGTCGACTTTACCGGCTACACCTGCACCAACTGCCGCTGGATGGAAGCAAACATTTTCAGTCGTCCTGACGTCAGCGCGGAGCTGAATCGATTCGTGCTGGCGCGGCTTTATACCGACGGTGAAGGTCCTGTGTACGAACGGCAGCAGGCGTTCCAGGAGAAGAGCTTCGGGACTGTCGCTCTGCCGCTCTACGCAATCGTCGATAGTGAAGGGAAGGTTCGCGCGACCTTCTCGGGCCTGACGCGCGATCCCCTCGAATTCATCCGCTTCCTGCAGCGCGGGCAGGCGTAGTCGATCAGGTTTTCGGGACGACGCCGGCTTTGTCGGCTCGTTTCAGTACTTCGTCGGCGGTGGAAAGCGGACCATAGTGCGTCGCCTTCTCTTCCTCGATCTTCTTCGCCACCGCCTCAGTTTCCTTGTCCTTCTTGCCGCGCCGGAAAATGAACTCGGGGGCCAGCGCGATGCCGAGCAGAGTCAACGGAATGATCTGCAGCGTCTGAATGAGTAGAGAGACCGCGATGGCATCGGTTCGCGCTACGCCGAACTGCTCGGCCATCAGAGCGTACGCGAACTGGAAGAAGCCGACGTTGCCGGGCGTCGCCCGCAAAATCAGTCCGACGTTGATCGCCAGCAAACAGGCAAGACTACCCGCCAGGGGCATCGTGACGTGGGCGGCATCAGCAGCCAACTCGAACGTCCAGAGCTGACATGCCCACGACGCCAATGAGAGCAGAATCGCGGCGAGAAACCGCGGACCGGTCGCCAGTCTTCCCGCCGTCTGACCGAAGGTGATGAAGTAAGCCCTGATCCGCCCCTTTAATGTTCGCGGCTTGGCGCGACGCTCCGGAACGTGCTCGGGCTTCATGCGTCGCGTTGCGTAAACGAAGAACGCAAGCAGCGCGACGATCACCACCAGCAGTATCTCGGCCGGTACCTTCCACGCCTCGAACTGCGCCGGAAGCTCGAACACCAACACGCCGAACACGAGGAGGAAGACAAAGCCGATCGGATCGAACAGTTTCTCGAGCGCCATCGTTGCCAGAACCGTCGAGCTCGCTACACCCGTAACACGTGACACGAAAACGACGCGCGCAGCGTCGCCACCACTCGCAATCAACACGTTGTTGAGTCCGGCCCCGGCGACCGTGGCGCGGATGGCTAGTGGAAGCGACGTGATTCCGATCGGCCGCAGGAACAGCCACCAGCGGACGGCCTTGATGATGACCGACAGAATGTTGACGAGGATGGCCGCAGCCAGAAGTGGAAGCGATGCGTGCCGCATCGAGTTCCACGCTGCGTGCCAATCGATTGTGCGGGCAAAAAGAACGAGGAAGACAAGGATCGCCAGGGAGATTGCCCAGCGGATTCCCTTCTTCAGCTTAGGGCTCATTCAGTCGGAAGCGTCGCGAACTCGTAGCCTTCTTCTTTCAGACGATCGATGATTATCGGTAGCGCGGCAGCCGTCTGCATCCGATCGCCGTCCGGGTTGTAGCCGTCGCCGTCATGCAGCAGGATAATCGATCCAGGCGAGACCCCTTCGAGAGTACGCTTCACAATCTCGTCAGCGCCCGGCCGATCGCTGTCCCACACGCCAAGCGACCATCCCACTGTCCTCTCGCCGTAAGAGCTGGCGATAGGCGTCGTCCACGGACTGCGGAATCCGTGAGGTGCGCGGAAGTATCTCGGTGCTGGTGCTCCGGCGCGCTTGATTGCGCGGATGCCGAGGCGAATGTCGCGGCTCACGTAGAACGGACTCTTGAACTGCAGCTTACGATGGAAGTAGCCGTGGTTGCCGAGCTGGTGACCTTCGGACGAGATGCGCCGTACAAGTTCCGGCCACCGCTCAGCGTGACTGCCGAGCACGAAGAACGTGGCGCGCACGCCTTTCTTTCGCAGCGTCTCCAGAATCACCGGCGTCGCGTCGGGATTCGGCCCGTCGTCGAAGGTAAGTGCGACGACCTTTCGATCGCTGGGAATCCGGCCGAGCGTCGGGCCGAACAGCGGGCTGTTGCGATGGAACGCCCCGTGAATGGCTCCCCCAATTACCGACACTCCGATAAGAGCAAACCCGATCATTCGCGCGTGCCCCTTCCCAGTACTGCCGTGTAGATATCCAACACTGCTTCAGTAACCTTTGTCCACGAGTACTGCTGTGCTTCCTGTCTGCCACGCTTACCGAGGCGCGCCCTCAATGTCTCATCGTCGAGCAGTCTGACCATCGCGTCGGCGAGAGCCTCTCGATCACCACAGTGCACCATCAGTGCTTCTCGCTCGTGCTTCACAACGTCGCGGAAGCCGTAGATGTCCGAGCAGATCACCGGCGTCTCGCACGCCATCGATTCGAGCAGAGTGATACCGAACGAAGCCTTCGTCGTTGGGCAGGCATACATGGCGCTGTGGGCGTAGTAACCGGGGCGTCCACCCAATACAGAGCCAACGAAAGTTATATCCGGGTCGCCGCCAGCGGCGTTGTAGTAATGCTTGCGAAGCGGACCATCGCCAACCACCACCAGCTGCGCCTGTCGATTTCTGCCGCGCACTTTCTTGAACGATTCGATCAGTGTGGTCAGACCATTGCGCGGATCGAACCTGCCGAGGAAGAGGATGACCGGGACGTCGGTCCGTACCGAGGCGGGGCGGGGAACGTGCGGGTTGAAGACGTCCGTGTCGATGCCGTTTGGAACGATCGTCCAATTCGCTTCGAAGTATCGATTGAGCGCGATGGTGGTCGAATGCGAGACCGCGATCGCGGCAGCAAGCTCATCGAGTCGCTTCTGGAAGTATCGTCTGCCAATCGCGTACGCGATCGAATTATCGAAATAGGTGTGGAACGTCCCGACTACAGGGCAATTGGCTTCTTCAATTGCCAGAACGGGCAGGACAGGACTGAGTGGCGAATGCACGTGAATGATGTCGTACTGCCCGAGGCTGAAAACGCGGCGCAGGGTTTTGCGCAGCTCGAAACCCCACGTGAAGCGCGCCTGCGATCCGTTTGCGTAGACAGGCTGGCTCTTGCCAATGCGCACGACGTGTGGCTCTGGTCGCGCTCCCGGAATGTTCGACGTGATGATGTCGACCTGGTGGCCGAAGCGCCGCGCTTCGCGAGCGAAGAAATGCACGTGCTCGCAGATGCCGCCGAGATGCGGGTAGTAGTACTCGGTGACGAGCGCAATGCGCAGCGGACGCGCATGCTGCACCCGCGCCGCCGGGAGAGATCCCGCCGGCATCAATTCCATGTGGCGCTGGCGCGCCAGCTTACGCGTCAAGAGCGGCATGAGCGGCGGCTAAGCGCGCGATCGGAATCCTGAAAGGTGAACACGACACATAATCGAAACCGACTTGGTGGCAGAAAGAAATGGAGCGTGGCTCGCCGCCATGCTCCCCACAGATGCCCAACTTGATGTTCGGGCGAACGCTTCGCCCATCCTCAACAGCGATCCTTACGAGTCTTCCTACCCCTTCGGTGTCAAGCACCTGAAAAGGATCGTCTGCTAAGATACCCCGATCAATGTAAGAAGGAAGGAATCGACCCGCATCGTCCCGACTTAGGCCCATTGTAGTCTGCGTAAGGTCATTAGTTCCGAACGAAAAGAACTCTGCAGACTGCGCAATCTGTGCCGCGGTGAGCGCAGCGCGCGGAAGCTCGATCATCGTCCCGATCAAATAATTGATGCGCTCGCCCATCCCACCCAGGACTTTCTCAGCGACATCCTCTATGATAGCGCGCTGATTGTCGAATTCCTTGACCGTTGAAACAAGTGGGATCATGATCTCGGGTTTGACGACGATTCCCCGCCGCATGGCACGCACTGCTGCCTCGAGAATCGCGCGCGCCTGCATCTCTGTAATCTCCGGGTAAGAAATCCCCAGACGACAGCCGCGATGACCCAGCATTGGATTCGTCTCGCGCAACGACTCGATGATGCGATTGAGGTCGGCGCGCGGCATGTCGAGCGTGCGCGCCAGCAACTTGGTCTCTTCGCCGCCATGCGGCAGGAATTCGTGCAGTGGCGGATCGAGCAGACGTATCGTCACCGGCAATCCGTCCATCGCCTCGAAAATCCCTTCGAAGTCGGCGCGCTGCATCGGCAACAAGTTGGCGAGCGCGCGTCGGCGACCGCCTTCCTCACGCGCGACGATCATCTCGCGCATCGCAGTAATGCGATCGCCCTCGAAGAACATGTGCTCGGTCCGGCAGAGTCCGATTCCTTCCGCGCCGAAGCTGCGCGCAATCCGCGCGTCCCTCGGTGTGTCGGCATTGGCGCGCACGCGCAGTCTGCGCACTTCGTCTGCCCAGCCGAGCAGATCCGCATAGGAACGATAGAGCGGCGCCTGAGCCGGGCTCAGCGTGCCGCTCGTCACTCTCACTACTTCGCTGGGAATCGTCGAAAGATCGCCCGCGAACACTCTACCGGTCGCACCGTCGAGCGTGAGCCAGTCGCCTTCGACGATCTGAGTGCCGTTGACACTGAAGAGTTTGTGGTCTGCGTCGACGGCGATGTCCTTGCACCCGACGATCGCGCATTTCCCCATGCCGCGCGCGACCACTGCTGCGTGGCTGGTCATACCACCGCGAGCCGTCAGTACTGCCCTCGCCGCGACGATGCCGTGAAAATCCTCGGGCGTTGTCTCTTCGCGCACGAGGATGACGTTCTCACCGGCGTGAGCGCGTTGCTCGGCGGTGTCCGGATCAAAAACCGCGCGACCGCTCGCCGCGCCAGGACTGGCGGGCAGTCCCAGACATAACGGTGTCGCGCGAATCGTCGGATCGATAATCGGATGCAGCAGCTGATCCAGCTGCGCAGCCGGCACTCGTCGCACAGCCTCGATCTTGTCGACGAGCCCTTCTGTCACCATTTCCCGGGCGATGCGCACTGCGGCGGCGGCGGTGCGCTTGCCACTGCGCGTCTGCAGCAGATAAAGCTTCCCGCGCTCGACGGTGAACTCGAGGTCCTGCATGTCACGATAGTGCTTCTCGAGTCGCTCCTGGGTCTCCATCAATTCCCGATAGGCGTCGGGAAGGCTTCCCGCCATGTCATCGATGTCGAGAGGCGTGCGCAGGCCGGCGACAACGTCTTCGCCCTGTGCATTGACGAGAAACTCTCCGTAGAACTTCTTCTCGCCAGTGGACGGATTGCGTGTGAATGCGACGCCTGTGCCTGAATCGTCGCCCAGATTTCCGAACACCATCGCCACAATGCTCACCGCCGTGCCGAGATCTTCGGAAATTCCGTTGACCTTTCTGTAGTCACGCGCCTTCTTGAGCGTCCAGCTCTTCCAAACTGCTTCGATCGCGCCCCACAGCTGCACAACCGGATCGCGGGGAAACTCACTACCGGTCCGATTGCGAACGACGGCCTTGTACTCCTCCGTCAGATTGCGCAGCTCGTTTTCGTTCAGCTCGGCGTCCGTGTTCACGCCGGCAGTCATGCGCTTCGCTTTGAGAAGATGCTCGAAGTCGGCCATCGGGACGCCGAGGACGACGTTCGCGTACATCTGGATGAAGCGACGGAACGAGTCGTACGCGAAGCGGGGATTAGCGCTCTGCTCGGCCAACCCGAGGACAGAGCGATCGTTGAGCCCGAGATTGAGAATTGTCTCCATCATTCCCGGCATCGAGACAGGCGCACCCGACCGGACAGACACGAGCAACGGATTCTTCGGGTCGCCGAGTTTTTTCCCGGTCGCCTCCTCGAGCCGTGCGACATTGCCTTCGACTTCCGCGCGCAGCTTGTCGGAGTACTTCCCGCTACGCAGATACTCGACGCATTCGCTGCAAGCGATAGTAAACCCCGGAGGGACGGGGACGCCGAGGTTGGTCATCTCGGCGAGGTTGGCACCTTTCCCGCCGAGGACGCTCGTCATGTCTCGCGTCCCCTCGGCGGACCCGTTGCCGAAGAAGTAGACCGCTTGCGGCATCGGTTCCGTCAGCAGCCACAGCCGAAGCGCAGCTTTTCCGGATCGGCGGGAGGCGGCGTCGGATAATCGCCGGAGAAGCAGGCGTGACAGAATCCGGACGGGCCCCCGGGCACTGACTCGAGCATGCCATCGAGCGTGAGATAGCCGAGTGTATCGGCTCCCACGTGTTGCGTGATCTCATCGATGCTCATGTTGGCAGCGATCAGCTCCTCGCGGGTCGGAGTGTCGATGCCATAATAGCACGGACCGGTGACCGGTGATGAGCTCACGCGCAAATGTACCTCGCGTGCCCCAGCCGCCCGCACCATGTTGACAAGACCGCGAGTTGTGGTGCCACGAACGATCGAGTCGTCAACCATCACGACGCTCTTGCCACTGAGAACTTCGCGGACGGCGTTGTACTTGACTCTCACTTTGGCGTCGCGCCCGGTTTGAGTCGGCTGAATGAACGTGCGACCAACATAGTGGTTACGAATCAGTGCCAGCTCCAGCGGCAGACCGGATTCCTCGGCGAAGCCGAGCGCGGCAGAGTTGGACGAGTCGGGCACGCTGAAAACCAGATCGGCTGTCGGCGCAGGGAAGTCACGCGCCAGACGACGACCGAGCTCTCGCCGTGCCCGATCCACAGAACCGCCGAAAACGTAGCTGTCCGGGCGCGAGAAATAGACGAACTCGAAGACGCACTTGCGCGATTCCTTTTTCTCCAGCGGCGAAATCGAGCGCATGCCGTCGCTATCGACGACGATGATCTCTCCGGGCTGTACTTCGCGCTCGAGCGTTGCGCCAAGCAGATCCAGCGCGCAGCTCTCGGAGGCGAAGACGACTGCGTCGCCGAGTCTGCCCATAACCAGCGGGCGCCATCCTCTTGGATCGCGGGCGGCGAGCAAAGTCCGACCTACTACGACGACGAGACAGTACGCTCCCTCAACCGACTGCAAGGCATCGGCAAGCCGCTCTTCCGGCTTCTCGGCGTTCGAGCGCGCCATCCGATGCACGAGCACCTCTGAATCCATCGTCGAGGTGAAGATCGAGCCGACGTCCTCGAGCTCACGGCGCAGCTCGCTGGCGTTGGTGAGGTTGCCGTTGTGGGCGAGCGCTATGTGTCCATCGCGCACGCGGGCGAGAACCGGCTGCGCGTTTTCTATGGTGGATGACCCCGCCGTGCTGTAACGCGTGTGTCCAATAGCGATGTCACCGCGCAGGTTCTGCGCATCGCCCGCCGTTATTGCCTCGGAGACCAATCCCATCTTCTTGAGCGCGCGCGCGCCAAGCTCTATGTCGACGGCAACGATGCCGGTCGATTCCTGTCCCCGATGCTGCAGCGAGTAGAGGCCAAGATGCGTCATCGCCGCCGCGTGATCGTGTCCGTAGATGCCGAAGATTCCGCACATATCAGTGGGCCGCCACCGGGGATAGCTCGTCGAAGGTTGCGTGCTCGGGTGTTCGATTCATGATCGATGGAATTGTGTCATGGTACGCGCGGTGCAAATGCGCCAGGGGTGCACGCAACGATCCTTTTGGCAGCGTGATCTCGAGCATGTTGTAGTGCCTCCGCACGCGACCGATCTGCGCGCAGGGCACACCGCGCTGCGCGGCGATCTCCAGCACGCGCTCAGGTACCGGGCTCGAGACGATGATTCGTCCCTGCGTCTCGCCGAAGAGTATGGCGCGGTCCGCCAACCCATTCAGTTGTGAGAGATCGATTTCCGCGCCGGTCTCGCAATCGGGATTGGCGACGCAGCATTCGGCGAGAGCAACCGCAAGCCCTCCATCACTGCAATCGTGCGCGGAGCTGATTGTCCCGCTTTGAATCGATTCGAGCAGGGCGTCGATGACGGCTTTCTCGCGCTCGACGTCGCAACGAGGCGGTGCTCCGGCGACTTCGCCATGAATTACAGCGAGATACTCGCTGCCTCCCAGCTCGCCGCCCATCTCACCGAGCAGCAGGATGGTATCTCCATCGTGCTGGAAGGATGAGCGGGTTATATGCGCGAGGTCGTCGATCAAGCCAACCATTCCGATCACTGGCGTGGGATAAACCGCGCCCAGCGGGCTTTCATTATAAAGCGATACGTTCCCGCCGGTCACCGGTGTGCCAAGTGCCCGGCATGCTTCGCCCATTCCGGCAACTGCTTCCCTGAATTGGAAGAATACTTCGGGACGCGTCGGATTACCGAAGTTCAGACAGTTGGTGATCGCCATCGGCCGAGCGCCTGTACATGCAACGTTGCGCGCCGCTTCCGCGACCGCGATGCGACCGCCGGCGCGCGGGTCGAGATAGACGTAGCGTCCGTTGCAGTCCGTCTTTACCGCGATCGCCTTGTTGGTTCCGCGAATCCGCAGTACTGCCGCATCACCGCCGGGACCGATGACAGTGTTGGTGCGCACGGTAGAGTCGTACTGGCGGTACGCCCATGTCTTACTGGCTATGGTAGGACTGGAGAGCAGTTTCTCGAGGGTCCAGCAGTGATCCTTCTCCTCCGGAAGCTCCGGGATCGATGAGGGATCGATCCCGCGCAGCTCCGCGATTTCCGCGGATTCTCGTGCTGCCGGCGAATAACTCGGACAGTCTGTCACCAGGCGCGAGCCCGGAAACTCCGCCACGACGCGTGATCCCTCAGTGACGCGATACACAGGCTCGCTGATGACTTCTCCAATCACTGCGGCGGTCAGATCCCATTTCGTCAGGATCTCGCGAACGGCGTCCTCGTGCCCCTTCTTCGCCACTACGAGCATCCGCTCCTGCGATTCACTGAGCAGAATCTCATACGGAGTCATCCCGCTTTCGCGCGTCGGCACTTTGGTGACATCGATGGTCACGCCGACGTCGCCGCGCTCCGCCATCTCAGCGGACGAGGATGTCAAACCCGCTGCGCCCTTGTCCTGAATCGCCACGATGTGACCGCTCTTGATCAACTCGAGGCTTGCTTCCAGCAACAGCTTCTCGGTGAACGGATCCCCGACCTGTATGCGTGGACGCTTGGCGTCGCTTGCTTCCGAGAGGTCTTCCGATGCGAATGACGCTCCGTGAATGCCATCCCGCCCGGTGCGGGCACCTACTGCCATGATCGGATTGCCGACGCCCTCGGCCTTGGCGCGGATGAGATCCTCTTCGTGCATCAACCCGACGCACATCGCGTTGACGAGGGGATTCTTCTCGTACGCGGGATCGAACACGATCTCTC
>DASUZC010000052.1:0-19365 GCA_036377095.1 Gemmatimonadaceae bacterium
CGGTCGGTTTCGCGAGGGATGAAGCGGAGCCGGACCTGAAAGAGAGACTGGCGAGAGCAATCGACTCGCTGGCGGAGAAATACAGAACAGTGTTCGTGATGCACGACGTGGAAGGCTACACGCACGAAGAAATAAGTGAGACGATGAGTATCCCGATTGGGACATCCAAATCGCACCTGTTTCAGGCGAGAAGCAAATTGCGCGTCATGCTGGCGGACTTCGCACCGGAGTGGGTGTCATGACCGAATACAATTTCGAGAAGTTTCTCAGGAAGTCGGCGCAGAGCTATAACGCGCCGCCGGCGCGGGTACCGCGCGAGGAGATGTGGACTGCTATTCAGGCGAAGCGCGCAGCAGGACCGCGCGTGGTCTATGGTGGCGGAACGCATGCTCCGCATTCCGAGAGACGGTTTGGCACCAGGGTGTGGCTCGGTGCGGCGGCGGCAGCGATGCTTCTCGTCGCGACGGGTGTCGGCATCGGCCGCTGGACTGCGTCGACACCGACGCCACAGGTCGCAAGCGGCACGATTCCACAGCCGCCAGTGACGGTGACGCCGGAGCAAACGAATTCCGGAGAGTCACCGGCAGAGTCGGGAAGCACCTCGCCGTCGCAAACACAATCGACACCGAGCGCAAACGGTGGAGCTCGGATTCAGACTCACGAGCAAGGCGTTGGTGGATACCGCGGCGGCGCGACGCGGGTCGCGGTGGTCGCGCCACCTTCGATCAATGGCTCAGCCTCGGCTTACCAACTCACCACAGTGCAGTATCTGAGCGAAGCAGAAGCCCTGCTGACCTCATTCAGAAGTCGTTCGATCGCCGATCAGCAGATGGATGCACAGCTGGGAACATGGGCCCGCCAGCTGCTCACCAACACGCGTCTGTTGCTCGACTCTCCAGTTGGCGCCGATCAGCAGCGTCGGCCGTTGCTGCAGGACCTGGAGCTGGTTCTTGTCCAGATCGTCCAGCAGCTATCGCCCGGCAGCACGCCGCAGGATCGTGAGCTGATTGAAAAAACGCTTCAGCAGGACCATGTAATGACGAGGCTGCGCACCGCGATTCCTGCTGGCGCGCAGCATGGCAGTTGAGGACCCTTCAATGACTATGAGAACACTACTCACGGCAGCAGCAATAATTTCGTCGGCGGTTGGAGTCGGCAAAGCTCCAGTCAGCCCTTCCACATATGACTCGAGCTTCGCGCGGTCGGGATTCGCCGCGACGAACCAGCAACTGAGCGGCGAGTTCGCGTCGCTCGATCAGCAGGCCAATCCGCTTCCGCCGGAGCCGTGGGCGAAAGCTGATCCAGCAGATTCGTTGTACAGGTTGGCGCGTGAGGCAATGTCGCGGGGCGACTACAAGCGCGCCGCTGAGATCTTCCACCGCATTCCAGAGCGTTATCCGCAGTCGGCTTACGCCGGTCAGGCGATGTACTACGAGGCGTACTCGCTGTATCGCAGCGGCGACGAGGACGATCTTAATGCAGCGCGCGATCGGCTCAAGGAGCTGAAGCTTCGTTATCCGGCAGTGGCAAAATCTGACGGAGCGACATTGCTGACGCGCGTCTGCGGTGAGTTGGCCAAACGTGGTGACGAGTCGTGCGCCGCGGACATCAGCTCCAAGGCAGAAGGTGGCAACGGTTCGGTTGACAACAATCCGCGGCAAGGTCAAAGCTGTCCTTCGGACGACGACGACAACGATGATCGCATCGCAGCGCTGAATGCGCTGATGCAGATGGATGCGGATCGCGCGATGCCCATCCTCAAGAAGGTGCTGGAGCGCCGCGATCCGTGCTCGGCGGGTCTGCGTCGCAAGGCAGTGTTCCTCGTATCGCAGAAGCGAACGGATGAAACGGCAAACATTCTGATGAATGTCGCGCGCAGCGATCCGGATCAGGAAGTTCGCGAGCAGGCGGTGTTCTGGTTATCGCAGGTGCCTGGCTCAACCGGGCTGCTCGAGGAGATTCTACGCGGCAATTCCGACGAGAACATCAAGGAAAAGGCATTGTTCTCACTGTCTCAGCAGAACGAGCCGAGAGCGCAACAGACTTTGCGCGACTTCGCGCTGAGGGAGAGCGAGTCATCGGAGCTGCGCGAGAAAGCAATCTTCTGGCTCGGCCAGCGTCGCTCGAGCGAGAATACGGAGTTTCTGCGCAATCTCTATTCGCGAATCGGCAATGAGGATCTCAAAGAGAAGATTCTGTTTTCGCTCTCGCAGCAGCGAGGCGCCGGCAACGAGCAGTGGCTGATGGGAATCGCGCTCAACACCAAGGAAGACATCGAGCTGCGCAAGAAGGCTCTGTTCTGGGCGGGTCAGTCAGGTGTAGCGATTCCGGAGCTGGTGCAGCTTTACGACCGGATGGGCGACGCCGAGATGAAGGAGCAGATCATCTTCACGTTGTCGCAGCGTCAGAAGGAGCGGGCTGCTGTCGACAAGCTTTTCGATATCGCCAAGAATGAGAAGGATGCTGAGTTGCGCAAGAAAGCAATCTTCTGGCTCGGTCAGTCACGAGATCCGCGCGTGCAGCAATTCCTGCTGGACCTGATCAACAGATGAAAACGCATACGATGAGACTGGTTGCGGGGGCGGCATTTGCCGCTCTCGCATCTCTTGCCGCGGCAGCACCGGTCGGCGGTCAGAGCATTGCCACCCGAGTGGCTCGCGTCTCGAATGGAACGGTGCGGATGTCATTCGCGCCGCGTCCGGGAATCTGTGGTAACGGCAACTCGATCTGGCATCGTGGAGGCCGTGGGCGGACGACATGGGGCGACAACTGGAGCCGCTCGCGCGACGTGGAATACGACGACGAGTGCAGCATGGGACCTGGGCGCCTGGTACTCGATCTTCGCAATGGCGAGATCAGCGATCTCCGATTCTATGTCGGTGGTCGTTGGCGCCCGGCTGGCAGCGACGTGGTCGACCTCGGCAACGTGTCGTCGCGTGAAGCGGCAGACTATCTGGTCTCGCTCGCGCAGCAGGATCGCGGGAGCATTGGCGAGAAGGCAATCTTCCCCGCCACCCTCGCCGACAGCGCCGACATCTGGCCGTCCTTGATAAAGCTCGCCCGCAATCAAAACGTGCCGAGGAGGACAAGAACCCAGTCTGTGTTCTGGTTGGGGCAGGCAGCGGGCGATCAGGCGACGCGTGGTTTATCCGACCTGGTTGTTGACAACGCCGTCGATCGTGAAGTTCGCGAGCAGGCAGTTTTCGCGTTGTCCCAGCGCCCTCGCGAGGAAGGTGTGCCGGCGCTGATTGCGATAGCGAAGACCAACAAGGACCCCGAGATCCGGAAGAAGGCGATGTTCTGGTTGAGTCAGTCCAACGATCCACGCGCGATCGATCTGTTCGAGGAGATACTCACGCGTAAATAGCGTAGACGGCGGATAAAGCGTTGCAAAGAGGGATGCGTCGGAATAGCATCCCTCTTCTGCTTCCGGCACCGACCAAGTGGATTTCTCGCACATCTCGAATCAGCTGTCGTCGAACCCGCTCACCGCGCTGCCCATTCTTTTCATCGCCGGTGTGCTGACGAGTCTGGCGCCGTGCATCTATCCAATGATTCCGATCACGGCGGCGATTGTAGGCGGCAGCTCGGTAAGCGTTCTGCCGCGCCGTCGCACGCGCACCGTTGCGCTGACATTCACTTATGTATTGGGTCTGGCGCTGGCTTACGCATCGCTGGGGCTGTTCGCGGGGCTCACCGGGACGATCTTCGGATCAGTCAGCACCAATCCCTGGCTTTACTTCGCGATGGCCAATCTCCTCATCCTCGCGGCGCTGGCGATGCTCGACGTTGTACCGGTTCGGGTTCCATCGTGGCTGTTGACGCGGGCTTCCATGGCTGGCGAAGCCGGTGGTCTTTACGGCGTGTTCGTGATGGGTGCGGTATCCGGTCTCGTCGCCGCACCTTGTTCAGCGCCTGTCATGGCAGCGGTGCTAACGTGGGTGTCGACGACTAAGAGTGGAGTGCTTGGCTTCATCTACCTGTTCGTGTTCTCGCTCGGGATGTGTGCGCTGCTGGTGGTGGTTGGTCTGTTCAGCGGGACTGTAGCGCGACTGCCGAAGGCAGGTGCGTGGATGTTATGGGTGAAGCGATTATTTGCGTTGATCATGTTGGCGGTTGCGGAGTATTACCTTGTGCAGATGGGCCAGCTGCTCATCTGACAGGACTGCGGACCTAACAACGAACTACACCGCTTGGCGCTGATAGCAGCTGGCTGACCGCTATCCGCTGCACGCATAGGGACACATTGGAATGGCGATAAAGGGAAGAACGTTAGCGTTTCTGGGTGTGTTTGCGCTGGCGGGATCTGGCGTTATGCAGGCGCAGGATCTGGGTATCGACGTTGGAGCGAAGGCACCGGCCGTCACCGTCCATGCGCTCGACGGGAAGGCCGTCGATCTGAACAACTACATCGGCAAGGTGCCGGTGCTGATCGAGTTCTGGGCGACGTGGTGCCCGAACTGTCGTGAGCTGATGCCGACGCTGCTCGAGACGGAGAAGAAGTACGGCAAGCGCGTGAAGTTCATCGCGCTCGCTGTCGCCATTAATCAGTCGCCGGAAAAGGTGCGGCGATGGCTGGCCGCGCATCCGCTCCCGCACGACACGTTCTACGACACTGAAGGGAAAGCCGCGGGTGCCTTCGATGCGCCGGCGACGTCGTACGTCGTGGTGCTCGACAAGATGGGGCGGGTGGTTTACACCGGACTCGGCGGAAAGCAGGATCTGGACGCCGCGATCAGGAAAGCGCTGTAGGCGGGAGGCGGGCGGCGGGAAGCGGGAAGAGCGGAGAGCCAATCCGCTTCCTCCGTCCCCCTTCGCGCTTCCCGTTTTACTTCGCCGTATCAGCCTTCGGTGGGGATAGGCTGTCCACCACGGCACCCAGCTCTGTGTACGCTGAAGGTGTCAACACCTTGAACGGCTTCGTGACATAGCCAACGCGTCCGTCGGGTCGAATTACGAACAATGAGCGGTTGTCGAGCTTGTTCTTGGCGTCGAAGGCGCCGTACAACTGCCCGACCTTTCCACCCGGATCGCTGGCGAACACCACCGGGAAGTCTTCATCCCGTGCCCACGATGCCAGCGCTGTATCAGGATCAACGCTTATTCCGATGACGGTTACGTTGCGGCCGTTGTTGAAGAGCGTGGCGTACTGATCACGGTACGCCTCCATTTGGATCGTTCAGCCCTTGGTCCGTGCCTGGAAAAAGAAGGCGAGAACGACGGTGCGACCGCGGTAATCGGATAGCTTGACGGGAGTCTTGAGCAAGCCATAGCGATCGGCTCCGGCCAGCGAGAAGTCAGGCGCGACATCGTTCACTGCCGGTCCAGGCGGTACGCCGGCCGCCGGCGCCGCTTGCTGTGCATGCGCGGCAGTGCCGATCGCGATGGATGTGACCGCAATCGCTGTCGAGGCTGCAATTCGTACCTGGTTGAGCATGCAGCTTTCCCCAATGCGATATTCGAACAAACAATACTGCGCTCCACAGTTCTCGGCTACCCATAAAACATTGATTTCAGAGTTTCTCGCGCGGCTTTCGCGTCAACGCGGAAGGCTGCGCTTTACAGGATTGGTTTTGCTCCTTCTCACGCCGGGACTGATCCCCGGGCCGTTGAGCGGCCAGGCCACGCAAGATCGCAATTCAGTGATCGACATCGGCGCGCAGGCAATCGGAGTCGTGACGCGCATCTCGCCCGCCATTCACAATCACGATCTGACCGAGGGTTACCTCACGCAGCCGGCAGTAATGAGCACGATCAATCCGTGGCATGATTTGCTCTCGCTCAAAGCGACTCTCAATCTCGAGGGTGCCACGATCGATCGCGGCGAGCTTACACCGGGGATCTACGGCGAGGGCTACATCGATCGCCGTCATCCACACACCTACCTCCACGAGCTGATGCTGGTCTCCATGAAACGTTTGGGAGCCGCTCAGTCGGGCGCGTTGTCATTAGCAATCGGGAAGGGATTCGCCGCGTTTGGGACGGACGACCCGATGGGGAGACCATTCGAGAAGTATCCAATCAACCACCATCTCGCGCAGGTGCTCGAGCGCGCGGTTGCCATCGGCGCGCTACGAGTTCGCGGATGGACTTTCGAGGCGAGCTCGTTCAACGGGGACGAGCCGACCGGCCCGGGTGATCCGCCAAATCACGATCGATACTGGGATTCATGGTCAGGCCGCGTGACATTCGTCCCCTGGTCTCAGGGAGAGTTTCAGACGAGCTACGCGCGAGTGAAGTCTCCGGAGAATCCCGCCGGTGGCGGTGCCGACCAGCGGAAGCAAAGCGCTTCGGTTCGCCTGGAAGACGCGCAGCACTCGGGATACGCCCTCCTCGAGTGGGCGCGCACAGCGGACTTCGCGGGGTCCCAGAAGACCTTCACCTTCACATCGCTGCTCGCCGAGACATGGGCAAACTACGATCGGGTGAACGGCGCGCTCCGCATCGAGCGCACGGAACGCCCCGACGAGCAGAGACTGCTCAACGAGTTTCGTGCGCCAGTTCCGGCAACCGATTTGAGTATTTCCGGCAGATCGCGGTGGACGATAATCACCGCTCGCGCGGCGTTCGCACTTCAGCCCGTCAGGACACTCGCGCTCGAGCCGTTCGTTGAACTCGCGCGTGCGCGCGTCAGCCCGACGCTCCGCCCTTCGGGATTTGATCCGCGGTCGTTTTACGGGGCGACCACGATCTGGAGTCTGTCGGCAGGCATGAAGATGTCGCTCGGCATGTCTCATATGCGAATGGGCCGCTACGGCGCCGCGATCGCCGAAAGCACTTCGAAAAAAATGCGGGGTATGAAGATGCCGGGTATGCCGGACATGAACTGAGGGAATCGCCAATGAATACCTCGACGTGAAAAGCGTAAAAAGATTCTCACTGGCCACTCTGTTCCCTGGGCTCGCCGTGCTCTCTGTTGCCTGCGGCGGCGATAACAAGTCGCTGGAGCCGCCGCCACACACTTCCCAAACTCTCAGCGTTCTCGGCAACGGGCCGGTCGCGGACCGCTTCACCGGCGAGGTCTGGTCGCTCGGCAACGTCGCGTACACGACGACGTGGGGCAGTCGCGAGACTTTTGGCAACGCGGTGAAAATCTGGGATGTCAGCGGCAACGTGCCCATCCTGATCGATTCACTCATCGTCTCCAACGCGGTCACGCTCGGCGACGTTCAGGCAAGCGACGACGGTCAACTGCTGGTGGTCGCGACCGAGTTCAGTCCAGGCTCGATAATGCTTTACAGCCTCGCCAATCCCCGCAAACCGCAGCTGATTGGCCGCTACACAACGGCGCTGACAGACCCGGGCGTGCATACGGCAGAAGTGCAGCGCGTAAACGGACGCCTGTACGCGTTTCTTTCTGTCGACATCGGGAACGCTGGTTCGGCAAGACTCGTGATCGTCGACATCACCGATCCGGCCGCTCCAACGCAGGTCTTCACACAGACCATGGGATCGCCGTATGTGCACGACGTCTTCGTCCGCGACGGAATCTTGTTCATTGCCGTCTGGGATGCGGGTATCAAGATCTGGGACATCGGTGGCGGGGGCAGAGGAGGAACGCCTTCGAATCCAGTCGAGTTGAGCAATCTGCCGACAATCGGTGGGGAAGCGCACAACGTGTGGTGGTACAAGAACGCCACCGGCGAAAAACGGTACGCATTCGTCGGGCAGGAAGGCCCCGGCATCGTCGGCGCATCATCAAGCGGTGACATCCACGTTGTGGATGTCAGCAACCTGTCAGCGCCACGCGAGGTGGCGTTCTTCCACATCGCTGGCGCCGGAACTCACAATTTCTCTGTCGACGAAAGCCGAGGAATTCTATACGCAGCCTACTACAACGGTGGCGTGCGGGCGATCGACATCACTGGTGATTTGTCGGTGTGCGACGCGGGCAATCGAGATATTCTCGGCCGCTGCAATCTGTCGGCGGAGGGAAGAGAAGTCGGACACGGGTTGCTCGATGGACCGTCGGCTTACGTGTGGGGAGTCCGGATCGCCGGCGGACATCTGTATGCCTCCGACATGTTAAACGGCATCTGGAAGCTTTCCCTGGTCCCCTAGCCTCTGCACTGAAACCGTCCGTCATTCAAACCGTACAGGATGTAGGGTTGTCTAACCCTGCACACCCGAACGGAGTGGTATTGATGAAGCGTCAGTTTCGCGGGGCGGCGGTAGCAGCGACCCCCTTTCTAATGGGATCGGTGGCGCACGCCCAATGGGGCGGGTACACGGCACCCAGAAACGCGACGGTAAATGCGGCGGGCGCTCGCGTTGTTGAGGTAGAAGCGGCAGCAGGCAGCCTGCGCGTGGAAGGCAAACAGGGATTGAGCCAGGTACAAGTCACCGGGACCGCGCGCGCGTCATCGCAGGGTCTTCTCAATGAGATTCGGTTGATCGCCGAGCGGCAAGGCGATCGAGTGTTCATCAAGGCAGATATCCCCGAGCACAACGGGTGGAACGACGGCAACTATGAGGCTGGGCTCGACCTGGTAATTCAGGTGCCGCAAGGAATGAACGCCGACATCTCCGACGGCAGCGGCGACACCAAGATCTACAACGTCGGTGAGCTCGAGGCGACTGATGGATCAGGTGAGCTGCTGGTAGACGGCGCGCAATCAGTTCATATCACTGACGGATCCGGATCGCTCACCATCGAGAACGTGCGCGGCGACGTGCGGGTGAGTGACGGCTCCGGTGAAATCGACGTGCGCAACGTGACGGGCTCATTTATCGTCGAGAGCGATGGCTCGGGTGGAATCAACGCGACGGATGTCCAGGGATCCGTCATCGTTCGCAGCGATGGTTCCGGCGGAATCGATGTCAACAAGGTCGGCAAGGATTTCCGCGTTGACTCGAAAGGCAGCGGGGACATCGATTACGCCGCTGTAAGCGGCGCCGTCGACATTCCAGAGCGTCATCGCGACCGGCGTTACCGCGACAGGAACCAGTAAGCCCCGCGTGCACGAGCGCATCGTGCACGTTTATTGCCGCAAGTCGTCTCCGAATTCCTGAAACAGAAGACGCAACCCGTCTTCCGACTAATCGTTTCCTCGAACGGAGAACAACATGCGCTTTCTGGCACTCAGTGTTTGTGCCCTCGCTTTGATTTCCGGGTCTTCCAGCGCACAGCAAACCGCCGGCAATGCGGGGAAAGGCCCGACGCTTCAGTCAGCAGCAGTCGGCTTTCGCGTAAGCGAAGCAAAAGTGGACGCATCCACCAAGGCGACAGCGCCTCTGGTGAGACGGAACCAGGGGCAGGACGTGGCGTTGATGGCTGTGGGAGTCGGGGCGATGATTGTCGGCGCGATCGTCGGCGAAACGGCCGGAACAATCATCATCATCGGCGGCGCGGCGATGGCTCTGTTCGGCCTCTATCACTACCTGGAGTGAACAGCCGGACGGTTCAGGCTATAGCCATACCGTCGACGTAAAGCGTACCGGAGCTCACCAGTACGGACGCTCCTCCCACGCGAATCGCGGCCAGCTGGCCCCGTTTGCGGTCGACTTCCAGCTCCATTCGGCTGGGTCGGCCCATTTCGACACCCTGATCGACGCTCCACCTCAGGGTGCCGTCGCGCGTGTCAGAGCGTAGCGCCAGAAAACCGGCCAGCGCCGCACCGGCGCTGCCCGTAGCGGGATCTTCGCCGATGCCAAGCCCCGGCGCGAACATGCGCGACCGAATATGCCCGCCCTCGAAAATGTTGCTCCAATCTTCCGTGCTGTAGACGTACAGCTCCGGCGCCCAATAGTCGCGCAGCGCCTGTTCCCATTTGACGCTGTCAATTTTCACCCATGACAGCATCTCCGGCTTCTTGATTGGAATGAACAGGTAGGGGACGCCGCACGACACTGCCTCGGGCTCGAGCATGTCGTCAGCGACGATGTGGCTTGGCTCGAGTGACAACACCTCGCAAAGGACTTCGGGCGGAGGCGGAGGATCCTTGATCTCGGGCAATCTGGCGGACGTCAGCTGGGTAAAAACCGGTTTGCCGTTGAGAGTACGAATTGAAACTGGCACCGGCCCCACGCCTTCTTCGAGCACGATACGCTGCTCGTCTCCATTGAGGCCGACCTCGCCGATCGTCGCCAGCACAAATGCACAGCCGACTGTCGGGTGCCCGGCGAACGGGAGCTCTTTCTGCGGCGTGAAGATGCGAACGCGCCGGGTGTTGACACTCTCACGTGGCGGAAAGACAAAAACAGTCTCGGAGAAATTGAATTCACGAGCGATCGACTGCATTTGCTCGTCGTTGAGTCCGCGCGCGTCGGGCAGAACGGCGAGCTGATTGCCACCGTACACGTGATCGGTGAAAACGTCGGCGATATGAAAAGCGTATGGCATTCACCAAGAATGTGCGAAGACCTGGCGCTATCGGCTACCATGGCACTGAACCCGCACTCATGCGGGTATGGCGTTGCAGCGATCGGGCGGCGGTAGCGGGGGTCGGAAAGCCCAGCGGGCCGCCAACGGTCCCCATGCGAAATTGCGGTTCGGTCCCGCCGGGTGGATGTACAAGGACTGGGAGGGAATCGTCTATCCCCAGCCTAAATCTTCGCGCTTCGACCCGCTTCGCTATATCGCTGATTTCTTCGACACCGTCGAGATCAATTCCAGCTTCTATGGTCCACCGGTGGCGCGAACGGCGGCGTCGTGGGTGAAAAGGGTGCAGGATCACCGCGACTTCCGTTTCACTGCCAAGATGTGGAAGCGCTTCACCCATGAACGCGACACGGCGTGGACGACCGAAGAAGCGGACCAGGTTCGCGCCGGGTTCGACGTAATGATGGATGGAGGGAAGCTGGGCGCGGTGCTGTTGCAGTTCCCGTGGAGCTTCAAGCGAACCGACGAAAGCAGAGAGTGGCTGGGCGATGTCGTGCGTACATTCAGCCAGTATCCGCTGGTGGTCGAAGTCAGGCACTCGTCGTGGCTGGCGCCGGAGTTTCTGACGTCACTCGCCGAAGAAGGAGTCGGATTCGTCAACATCGACCAACCGATGTATCACAACTCGATCGGGCCATCGGCGCATGTCACGTCACACGTTGCCTATGTGCGCGTGCACGGGCGGAACTACAAGGACTGGTTCCGCGACAAAGCACCGGTCGAGCAGCGTTACAACTACCTGTACAAAGCGCAGGAGCTCGCGCCGTGGGTGGAGCGAGTGAAGGAAATCGCCGCTGATCCGACCGTCAGCGACGCGTACATCGTCACCAACAATCACTACAAGGGCAAAGCGGTCGCAAACGCGGCGATGATGAAGGCAATGGTGACTGGACACAGAGCGCCGGTGCCGAGCGGGGTGTTCGACGCTTACGCTGACACGGTGGCAGATTATGTGAAGTCGGTCGAAAAGACTGCCCAAACCGCGTGACTTGATTGACCGGACGTCCTGAGTGAAGTAGATTAAAACTCTCAAGCGCAATGGTTGCGCGAGAACAAGCCAGATACGGCACGGGACCTGGGGTGTTGCCAGGTCTTTTTTGGTATTATGGCTTGGTATGCGATCACAGTGATCGCGAACAAACAGGGTCGGACTGGTACCGCAACACGGCACTCCCGACGAACACAGAGGAAGTACCGCGCATGCGTACCACCGGAAAGGTGAAGTGGTTCAACGACGCCAAGGGTTTTGGCTTCATCACGCCAGAGAACGGACAGAAGGATTGCTTCGTTCATCACTCGTCGATCAACGGTTCGGGCTTTAAGTCCCTTGCCGAAGGCGAGCGTGTTGAGTTCGACGTTGTGCAGGGTCAGAAAGGCCCGGCAGCCGAGAACGTCACCAAGATCGGGGCGTAACCGAAGCTTGGCCACGACATCGTAACGCGGGGCCGGTCTGGACAACACCAGACCGGCCCCGTTGTTTTTTCACTAACCAGTTTAGTTGGAGGATTATGGCAAAAGAGGAAGCAATCGAGCTGGAAGGTATCGTTACCGAAGTACTGCCTGATGCAACGTTCCGCGTCCAGGTGAACAACGGCCACGACGTTCACGCTACAATTGCTGGCAAAATGCGCAGATTCAGAATCCGCGTTCTCGCCGGCGATCGCGTCACGCTCGAGGTCTCACCCTACGATCTGACACGGGGTCGTATCACGTTCAGGCATAAGGCCTGACACTGGCTCGGCGCGACTACTGTGCGTAGCGCAGTATGTCGTAATAGAAGCGCAACCCGTAACCGACGTTCTCCACCGAGAGACGTTCATCGTTCCCGTGCATCCCGCGCTGGGTCTCCGCTCGGGGAATCTTGAACGGGTTGAACCCATAAGTTGTGATGCCAAGCTTGCGATAAGTCGGCCGGTCGGTCGCCGCCGTTTCCATCGGCGTAGTTACGAATGCCGATGGCTCGCGGTCGTGCGCGGCGCGCTCGATCGCACGAAACAAATCCGTGTCGATCGGACTTTCGAGTGGAGGCTTGGTGTTGCCGAGATGGGTGAGATGGACAGCGGTGTCACCGATCACACGCTTCAGCGTCTCACGAAACTCGGTGGTGTCCTGATCGGGCAGCAGGCGAATGTCGATTTCGGCGGTGGCGACTCCCGGGATGACGTTGGTCTTGTTGGAGCCCGCGAGACCAGTCAGCGAAATCGTGTTTCTGAGAACCGCGTTCCAGATGACGTCGCTGAGTATCCACTCCCTGGCGCGAGGATTCTCCAATCCGACTCGCACGTTCCCTAGCCAATCGCGCTGAGGCTGGGGATAAGTCCGCGAAATGTCGCGGAAGAATTTGTCGACGCCCGGCGTGACGTGCAGTGGCGTCTGCCATTGTGAGATCTTGTACAATGCAGCAACGAGCTTCGGCACGGGATTCTGTGGCGTCGGTCGTGAGCCGTGCGACGGAACGCCGTTGACTGTGAGTCGCTGCCAGAACGTGCGCTTCTCCGACACACCAACGCCGAAGTAGATCACCTTGCCGGTCGAGTCGAGCACGTTGTCTGAGCCTTCGGTGATCAAGTACTCCACATCGCGCAGCAAATCGGCGTGTCGCTGAGCGAAGATTATCCCGCCTAGCGAGCCCAGCTCTTCGTCGGCGTTCCCGATGAATACAATGTCACGATTGAGTGGCGCTCCGGATCGTTTGAGCGCGATCATCGCCATCAGCTGGGCGATGCCGTGGCCTTTCATGTCGATCGCACCGCGCCCCCAGATGTATCCGTCCTTGATCACCCCAGAGAAGGGATCGACCGACCACGAGGCAGGGGTCGCCGGGACGACATCCATGTGGTGCACCAGCGCGATTGCCTTCTTGCTGCCGTTGCCGCGGAGCCGGGCGTAGAGGTTCGCTCGATTAGCGCCCAGCTCGGCGGTGTCGAGGATCTGCGTCTCGATACTTTCGCGATCGAGGATTCCCTTGAGAAATCTTGCCGTCGCCAGCTCGTTGCCGGGCGGATTGGTAGTGTTGATCCGCAGGTAGCTCGACAGTGTGCGGATCGTCTCGGCGGTGAGCGAGTCCCAATTGATCGGCGCGGTCTGCGCCCGAAGATTTGCGGCTGTGAGGAAAAGTGCAACGACTGGCAGACTGAATCGTTTCATTGGATACTCGAAGATGGTAACGCGCCCTAGATGCTCGCGAAGGAAGCGCCGTCGGGGAAGGGCTTTTCGCTCGAGGATTGAGGCGTTCGGACCAACGGCCAGTCCGGAGAGCGGACTAATGGAGAACTCAGACCTGACAGCAAAGTTCTTCGAAGGCGTGTCGATGATCCGAAATCCTCAATTAGTGCGAACTCCGGACTGCTATGTTAGTCCGCAGCCCTCAATCTTCTAAACCAACATCGTGTCAGCACCGGCAATTACTTATCCCCCACGAACGCCAGTAGCGCCGTACACGCCGCTGGCTCGCACCAGAGTCGATTCGGTCGATCTGCTGCGCGGGATCATCATGGTAATCATGATGCTCGATCACACCCGCGACTTCGTACACTTCCAGGCGGCGGCGTTTGATCCCACCGATGTGGCGAGGACAACTCCGATTCTGTTCTTCACCCGGTGGATCACGCACTTCTGCGCCCCGCTGTTTGTGTTTCTTGCGGGAACGGGTGCCTACTTCCAGTCGCTGCGCGGGAAGCCGAACAAAGACCTGTCGGTGTTTCTCATCACGCGCGGGTTGTGGCTGATCTTCCTCGAGTTGACCGTGCTGCGCGTGGTGATTCTTTTCAACTTCGACTTCAGCGTCCTCGCGTCCGTGCTCCAGGTGATCTGGGCGATTGGGTGCAGCATGATCGTGCTCGCAGCGCTGATTTATCTGCCGCTTCCGGCGATCGCGGCCGTTGGAGTGGGGATGATTGCCCTTCACAATCTGCTCGACGGCGTGCGCATCACATCCTGGCAGGGGTCAGGTACGCCGATACCCGGTTTCTGGGCGTCGGTGTGGCACGTGCTCCATGTGCCGGGATTGATTTTCCCGTTGGGGGCTGACGGTCCGAAGGTGTTGGCGCTGTATCCACTGATTCCGTGGATCGGCGTGATGGCGGCAGGTTACGCTTTCGGTTCCGTGTATCGTCTCGAGCCGGTTGTGCGGCGGCGATTCCTGATTCGAACCGGACTTTTACTCACCGCCGGCTTCGTCGTGTTGCGGGCGATTAACATCTATGGCGATCCATCGCCGTGGGCGCCGCAGGACACACCGCTGAAAACCGTGTTGTCGTTTCTGGCCGTTTCCAAGTACCCACCGTCTCTGCTCTTCCTGCTGATGACGCTGGGTCCGGCGATGCTATTCCTCGCCTGGGCGGATGGAAAACCACTAACGGGCTGGCGGGCATTCTTTGTCACGTACGGCCGCGTGCCGCTTTTTTTCTACCTTCTGCAGTGGCTCACTGCGCATACACTTGCGATCATCGCCAGTGTGATCGCCGGCAAGCCGACGGTCTACCTGTTCAGCAACCTCTTTCTCTCACCACCACCGCCGCCTGGAACGGGCTTTGGCCTGTTGACTGTGTACGCGCTGTGGATCATTGGTGTGCTGCTGCTTTATCCACTCTGTCGCTGGTACGCAGGTGTGAAGGCGCGGCGGCGCGATTGGTGGCTCAGCTACCTCTGAGGTGTGCCCGGACGTCTCGTCGGCTCCGGCGGTGCGGGCAGCGCAGCAACCTGATTTTTGAAAGCGTGAAACGCCGGCGTGTCGATGAGGAAGCGCTTTCCCTGGGCCTCGGGCAGTTGCGCGATTAGACGATTGGCCCGGTCGATGCGCGCTTCCTCCAACGGGTGGTCCGCGAACCATCCTTCGACTTTTGTCGGCTGATACTCGCGCTCCTTAAGCAGAACCTGAAACAGATCCGGAATGCCATGTGGATCGTACCCGGCTCTGGACACGTTGACGACTCCTTCGGAGTCCGCCTGCAGCTCGTCGAGCCGGCTGTGGCGGGCGAAGAACGCAGTTCCACCAACCTGGACTGCTGCCTGTGCCAGTCCGCTGTGGCAGATGTTGGTCAGCGTGCATAGTACGGCGATGCCGACGTTGGTCTTTTGCGCGTCCTGCATCTGTTTCACAGAATGCCTTTGCACGACGTGGCCGATCTCGTGCCCCAGCGACCCGGTAAGCTCGTCGAGGTGGTCCGCGCTTTCGATGAGGCCGCGATTGACGTAAACAAAGCCGCCGGGAAGCGCGAACGCGTTGACCTGTTTCGTGTTCACGACGTAGAAATGCCAATCGAGATCACTGCGACTCGTCTTGCTGGCGATCGACTGGCCAAGGGTCTGGATGTATCCGGCGACGGCGGGATCGGTGACGATTGGCAGCTGCGCGTTTATCTGGGCCGCATTCTCGCGACCCAGGTCAACTTCCTGATCCTGTGATACCGAGCAGCCCACCAACCCGAAAAGCCAGACTGTCGCAAGGCGGCGATGAATCATTTTTCTTCGGAAATGGTAAATTCTGGAAGCGGGCAAGACATGTTCCAGACCCACCTACTGCTTCGCGCGGATTTCCTTCTTGACGAGCTCTCAGGCGCAGCGAACAAACTACCGAGTCTTCGAGCAGCGGCACATCAAGGTTCCTCGCTCTGCTCGTTACGCGATGCTCGGCTCTCTTGTGGCGGACTTGCGTGAAGTCTGGTTCGTTTGTCACGGGCATGGCCAGTTGGCCGCGCGGTTTCTGGCTCGCTTTCTTCCGCTCGAAAGTAATGACCGGCTTTTCATCGCGCCTGAAGCACTGTCACGGTATTACCTCTCGCCGCCGATTGCCGGCCCTCATGCTCCCGGATCGCCGGTGGGTGCCAGCTGGATGACAGCGGAAGATCGCGAATCTGAAATCGATGACTATGTCAGCTATCTCGACCTGCTGCACGACGAGATATTCGCAGTTGTCGACCGCACGAAAGTGCGGCTCTGGGCACTTGGTTTTTCTCAGGGAGTATCAACAGTGGCGCGTTGGGTCATACGGGGAAATGCCGCGCCGGACCGGGTTGTGCTGTGTTCGGGCATGCTGCCAGCGGAGCTCGATGAAGAGGGGGCGAAGCGGCTGGCTCAGCGTTCATCGCTGACGGTCACTTTCGGCGATGCCGACGAGTTTGCGTCGGCAGATCGCGTCCACTCGGAGGAAACGAAACTGAAGGAGCTACGAATTCCGTATGAGATGGTCAGGTTCAAGGGCGGACATACCATTACTCCGGAGCTTCTCGAGAAGCTGACGAGTGTCTCGAGCGACTGAGATGCGGATTCCCCGACCTACCTTGCCCGAGCTCTCGTGGCGCAACATGATCATTGCGCTGCTGTTGGTATCTCTGCTCGTGCCGGTGATTATCGGTTACGGATTCTTTTTCCCGTATGTAGTTCCGCGCAACATCTTCTTCCGCGTCGTCGTCGAGCTTGGCGTAAGCGTTCTCGTGTTCGCGGTCTGCTTCAGCGGAAAAACACTCGACCTTCGCGACGAGCCGATTTTCTGGGCGCTTCTGGCATTTGTTGCGGCATCATTTCTGTCCGCGCTTTTTTCACCGGCCCGCATGCACAGTCTCTTCGGTGATTTCGAGCGAATGGGCGGAGTGTGGGCGTGGCTGCATTTGCTGCTCTTCTTCCTGCTGTTGCGAACCTTGCGGGACAAAGACTGGCCGTGGGTACTCAACGCAGCAGTAGTCGTCAGCTTATACGTCAGTTGCTACGGTATCGTCGAACACTATCGGCTTGCGGCGGCGACTTCGACAGATGCACTTGTCCCGGACAGCTCGGCGACCGTCGGCAATGCGGGCCTGCTCGCTGCGTATTTGGTCGTTGCGATCGCGATCGCCGCGTATCTGGCAAGCACCACTACGCGCTTACGCCTTCTCTACATCTCGGCGGCACTTGTCGATCTGCTCGCTCTGATCTTCGCCGAGAACCGGAGCACGCTTGGTGGATTGTTGCTCGGCGCGGTAGTGGGCACGGCGATTTATGCGACATCGACTGCGAAGCCGCGCCTAAGACTTTTTGCGCCCGCGCTCGGCGTTGCCCTGAATGTGGCGGTGCTCGGTACGGCAGCATTCGTCAGGCAATTCCCTGATACCACGTTCTCCCGCAACGTTCCAACGATTTTGCAGAAACTTGCTCTAACCAACGTGGCTGGTAGTGAAGTCGTTCGCACAATGCAGTGGCGCGCTGCTGTAGATGCGTTCAGGGAGCGTCCGCTCACCGGCTACGGACCGGAAAACCACAATCTGGTGTGGAGCGCGCATTTCGATCCGGACATTTATGCGACCGACACCGACATCTACGATCGGACGCACAATCAGTTTCTCGAGACTCTCGCGACCGGCGGACTGATCGGCACTGCAGCGTTCATTGCTGTCTGGCTTGCCATAGCAGGCACGCTCTTCCGGGCGTACCGCGCCGGTCGACTGACAGCAGGCTCGGTGGCCGTCCTCTCAGGCGTGCAGGTCGCATACTCGATTTATCTCGCGTTCTGGTTCTTCGATCTCAACTCGACGATGCTGTGGATCCTCGTCGCCGCGCTCATCGCGTCGCGCGGAACCGTTGGTTCGATCGTGTTGGAGCCGACCACTAACGATGCCACAGTTCCTGTGGGAAAACCGGCGCTGGCGATGGGGATGCTCACGATCTTGGTAGCAGCACTAATTTGGGAAGGCTACGCTCCACTGCGCGCCGATCGGGCGCTCGCGAGAATAGATTCGGCCACTGGTTCGATCGCGTCGACGGCCCCTGCGTTCGAAATCCTGGCACGGTCGGCGGCACACCAGACCGCGCACACTCCAATCATCATGGGCCAGTATCTCGGATCACTTCGACCGCGGTTGCCGGAGATCGAACGGGATCCGCAAGATCGAGCGATGGTGGACCGGGCGATCAGTGAGTCGCTGGATGCATTTCGAAAGGAAATCCAGCGCGATCCGTTGAACGATCGACTCTATACGCACGAAGCAGGGCTGTTGATGTTCGCGGCGGAGTTCTACGACTCGCCCGTCTACCGGCAGCAGGCTATCGACGCCCTGCACAAGGCAATCGACCTGAGCCCCCACCGAGTTGAGCAATGGCTCGCGCTCGCCAACATCTACCTCGGGGAACGCGACTACGAGCGCGCGATAGTCGTTCTCAACGACGCGGTGAAGAGCGACCCGGAGCTGGGGGAGCCCCGATACCGACTCGCCAACGCGTACCTTGGCGCAGGGAAGAGCGACTCCGCGTTGGTGATGCTTAAAAGCTCGCTCCGTCACGGCTATGTCGGCGCGCCGGAGATATACCTGGCGATGGGGAAGCGACTGGAGTTCTCCGGTCGCGGCGGTTCCGCAGCGAAACTCTATTCGGATTATCTCGAGGCCAAATACACCGAGGCGGTGTGGGATCGCAACCAGCAAATCGAGCGGCCGATTCCGAGCGCGGACATTGCCGTCGCCGCACATCTGCCCTTGCTCTACGTGCGTAGCCGCGAGAGCGATCTGGCAATCAAATCGGCTGCTGCGCTCTCGGCTTTCGATCCGACCCGCGGCCCAATCGTAGATCGTTTCGTCTCCGACCTCGGCGCGCGGCGCAGAAGAAACTGGGTTGCGCGCGCATCTCTATTGCCGTGCAACGCCGTCGGCACGAGTCGCATGCGCGATTCGGCCGCGGTCAATGCCTGCGGAGTTTTCCGGCGGAAGCTCTAAGCCGGCTGCGCCACCGGCGTCGGCTGCCTGACACCAGCGCGATGAATTCTGAGCGCGGCGATGCGCCGGCCATCCATCGCCACGACTTCCATTTCACCGCCGGGAATCGGAATCCGGTCGCCCATGCGCGGCAGGCGTCCAAGCTTGGCGAACGCATAGCCGCCGAGCGTCGTCCAGTCGCCCTCCGGGATCTGGATGCGGTAGTCTGAGCGCACATCGATCAGCGATAACGAGCCGGCGAGCTCGAGGACGCCGTCGGTGATGATCGATTCTCGCGAAGCAAAGTCGTATTCGTCGGCAATA
>DASUZC010000053.1:0-6180 GCA_036377095.1 Gemmatimonadaceae bacterium
CGGTCCGTCTCTATGGGCGACGAACAGCGATCTCCGAGATCGACAAATCCGAAGCTGGTAATTAAACGCCGGCAGCCTTGCCTACCAATCCAGCCTCAATCCTGCCTGTAGCTGTCTCACGGCGCCGGGTTCAAAGGTCACAGTGGGCCGAACCTTCATCAGCTTGCGACGATGGCGCTCGTTGGCGCGCTCGGCCGCGCGTCCGGCGTCGTAGGCGCCGTGCGCCCACGTCCAGACGCCGTCGGCCACCAAAAGGATCCCAGCAAGACGGTAGGGCCACCGCGTTTTACTCGGCTTGCAGTCGGAGAAAATGGCGATGCCACACGAATCCATGTTGTAGATCACCGGACCGAACGCCAGTCCGCCAATGGTGCCGACCCAGGTCGCATAGCCTCTGAAGTATTCGCCGGCGTAGACATATCCCGCGCCGGGAATGATCGCGCCAATCACTCGCGCCTTGTGCGGATCCCGGTACTGCGACTCAGATGCTGAGGCTACGGGTGTCGCGCTGGAGTCCTGTGCGGCCGCCGGGGTCGCCGCCAGCACAACCAATAACATCGTCTTCCACGCGACTTTCATGAGGTCTCCCGAGACTTGACTCAGGAGAGATGTCATCCGCGCTAGACGTCACCCATACGTCAAACTACGTAGGTGAACGAGTTACTGGCCAGAACGACCGACGTCTCGATCTGCCGATCGGGAATCGACCAATATTTTCTAAGTAACACTTCTTTCTCTTCCGGTGTCACCAGCCGAAATCCGTGGCGCTCGTAAAATCCGATCGCCCAACGCGCATCGGCCCAGGTCCCGACGAGCATCGGACGCGTCGCCAGCGTTTGGATGTGTTTGATCAGCGCGCTGCCAACACCGCGCCCCTGCTGATTCGAGACGACGTACGCGTGACGGATCAAATCCACATCGCGCACTTTCTGAATTCCCATCACTCCAATCAGCTCGCCGTCTGATTCATATCCCCAGAACCTCACACCGGCGGCGATTTCGCTTTCCAGCTGCTGCATCGGCATGTACGGCTCGTGCCAGCAATCAGGAGGTATCGCGTCGCGATACGCTTCCGCTGCCTCATTCACGATCGTGTAGATCCGCTCGCGCTCGTCAGCTCGGCACGGTCGAATCAGAAGCGCCACTCCTTAATGAGAAACGCCCCGAACGCCGACGTCGTCGCAATGTTCTGATCGCGCTGCAAGGTCGGCTCGCGCAGCAGATAGCGAGTGTCTACGCCCGTCTCCAGCCGGTATCCCTGCAGTCCACCAAAACGATGCACGACTTGCACGCCCGGCCGTTTCAGCGCCGCGGGATCGAACGGCGACTTCAGCGCTACGAAAGTGTGCGACTTGATGTATTTGCCAAACTCGAACTGAGTGCCGCGCAGGAACGTTCCGACGTCGGTCTGCACGTCCGCCGGCGTGATGGTAAAGACATCGGCACCCATCGAGCGGGCCGCGCTGCCGGCGACCTGATCGGCCAGGACGCCGAGCGCGACACCGGCGAGCTGGCGACTAGCCAGCGCCGCGCCGGCGCCGACCAGATTCTGTCCGCTGCCGCCACTGCTCAATCCCGAGCCCTCGAGCTGCAAAAGCGTACTCGACGACTGGCCGAATGCCAGATAGCTGAGAATATCGCTCTGCGCGATCGGCGGCTGAGCGTCGCTGGTCAGCGAAATGTTGGGCGAGTGCAGTGTTCCGCCGACGACGATCTGGATGTTGATCGCTTCGCGATTCGGCTGCTGCACGACGTACTCCGCGGTTCCCTGCAGCGTTGGATTGAGCTCGGTCGAATTGATGAACGTCGCCGATCCGCGCTTGATGTTGAAGCGACGCGTCAGGAAGGTGTACTCGCCGCGCTCCGTGAGCAGCACGCCGTCGATCACCAGCGTTTCCTTTGCGCGGTTGACGTGCACGCCGAGTGGGTCTTCGGTGTAGACCTCGACATTGGCTTCGCGCGAGCGGACGAAGACATCGCGATCGACGCGCAGATTCACGTCCATGCGCAGATTGGCGAGCAGCGGCGACTGCGACGGGAATATCTCGCGGTCGGTCATCACCGCGGTATCCAGCACATTGAACAGCGCGGGATCACCCGAGCCGACGAGATTCTTGTTGTCCGACGGCGGGATGTAGAGCACGCCGTCGCGAATGCGCACATCACCGGTGACGTGCGGGTCCTTGAACGGACCGACCATCGCCAGGTTCGCGCTCACCGTCAGGTGACCACGATCATTGTGCAGCACCTCGGCGCTCGACGTCACCAGGTGCAGATCATAGCTCGGCTGCGTCAACGATTTCAGTCCAATGCCACCAGTGAGCAGAATGCGTCCCCTGCTGTTGGCGGCAATTGAATCGATCACTACCGTATCACCCAACAACCTGACCGAAGCTTCGATCGCATTGAGATTGATGCCGGCCTGCACGACGTGCGCATGCCCCTCGTGCATCACAAACTGTCCAGTGAGCTGTGGATGATTCAGTGTGCCGGTGAGCTTGAAATTGCTGACCATCCGGCCTTTGAGATCGCTCACGTAATTGCTGAAGTACGATGGGATGAGATCCATCGGCAAACTATCCGTCGTGACGTTGAGCGCGATCTGTCGATCGGCGGGGAAGCGGGAGCCCGTCACGCCGGTGATGGCAAGATTGATGGGCACAGTGCCCTCGGCGATCAGGAACGGCTGGCCACCGGCTCGCATTGCCTCTGCGCGCCCGCTCAGCGTCTGATTGGCGTACTGGACAGTCCCGTGCACCTCCGGGATCTCCGTGCCGTTGTAGAGGAGATCCGTCGCGCCAAAGGAGCCGCTGAATTGCGGATTGTCGAGCGAACCAGTGCCGTGGACGTTGAAGGACACGAGACCACGGGCATTGATGTCACTCTGAGTGAGTGAGATCACGTCCTCGACATTGAGATTGTCGACTGCGAGATCGAAGTTCGCGCTGCCTTGTTTGGGGATGAACCCGTTGACGAAGATCCGGCCGTTGCGACCGTTGCGGAGCTCGAGGCTGTCGACGTCCACACCAGCCTGACCCCAGTGCAGCGACGCCGCGCGCGTACTCGCCCATGTACTGGTGTCGAATTGCAAACGCAGATCGTTCAGTGTCAGCGCATTGCGAACCTTGTCGAGCGTAAACGCTGCGTCTGCCGCGTAGGTGCGCTGGTTGTCCTGATTGACGACGAGTGAGAGTGTGCCGTTCGGCTTCTGATAGGTGAGCTTGCCACTCACGCTATCCAGATCGAATCCGGCGGCGCGTACCGTGCGCGCACTCGCATTCACTCTCACCTGCGACTGCGGTGTGCGCGCGTTGATCCAGTCGTAGTCGGCGGTGAAGGAGCCGATGCTGCTGCCGCGCGCAAGAATGTCGCTGCCCGATGCAGTGCCCTTGAGCCCGAAGTTGCGAATGTTGCCCGTCGCCACTCCATCCGCGCGTACCGAGCCGGCGACTGCATTCCTGGGAATTCCCTGTGGCGTATCGACAGCGGCCCGTGGGACGGCCAGTCCAGTCACTGCTCGCTCCACCTCTGTGGACCTCGCTCGACGCACCGAATCAGCGCGCGCTTTGGAGACTCTGCTGGAAAGGATGCCGGGGCGCGGACGAACCGTCGTCGTGTCCTGCGAGATCAGCCCGGCGAACTTCTGAAGCGAATCGATCGCGACGTGATATGTCAGAGTTCCGGAGCGATTTGCAGCCAGACCGAACGTGCCCTTTGCCTCGACGATTCCCTGGGGAAGATCAAGAGCTAGCGTATCGACTCGTGCCACGCCGCCCGCGATTGCAACTCTGACTTTGGCGCTGTCGACATTCACCGTGTCGATGCGCGACGTCGACATGTCGGCGACCAGCTGCGCCTGCATCGTCGCCGGATCGAATCCGCGCCCGCGCGCCGATCCGCTGCCCGTGAGCTGCGTCGACGGCATCTTGGCGACTACGGCATTCAGATTCAGATCACGAGTCACGAACTCGAGGTTGTAGCCGGTCTGCCTGCTCGCCAGATCCATCGTCCCCCGCACGTCGACATATCCACCGCCAGCAATCGTCATCTGCGTGTTGACCGACATGTTGTTGATCGATCCACGCAAGCGGAGCGGTCCGCTGGCGTTGCCGTGCAGGCCGAGCGTGGGCGCGGCAATTCGTCCAAACGTGACCAGCGACAATGGATGCATCCGCGCATCGACATCCACCCACAGCAATCCGCGCGGACGAAATGCAAATCGGCCGGTGGCGTGTGACACGGCGCCGCGATCGACGTGCGTGATGTCACCGACCGCCGTCATGATCGCCGCGCTGGAACCGTTGAGCGTAGCCGTCCCGCTGAGAGTGCCGTTGAGGAAAAGCTTCGGCGCGATTGCCTTCATCAGACCCGTCTGCAGCGGCAGCATTCGCGTGCGCAGATCGCGCGCGGTGAACACACCGCCTGCCAATCCCATGGTGCCGACCGCGACGAGATGGCTGCGTCCCGACAAACGGTCATCGACGACGACGTCGCTGTTGACGCGCAGGGCGTGCTCGCCACCATCGAACTTCGCCTTGCCGGTGAGCGTTAGGGGACGAGGAAACGTCATCGCCGGAAAGAGCTGAGTCAGCAGTCGCGTTTCCAGATTCGAGAACTGCAGATCGGCGTTACGAAATGCAACGGTATCGGTAACCGTTGCCTCGAGCTGTCCGACGACGTGCGAACGCTGGATCGTCACATCCATGTTGCGCGTGAGGTACACACTCTTGCCGCCGGTCCAGTCGAGACCGAAATCCAGCTTGCCCGAGCCCTGCTCGGGCAGTCGCACCCACGCCCAGCGGAGATCGGCGGGATTGACAGGATCTCCGTGCAGCCTGAGATGAAGATCACCGTTGTTGATATAGTAGACACCGTCGCCGCTTGCTTTTGTCTTCGGGAATGCGACGCGCGCACCTTTCCACCACAATGAGTCACCGGTGAAATCGAATGAGCCGGTGAGCCCGCGCACGTCGGCAACCGGCGGACGAAACGGCGCCGCGATCATCGTCAGCGCGGCGACATCAACGCGGCGGTTTTTGTAGGCGGGATCCTCGAGTCTTACGAGCGGGAAGATTCCGTTGAGTTTGTGGAACGCGAACTCCTTCTGATATCCGCCGGGAACCTGGAATACTTTGAGTCTCTCGTTAGGCCCCAGTGCTCGGCGCACAGCGTCATTCTGCTCGGCGGCGCTCTTGTGCGGATCCGGCTCCCACGGGGAGCGGACGGTGAAATCACCTTCGACGACAGTTACATCACTGAAGCGAATCCACGTTCCCCAGCCTGTTTTCCTTGGCCCTCTCGAGGTCGTCGTGTCGCGGGGGAAAATCCGATCGTAGTTCCACTTCGTATTCTTTCCGGGAAGTCGTTCGAGCACGATGATCGGGCGCACCAGCTTCACCTGTCGGAAGTCGATTCGCTTCCCGCGCAGCGTGGTCAGGCTGTAGCGCGCCCACATCTCGTCGGCCTTGATGAATGGACGGTGGGCGCTATCGGTGATCACGACGTCGTGCAGCGTGAATCCCTTGAGCAGATTGCCTGTCACGCTGCCGATGTGGACGATGCCGTGACTGTTGCGCTGAACCAGTCCTTCGACGTAGCGCCGAACGCGCTCGCGTCCCCAATTGGTGTTGGTGACGAGGAAGACGCCACCGACGATCAGCAGCGCAACCACCAGCAGTCCGATGAGAACTGCCAGTACCCGCTTACGCATTAGAACGCTTCGCCGATGGACAGATGCAAGACCATTCGGTTGAGCATGCCACCGCTGGTAGGCGAATAGTCTCGGCGCTGACGAAGGGTGACGAGCGTCCTCTGGCCATTGACGACGTTTTCGGTGATCACCGGGAGGGACTCGTTGCGACCCGGATTGATCCCTATATCGGCACGGATTGGGCCGACGGGAGACTTGTAGCGGAAGCCAAAACCGGGAGTTATGGCCGTCTTTCGGCGGGGCAGCTCGGGATTCGTTCTCTGACTCACCATTCCCGCGTCAAGAAACGCCGCGCCGCTTATCTGCTGCCACACCGGGAACCGCGCTTCAACGCTCCCTTCAAGAACGAAGTTTCCGCCCAGGGGACGCGGCTCGAAATCACGATTCTGGAGATTGCCCGCTGCCGGATCGCACTGGGTCACGTCAGCGCCGCTGGTGCAGGCCAGATTCGTCGAGTCGTGCGCCTGCAG
>DASUZC010000054.1:0-3783 GCA_036377095.1 Gemmatimonadaceae bacterium
AACGTCGCGAGTCGCAGCCGTCTTCAAGTCAGTCTGTGTCGCTAGCGGGGATTCACGCCTGCGTGCGAGATCCTCTGCCTTCTTCGGGGTCAATGTCGCTGTCATGGCTTTCTCAGGTGATTGGTTCAAGTGAAATGGTCATTCAAGAGTTCTTTTTTGAATGGCGCGGCTCGCCGAGCTCGGGTTCCGCCCAACGCGCCGCGCCCCGTAGCACATCGAGGCTACGCGAGTAAACGCTGGCCCCGAGGTGCGACGACTGCAGAGTGACTCAGGGAGCGCTGGCAACCGGCTGTGGTGCTGCCTGCGGAAATTTGGCGATGATTGCGTTAACGACACCCTGCAGCGCGCTCGCGTACTTCGCCTGATCGCTGGACACCGGCTCGACGCCCTGTCCGCGCCACAACAGTTCGTTGGTCCTGGGATCGGTGACGTCGACGATGACCTTGCCTTCGGTGCTCGAGGTTACCGTCGCTCTTCCGGCACCGTAACCCCACGGATTCATCGGACCGTAGTAGGCCGCGCCATAGTACGGCCATGCCCATGAACCTCTCCGCCCGCGGTAGCCATACCGCCAGGCACGATCCAGTCTGGGGCCACCCCAGTACGTCGTGTCGAGCTTCGTGCTCGTTCCCGCGTAATAGGCGACCAGGAAATCCGCGTTCTGTTGCGATGCGGTGGTGTACCCGCGCGCTTCCAGCGCCTGCGCCAGATCGCCGCGCAGTGCCTTGTTCGTGATCGAGTTGTCGAGCATTGGGTCGTTCGCTGATAGCGGCGAAGCGTTCTCGCTGCGGGCCGGCGGGGTGAGAACGTAGAAAGTGCGCAACGCGGCGAGGTCCGCATTGGGGTCGACGGAAGTATTCACCTGGACTCCGCCGGATGAACAGCCGATGATCGCCGTTCCAATTAAAGCGCCGAGCAGTACTGTGGATCGCATGACAAGCTCCTGTGTGTGTGAGTGAACACCAGGCAATCTCGTCAGCGCAGCGATCGTCCCACCATCGTCCATTGGTATGTCGTACATAGGTACGACTTAACGGCCGATGAACCTCGTCAGCGCTTCATCACTCGGCTGATGACGTCGAACAGCGCGTCGTCGCTGAATGGCTTGTACAGACGCGGGACGTCGGCCACCTGATTGGCGAGGGCTGCGGTCGCCGCATCGCGGCGTCCAGTGATCAGCACGGCCGGCAACCTATCCCCGTTCGTGCCGAGCCTGCTCACCAGCTCGACGCCGCTGATTCCGGGAAGATTTATGTCGGCGATCAGACATGCGACATCGCCTCTGCCATCCGAGGCGAGAAAGTCTTCCGCCGACTCGAACGTCACGGCGCGGAATCCGGCGGATCGGAGCAGCTGCTCGATCGCCGTCCGCAGTCCCGCATCATCTTCGACAACGGCGATCATCGCCCCGGTGCTGTTGGTCATGTGTTGGAGATTAGGCGGGTGCGCGGTCGCGGCGGTATGCTACCTTCGTACGACCCACGGTGGCGGGCAGGCGTTCGCTCACTTCGCGTGATGCGATTGTGCCGCATGGTCTTGCGGGGATGCCCGCTCAACCACCCGCACTAGGTCCGCGACTGAATCGACCTCGAGCTTCCGCATCACCCTCCCTCGATGCTGTTTGACCGTTTGCTCGGCGGTCCCCAGCTGGGCCGCGATTTGCTTGTTCATCTTTCCCGCAACGACCAGCTGGAGCACTTCTCGCTCGCGCGGAGTCAGGCGCTCGATACGATGGCGAGCTTCAGCCACTTTCCAGCGATCTGCTTTCGCCGTCCGATCGTGCTCCAGGGCCACCCTGATCGCGCCGAGTAGATCCTCGTCGCGAAACGGCTTGGTGAAAAACTCCAGCGCTCCCAATTTCATCGCCCGCACGGTCATCGGAATGGTGCCGTGACCGGTGATGTAGATGATCGGGAGGGGTACGTCCAGATTGCGAAGCTCGTCGGGCAAATCGAGGCCGCTGCCATCGGGCAGGCGCACATCGAGAACGAGGCAGGCCGGGGCTTCGCCGCGCGGCGCCTGCAAAAATTCCCGCGCTGATCCGTAAGTCTCGACTCGCAGACCGACAGACCGGAGCAGGCTGCTCAGAGCCTGCCTGATCGAAGAATCATCATCGACGACGTAGACGATTTCGTTCGTGGCTGCCTGGACCATGGGATGCAAATACCAGCAATCGTGCGCGGGCGATATCGCACTTTGGTACGACATGCGAGCCGACTTTGTAAGCTTGCCTGAATCGCGCCGGGATTCAAGAGAAAACCTCGGATGTCGTACTTAGGTATGACGTACCAATTGGTGACTGCTCGGAGCTTCGGCCACTGCGAGATTCGCGTTGTATCCAGTCGGACCAACACGCATGTCCTACAACGAAAGGCGCTATGGAATTGCGCTGCTCACATCGGGAGTCACCATCGTCGTAGTCCTGGTGCTCGCGAGAATCCTTCCGTTCGAGCCATTCCTGCTTTTTGCGGTTCCGGTCGCGTTGACCTCTCGTTACGCCGGCCGCGGGCCAACCGTGTTGACGGTCATCCTCAGCATCGCCTCGATCGAAGCGACGCTGCTGTTCGATACCGGCGGGGTCAGGATTACGCACGAAGAGCTCCTGCTCCACGCCACCATCTTCGGGATCGTTGCCTTCACAATCGATTCGACCACCGAAGCCCTGCGCGGAGCCCGGCGCGCCGCTGAGCGGACTGCCACACACCTGGAAGACATGAACGTGGAGCTCGAGCAGCAAATGGAACACATCCAGATGCTGTCAGACGACTTGCATCGGAGCAACGCGTCGCTCGCGGCGGCGCGTGACACAGCACAGGATGCTTCACTGGCGAGGGAAGAAATGCTCGCCATCGTCGCCCACGACCTGCGCAATCCACTGAACCTGTTGATGATGACGACTCAGATCCTCGCCGAAACCCAACCATCGGGGGAAAGGCGCGAACAGCTCATCGGCGTCATGCAGCGGGCGGCGCGGAGAATGAACCGGCTGATCGAAGATTTGCTGGAAGTTGTCCGACAGGAATCAGGACACATGAAACTCGACTTCGAGGATGTGTCGGTGGCCTCCCTCATCGAGCAGACGGCCGAGATGTTCCAGCCGACTGCGGTGGAGAAGGGCGTGACACTGACGGCAGAAGCGTGTCCACCCGAACTCATGGTGAGAGCGGATGCCGAGCGCATCATGCAGGTGTTGAGCAATCTGGTCGGCAACGCTCTAAAGTTCGTGCCGCATGGTGGGACGGTCGTCCTGCGGTGCAGGAATCTCGGGACAGAAGCCATGTTCACCATCACTGACTCGGGGCCCGGCATCGCTCCGGAGGACCTCGGCCGCCTCTTCGAGAAATTCTGGCAGCGCCGGCGCACGGACAAGCGTGGCGTCGGACTCGGCTTGTCCATCGCACGCGGGATTGTAGAAGCGCACAGTGGGCGGATCTGGGCCGAGAGCACGATCGGCGTCGGGTCCACCTTCTATTTCACGCTGCCGAGTCCGAGGCAACCATATCGCGTGCACAGCAATCAGGTGCACAGCGAGAATGAACAGCTGGCGGGAGTCGCCTCATGAAGACCGAGCACGGATGTCGCAGCAAAAAATCGGGCAACGCCAGCTCACCATGTCATAGCTCATGAAAATTTCAGCAAAGGAAGGAGGCGTTATGGATATCGGATTTATTGGCGTCGGGACCATGGGATCGCGCATCGCGGCGAATCTCCTCAAGGCCGGCCACAAGGTGCGGGCGTGGAATCGCGAGCGCGAACCGGTCGATGCTCTCGCGCGCCTCGGCG
>DASUZC010000055.1:0-5646 GCA_036377095.1 Gemmatimonadaceae bacterium
CTTCCCCTCCTTTCGCCGCGACAACATAGATCTCCACCTGCCCGCTGCGGTCGGATTCGAACGCGATCTGCGTTCCATCCGGCGACCACGTTCCCGAATACTCATGCGCCGGCCCTGATGCAATCGCTCTTTGCGCCGAGCCGTCCGCCGACATCACGTAAGAATCACGGTTGCCGCTGCGCCACGAGTGAAAAGAAATTTCTTGACCGTCCGGCGACCACGATGGCCTGAACTCGTCGGCTGGATCGCGCGTCAATTGCTGTAGGTGGGTGCCGTCGACTCGCATCTTGTAGATGTCCATGTTGCCGGATCGATCGGAATCGAACGCGAGCCACTGACCATCCGGGCTCAACCTCACCACTTCGATGCTCTCCGTCGTCGATGTGATTGGCTGCGCCGTCGACACGGACACGGGCCCGGTTCGTGGAAATGGGAGCGACCAGATGCCGACGTTGGTTGTCCACGCCGAATAGGCGAGCCGCCCCTCGGGTGCGGCGGCGATTCCGTGGATCTTGAGCCCGGAGGTCAGTCGTTGCGCTGCATCGTCGGCACCTGTACCGCGAACCCGCTGATAATAGAGATCCCTACTTCCGAGGATGTTCGACACGTAGAAGACGCCGTCGCCGTCGGGCGACCAGACAGGACTGACGCTTTGATGCAGCGAGTCGGTCAGTGCCGTTGCGTCATTTCCATCTCTGCCAACGACCCACACCGCCGACGGCGCGAGATTACCGAATTGAACCCCAGAGTAAACGAACAGCAGATTCCCCTGCACGAACGCCAGCCTGTCGTCGTTCGGTGACCAGGACAACGCGTATGGCTCTTTCGTATCTCTGATCTTCCTCGGATTGGTTCCATCCGCGTTTGCTATCCAGATCGATCCGAACCCGCCGATGGTGAGAACCTGTGCGTAGGCGAGGAATTTTCCATCGTGCGACCATACCGGACTGACCGTGTATTGTTTCTCCGGATTCTGCACGAGTCGTTGCGGCGTTCCACCAAAAACCGGAATGGTGGCGATGCCAGCGCTGTCGACGTACACCAAGTGCGATCCGTCGGGCGAAAACTGGGGCGCGAGGCCGCTTGCGAGACGTATTGCCTCTCCACCGTTGACTTGCCTCACCATGATGCTCGTTCCGCCCGGCCTTCCTGCCGCATACGCCAGCATTTTGCCGTCAGGGGAGAACGAGGGTGTGATCTCGAGACCGGATGCATTGGTGATCTGCTTCGTCGCACCGATCTCGAATCGCGGGCTGCCGTTTGTGAGATAGCGACTGGCGATGAGGCTGACGATGAGCAGCGCCGCGGCGATTCCGATGAGCGTGATGGTTCGGGAAGCGGGAAGCGGGACGCGGGAAGCGGGCTTCTCACCTCCGGCGGCCGCGCGTGTTGATGTAGGCGTTTCCTCAGCTACGATAGGCGCTGCGGCGGTTTGCGTCGGGCGATTCGGTGTTGCTGCAAGGCCCGTCAGGGTAATGTCGGGTACTGCCTGCGAGGGCGCGGTATCGCCGCTCGATGTTTTGATCATCTCCAACTGTTCGCGCAGTTCACGAGCAGTCTGGAATCTGTCGGCTCGGTTCTTCTCCAGGCAGCGCATGATCAGCGACGCCAGCAGCGGTGGCACGTTCGGACGGTAGCGTGACAGCGGTGCGGGGACGGCGTTGATGTGCGCGAACAGAACTTGTTGCGGCGTCGGCCCGTAGAACGGCGTCATGCCGGCGAGCATCTCATATCCGACGACGCCCATTGCATAGATATCTGCGCGGTGATCCGTCGTCGGATCCCCAGATGCCTGCTCGGGCGCCATGTACGCCGGCGTGCCGATCGCCATCCCATGAGTTGTGACAGCGGCATCGTCGCTGGCCGCGGTCAGCGCTTTGGCGATTCCGAAATCCGTAACGAGAGCGTGGTAACCGGAAAGGAGGATGTTCTCCGGCTTGATGTCGCGGTGCGCGACGCCCTGCGCGTGCGCGTACTCGAGCGCGTCGGCGATGTCGTGCAGTATCCTGATCGCATCGTTGACGGGTAGCTCGCCCGATCGCTGCAACCGCGCGCGCAGCGTCTCGCCTTCGACGCGCGGCATCGCGTAATACAGCAATCCATCTTTGGATCCCGCGAAAAGGAGCGGGACGATGTGCGGCTGTTGCAGTCGCGCCGCCAGCTGAATCTCGCGGCGAAAGCGGTCGATGTTGAGTCCGGCGCCGAGCTCCGGTGGCAGAACCTTGACGACGACATCGCGACCGAGGTGGACTTCGCGTGCGACGAAGACGCGCGCCATCCCACCGCCCAGGTCGCCGGTGACCTCGTAGCCATCGCCGAGCGCGCGTTGCAGCCGCTCGGCCAGATCTCCCACCGGTTGCTGAGGCAGATGAAGTCCGCGCGAAAGAAGTGCTAAAAGATAGCAGTCGCCTCCGCGTCTGCCGACACCTCTTCCCCTTCCGTAGCACGCTTCTTACAATCGGGAACTAGCCCGAGCCACGTGAGGCAAGTCCGAATGAATTTGTCGGTACGACTCCTTGTATTAGCCGGCGCACTGGCCGCCGCTGAACCGCTCGTCGCGCAAGCCAGGACGGCTGATTCGGCCCATTCGAAGACGGGCAAGGCACAGGTCATCGGCGTCGTACTCGACAGCGTCAACGGCGGGTTCCTCACCGGAGCGACGATCCTCCTCGACGGCGGCGCACAGCGTAACACCGAGACGGATACGGCGGGCCGATTCTCGTTCGACACCATCTCACCCGGCACTTACCAGCTCGGCGTTTTTCATCCGGTGCTCGACGCGCTCGACATCTCGATCGCGACAAAACCGTTCCACGCCGGACCCGATAGCACGAGCGTCGTGATCCTCTCAGTACCATCACCAACGACGATCGTGCGGGGCCGCTGCGGAAATCAGAAGACCGAATCCGGATCTTCAGCAGTGTTCGGGCACGTCACCGATCCGGAGACAATGCAGCCGGTTGCAGGCGCCGATGTCTCGATCGCGTGGACGGAGATCGAAGTGTCGAAAACGTTTGGCATCCGCAACACCCCGCACCTGGTGCACGACACGACGGACAAAGACGGAGCATATCGCTTCTGCGGTCTGCCAAGCTCGCTCGACGCCACAATGATGGCGCGACGAGGCGCGGCCATGACGGGTGAGATTCCCATCGCGCTCGGCAATCGCCCAGTGGAAGTGCAGGCGCGCAGCCTGTTGTTGTCGAAGGAAGACTCGACGGCGCGAAAGGGCAATGCATCAGTATCAGGTGTGGTGGTGCTCGAGGGGAATCCGGCAGAGGCAGTAAGCAGAGTGGAGCTGCAAGGCACCGACATCGCCGCACTCACCAACGAGCGGGGAGAGTTCACGCTGCAGAATCTTCCGTCGGGCACGAGAAACATTCTGGCGCGTCGAGTTGGATACGTGGCGCAGGCCGTCCCCGTCGATCTCAACCCCCACGAGCGGCAGCGTGTGACGATCAAGCTGCCCAAGTTCGTGGCGATGATGGATCCGGTGCTGGTGACGGCGCGTCGCAACGTTGCACTCGACAGAGTCGGCTTCAATCAGCGCAAGAAATCCGCGTTCGGATATTTCGTCGACGCCGATCGCATCTCGAAGATGCATCCGTTCTACGTCAGCGACATCCTCCGCACTGTGCCCGGCCTGCGGGTTTCCTACAGTTCGACCGGCGATCCAATCGTCACGAGCACCCGCGACATTGGCGGGTCATGCGTCCAGTACTGGGTGGATGACATTCCGTTTCTGGAGATCACTCCCGGCGAGATCAATCACTTCGTCAACGGCGGAGAGGTCGTCGCCGCCGAAGTTTATCAAAGCGGGAGCACGCCCGCGCAATACGTGCGGGCGGGCGGAAGTTGCACTACCATCGTGCTGTGGACGCGGTTCAAAATTCGGAGCTGACCGCCAGACTTACGTTGCTTTGGCGAATGCGTTCTGAATCATCACCTGCGCCTCCTCCTGAATCCGCTTCAGGTGCTCGGCGCCTTTGAAGCTCTCCGCGTACAACTTGTAGATCTCCTCCGTCCCTGACGGCCGCGCGGCAAACCAGCCGTTTTCCGCGACAACCTTCACACCGCCAATCGGATCCTTCGTCCCGGGCGCAGTGGTGAGAATCCCGGTGATGTTCTCGCCTGCCAGCTGCTTCTCCGTGATGTCGCGCTCGCTAAGAGCGGCAAGAACCTTCTTCTGCCCGGCGTTGGCCGGAGCGTCGATACGCTCGTAGGCGGGACTACCGTACTTCGCGGTCAGTTCCTTGTACAGCTCGCCGGGATCCTTTCCCATCACTGCCGTCATTTCCGCGGCGAGCAGACCGAGGATGATTCCATCTTTGTCCGTCGTCCACACGCTTCCGTCACGACGGAGGAACGATGCACCGGCGCTCTCCTCGCCGCCGAAGCCAAGTGAACCGTTCACGAGTCCATCGACAAACCATTTGAACCCGACTGGCACTTCCTTGAGCGTGCGGCCGATTCCTTTCGCAACCCGATCGATCATGCTGCTGCTGACGACTGTCTTCCCTACGGCCGCGTCCTTCGGCCAGTTGGGGCGGTGCGTGAAGAGATAGTTGATCGCCACCGCGAGGTAGTGATTGGGATTGAGCAGTCCCACACTCCTGGCGACGACGCCGTGCCGATCGTGATCAGTGTCGGACGCCCAGGCAACATCGAAGCGATCCTTCATCGCGATCAGTCGCGCCATCGCGTACAGTGACGAGCAATCCATTCTGATCTTGCCGTCCCAATCGACGGTCATGAATCGGAACGTCGCGTCGACAACTTCGCTCACCACAGTCAACGGAATCTTGTAACGCTCGGCGATCGCGCCCCAATAATAGACGCCGGCGCCGCCGAGTGGATCGACACCGAGCTTGAGATTGGCGCCGCGGATTGCGCCGAAATCGATGACGTCGCCGAGCTCGCCGATGTATGCATCCATGTAATCGTGACGGTGCGTCGTGGGGGCTGACTTCGCGCGCGCGAACGGAATCCGCCGCACATCCTTGAGAGCGCCTGCAATCATCTCATTGGCCTTGTCCTGAATCCACTTCGTTGTTGCGGAGTCAGCCGGTCCGCCGCTGGGCGGATTGTACTTGAAGCCGCCGTCGTCGGGTGGGTTGTGCGACGGCGTGATGACAATACCGTCAGCGAGACCGGTGCGTTTGCCGCGATTGTAGACGAGGATCGCGTGCGAGACTGCCGGCGTCGGCGTGAAGCCGTCGCGGCTGTCGATCATTACCTCAACCTCGTTGGCCGCCAGCACCTCGAGCGCCGACACGAACGCCGGCTCGGAGAGCGCGTGCGTGTCGATTCCGATGAAGAGCGGGCCGTCGATTCCCTGCTCTCGCCGATGAACGCAGATCGCCTGGGTAATGGCGAGGATGTGCTCTTCGTTGAAACTGGATTGGAGCGATGTACCGCGATGACCCGACGTGCCGAAAGCAACCTTCTGCGCGGGATTGGCTGGATCGGGCTCGAACGCGTAGTAGTCGGTGACGAGCCGAGGAGCGTTGACGAGGATTGATTCGGGTGCTGGCTTTCCGGCGAGGGGGCTGACTTTCATTGGGGTTGGGGCGGAGAAATCTCCTCCAATGTAAGTCCTAATCCCCGCCGCCGGACGATGTGATCCGCACAGTACGTCCCCCTAAG
>DASUZC010000056.1:0-4118 GCA_036377095.1 Gemmatimonadaceae bacterium
TAACCGAGGTCGCCGCGGTCGTCGTGCGCAACGGAGAGATCGCCGAAGTCTACGAGACGCTCGTCAATCCGGAGCGGTCTATTCCGCCCTTCATCACCGCGCTCACGAACATCACCTGGGACATGGTGAGGGATGCGCCGACGTTCGATAACGTCGCACCCGATCTAATGCGAGTGCTCGAAGGCAACGTGTTCGTAGCGCACAACGCAACTTTCGATTGGCGGTTCCTGACTACGGAGATTTCTCGCGCGACGGGCCATCAGCTGCGCGGCCGCCGGCTCTGCACCGTGAAGATCGCGCGCAAGGTTTTGCCGCAGCTCTCTCGCCGGTCCCTCGATCACATCGCGCGCTGGTACGGCGTCGAGATTCGCAATCGTCACCGCGCTGGCGGTGATGCAATCGCCACCGCGAAATGTCTGATGCGAATGCTGCGCGACCTCTCCGACCGCGGCTGCGAGACGTGGGGCGATTTGCAGACTCTGCTTCGCTCTCCGTCGGGCAAGCGGCGCAAGCGGCGGCCGCCGGCAATGCCGACCTCGGTTACCCGCGATACCACTGCGTGACAGCGCCGACTCCGCTGGTTGAGCGCCGCAAGATCGGCGCGCTGACCGTCCATGCGATTCAGGCCGGCGGTCAGAAGCTGGACGGCGGCGCAATGTTCGGCGTCGTCCCGAAACCGCTCTGGCAGAAGCGCATCCCTGCCGACGAGCGCAATCGCATCCAGCTCGGCATGCGCTGCCTGCTGATCGAGCATCCGTCTGGCCTGATCCTCATCGACACCGGCGCCGGCAACAAAGAGGACGACAAGTTCAAGGACATCTACGGTCTGGAGAACGAAGGCGCCGGCGGCTCGACGATGCTCGAGGATGGACTGGCGCAGATTGGCGTCCGGCCGGATGACATAGTGATGGTGATCAACACGCATCTTCACTTCGATCACGCCGGCGGCAACACCAGATCGGGGCGGGATGGAGCCGTTGAAATCAGTTTTCCCAATGCGACCTACATCGTCAAGCGCGGCGAGTACGAGTACGCGACCCACACGAACGAGCGAACCGCCGCCAGTTACTTCGAGCGCAACTTCACGCCTGTCGAGGCGGCGGGCAAAATCGAGTTCGTGTCACGGGAGAAGGAGATAGTGAAGGGAGTCCGTGTGATCCCCACGCCTGGCCATACTCCCTTCCATCAAAGCATCCTCATCGAGTCGGCCGGCGAACGCGCCTTGTACCTTGGCGATCTCGCTCCCACCGCCGCCCACCTGCCTTTGCCCTGGATCATGGGCTACGACGTCGAGCCACTGGTCACTCTCGAAACCAAGCGTCGCATCCTGAAGCAGGCGATGGAGGAGGATTGGCTGCTCATCTTCGAGCACGACGCCTCAACTCCGTGGGGCCGAATCGAGCACGATGGGAAAGCGTACCGTTTAAGGGACGGATCTCGATAGGACCTAGGCAATAAGACAACGGCATGCTAGGCGCTGACCGCTTCTATCGCTGACCGCTAACCGCTGCAAACAACCAGACAGATCTTCGTGGAAGCTAGGCCAAACCAGTTCAGTTCGTCTCACGCCAATGAGATCTGTCTGGTGGTAGGCAGCGGTCAGCGGTTAGCGAGCTGCGGTCAGCGCCCAGCATGCAGTTGTCTTATCGCGCAGGCGCGCGCCCTAATTCAACGGCTGATACAACTCGATCCTGTTCCCCTCGGGATCTTTGAGCCACGCAAACCGCCCGTAGTCGAAGTCCTCAGTCTTCTCGATCGCGATCCCATCAGCCTTGAGCTGCTCGAGAAACGCACTGAGATCGCGCACGCGGTAGTTGACAACGCACTCGAGGCGTTCGGCGGGTAATGGGGTCTTCGACTGGGAAATCGAGAAGACAGTCGAGTCGACCTTTGACGAATCGCTCAGGCGACGGTACTTGAACTCGGTGCCGTAAACCTTTCCATCTTCGTAGGTTTCGATTCGCATCCCAAAGTGGTGCGCGTACCAGTTGGACAGCGCCTTCGCATCGTTGGCGTGAATGAAAACACCGCCAATGCCGTCCACAGCCAACCGTTTTTCCGCGCGTCCGCCGATGACCTTCTTTGTCATGCGGCGAATCTAGGCCGCGACGCTTGCAGATGTAACCTGTCGCGTCTATCTTACGTCCTCACAATGCGATAAGCGGGCAATCCGGGCGGATTGCTCCACCCTCTGGCCCTCGTTTTTGCGAGGTGTGCTACAGGAGTTCAAGCCACGACATCGCGTCCCACTCCGGGCTCAGTGTCGCCGCGCGGACTCCTTCGTGGGTCCGCGTTTTTGTTTCTCGGTATCAACGGGGTTCGTATCCAGGACACAACCAAGCGCGTACGCGTCAACAAACAGATCCGCATCAGTCCGATCAGAGTAATCGCTGCCGATGGAGCGCAGCTCGGCATCATGGACGTCGAAACCGCACTCGCTGCCGCAATCGAGCAAGGATTGGATCTGGTCGAAGTAGCACCAATGGCGAGGCCGCCCGTCGCCCGCATCATGGACTACGGGAAGTTCAAGTTCGAGCAGGCGAAGATGGCGCGCCAGGCGAAGAAAAAGCAGCACGTCATTCACCTCAAGGAAGTGAAGTTTCGGCCGGGAATCGAAGAGCACGACTTCATGACCAAGACTCGGCACGCGCGTGAGTTCCTGCAGGAAGGGAACAAGGTGAAGATCACGCTGATGTTCAGGGGCAGGCAGATCGCCCACCCCGAACTCGGACGCCAGGTAGTGACGCGGGTCGCTCAGGAGTTGTCGGACGTCGCCAAAATCGAAGCCGATGCGAAGTTCGAAGGGAAATTCATGACCATGATTCTCGCGCCGAAATAGCGGGATCGACATAAAAAGGAACTGCAATGCCGAAAATGAAGTCGCACAAGGGCGCACGAAAGCGCTTCAAGATCACTGGCTCGGGAAAGATCAAGAGAATGAGAGCATTCAAGAGCCACATCCTCACCAAGAAAACGTCGAAGAGAAAGCGGCGCTTGCGTCGCCCCTCTGACATTCACACCTCGGGCGAGATGAAGCACATCAAGCGCCTGCTGCAGGCTTAGGGGATCTACCATGCCAAGAGTCAGATCAAACGTCGCGCGACTGAAGCGCAAGAAGCAGGTAATGAAAGCTGCGCGCGGTGCCTTTGGCGCCCGCAGCAAGCTCTGGAAGGCAGCGAAAGAGAACGTCGAGCGCGGCTGGAAGTACGCCTACCGCGATCGCAAGAATAAGAAGCGCGATTTCCGTAAGCTCTGGATCATCCGCATCAACGCGGGCGCACACCAGAACGGGATGTCGTACTCCGTGTTCATGAACGGTCTCAAGAAAGCCGGTGTTGAGATCGATCGGAAAGTTCTTGCCGACATCGCTGTCAACGATGCTGAGGCGTTTACCGCTCTCGCCGAAAAGGCGAGGTCAGCCGTGGACGCCGCGTAACGTCTCGCAAGGATTCAAAAAGGGCTCTACCGGCGCTAATCTGAAAAACTGCGCGGTAGAGTCCTTTTGTTTTTCGCCCCGCCCACCCATCCGTTTCGTACATCGACGTGACGCTTTCTGAATTTCAGCAACTCGTTACTTCAATAGCAGCCGACGGCGAGCGACTTATCGACGCCGCCACCACAACCACGCTCCTCGAAGAAGCGCGTACGACGCTGCTCGGGAGAAAATCCGGCAGGCTGCCGGATCTCTTCAAGCAGCTGCCGACGCTCGCGCCTGGTGAGCTTCGTGAAGGCGGATCGCTGATCAACGCCGTCAAGGCAAAGCTCGAGTCGGCGCTCGAAGACCGGCGTCGACAGCTCGATGCGGCGAGCTCGTCACACAAAAAGGTCGATCTCACCATGCCTCCGCGCCGTCAGTGGCTCGGCTCAAAGCATCCGGTGACGCTGGTGATCGAGGAGATTCAGGACATCTTCCGCGAGCTTGGCTTCACCATCGCGCTCGGTCCGGAAGCAGAGACGGAGTGGTACAACTTCACCGCGCTCAACTTCCCGCCGGATCACCCGGCGCTCGATCTTCACGACACGCTTTACCTGGGCGAAAACGTTCTGCTCAGAACGCACACATCCCCGGTGCAGATCCGCACGATGCAGAAGTTCAAACCGCCGATTCGCATACTGAG
>DASUZC010000057.1:0-14421 GCA_036377095.1 Gemmatimonadaceae bacterium
AGCTCGAGCATTGTCGATGGTCGAAGCGATCCATCCAGATGGCAATGCAGTTCGGCCTTCGGCAGCTGCCGAAGTTTGTTCGAGAATATCGAGAGCGGCATCAGAGTGGGTTGTCATCGGCATCGTCGGCGACTTGACGAGCGCGAACGATGCGGAAGATGGCGCCATTGTGCACGGGCGCATCAGCGGTTGTGGGAATTCCGCGACTGTCTGTGATCAAACGCTCCCCGCTGCGAATCGCCGCAGCCTGTTCGGCGTCCCAGGTCTCAACTGCCTCCAGGGCTGTTGCCTTCGCGGCAACGTCGACCGGTTTGGCGTTGATGTAAACTCGGATCGTGTCGGTCATTGGGTGGTAATCGGCGCAATTCGGACTTCAGTCGGCGCCGTAATCGGCGACGGTAATGACCGTAGATAATCGATCAATGCGTCGAGGTCGACAATGTTTAGGGATTTCATTGCGGTAGCTCGCTTGCCCGCGTCGTAGCCTTCCCCGCCCGTCGCCAGAAAATCATTGACTATAACGCTGTATGTCTTCGTGTCCATCAGTGGAGAGCCGTCAGCCGTTGTGACGGAGACGATGCGTGCGCCCTTCGGCTTCGCGGGATCAAATCGAATCGTCATTCCGCTGACGTGATCGTCGACAGAGGATTTACCAAGCATGGCTTCGAGGAGGCCGCGCAGCTGTGCGCCCGTCATCGTCAGTGAGTAGAGTACGTTCCCAAATGGCTGAATCTCGAACAGCGACCCGTATGTAGCCTCTCCAACGCGCAGATCCGTTCGTATGCCGCCATTGTTCATGATTGCGACGTCACCTTTTGCCGCCCATCGCTGCGCATCGGCGATAAGGTTGCCAAGCGGATATTGATTCCCCTGACGCGCCATTGTGACTGGAATTGCCGCAATGTGTCTGTTGACGATCGGAGCAACTCGCGCGACGGCGCGCTGCACGATCACATCGACGGCCGGATCCGGCTTCAGCGTGTCAACAGCTATTTCTCGCACCTCGTGGCGGGTTGGAATATTCCCGTAGCGCTCGAGTGGCAGGTCGACCACGTCAATCGCCCTGCCGCTCGAACGAGCTTGCACGATCGGTTTGTTGGCCAAATCGACATCGATGAGCGTGTGCGAGTGGCCCGAGATGATGGCGTCGATTTTTGTGGTCAGCTTGCGTGCGAAGTCGATGATCTCGCCGCTGCAGCTGGTCGCACCATCTCGGCCGCAATTCGCTCCTGCGTGAGCGACGACAACGACGAAGTCAACACCGCGCTTGCGAAGCGCAGTCGCAATGCTATCGACGATCGGCGCCGGTTGGTCGAACCGCAGTCCAACGACATTCGCGCTACGCGTTGTCGTTGGCGTCGACACCGTCGATATCCCGATGATGCCGACTCGAGTTCTCCCGCGCGTGACGATGGTGTCGTTTGGAATCCACTCGACGTCCGCCCCGTTGGTGTAGCGGACGTTAGCGCCGAGTATGTCAAACTTCGCCTGACGCATTCGGGCACGAAGAGTGTCCTTTCCCCAATCGAACTCGTGATTTCCGAGGGCAGCCGCCGCGTAGCCCATTCTATTGTAGTAATCGACGACCGGTCGGCCGTAGGAGAGGTTCGACGCCGGCGTTCCCTGAAACATGTCGCCGGCATCGAGGAGAAGGATCTCGCATCGCGGGACGCATTCGTTGCGCGCACGTTCGATGGCGGTAGCCACGTACGCTGCGCCACCACGCCTCACACCATTTACATCAGGACGCGGCTCGAGGGCTCCGTGAAAATCGTTGGTGGCGACGATCCGCAAAAAGCGAGTGCCGGTGGGAAACGCCGGGCGAGAGATGGTTACCGACGGCGGGACAACGGGATTCACTGCGCCCGCAATACCAACCCCGCCCTGCACGAGATTCCAATTCTGAGTGAAGTAGTCCGACTGTTTCAGAGTTCCTCGTGCGCGGACTTCGTCGATCAACAGTTGTCTGATCTCCTGCTGCCGATCGTAGACCACCGGCGCGCCGCTCAACATCGCGTAACCTCCACCGCCGGTCTGGCGGTAGTTGTTGAGCGCCATGGTGAACGTGTCGGAATCGGTGACCGGACGCCCCTTGAACTCGAGGCGAGTGATGCGGGCACCGATGGGCCGTGATATGTCGATCACGTAATCGACTCCCGACACAATGTCGAAGTTGTATCCGGGAATCTGCGGATCCGGGTTAGGCGGCCCGCTCGTCGGCGCCGGCGTGCGGTAATAGCGAGAGCTGAATTCGAGATAATCGCGCAGTTGCTTACCGGTGATCCTCACCGCGCGCAGAGTGTTGTCATACGGATACAGCTGCGCGACTTGCGCAATGGTGATCGCTCCGGGATTGAGCACAAGGTCAGTCGAGAATGCGGCAGTGGAAGCCAGATCTGAACCAGCCGTCTTTCGTTCTGTCTCGAGAATGAAGTCAATCAGCGGCGTGTCCTTCAACCGAGCGGAGTCTGCGCTCCACCGTTCCGTGGTCGAGCCGATCGGAGTGGTGACGTAGGCCACCGTTTGGCGATGCGCAGCGTCTGTTGCGGCCAGCACCGCCGCATTCTCCTCGTGATTCGCGGCCTGCACCAGATCGCTGCGTTTACCGGTGACTGCCCATCGCCCGCCGACGCGCGAGACTGTCAAATGAGCGATGTCGACACTTGTCGCCCAGTTCTTGGGCTGAACCAGCAACGTCTGTCCGATAGTCTGACCTCGCACTTCCTTGTGCGAGTGCCCGTACACAATCAGATCGATTCCCGGAATTTCCCGGGTGATCCGCTCGGCCACGTTCTCGCTTGGCACTCCGGTACCTACCGTATCGTAGCTGGAAGGCTCGTTGAGACCAGAGTGCACGGTGACCACAACGATATCAGCTCCCGCTTTGCGAACCTGGTCAACCGCTTCTCGCACTGAGGGCAGGATGTCACCAAACCGCAGGCGGCCAGCGATATTCTGCGCATCCCAGACGGCGACGCCTGGTGTCGTGGCGCCAACCACTCCGACTTTCACGCCAGCACGTTCGACTATCGCCCACGGTCGATAGGCATGAATTCCTGCCGGGTTGAGCCGATACGTGTTCGCCGACAGGAAAGGAAAGTTCGCCTGGCGAATCGCCGAATCGAGATACGGCACGCCGTAGTTGTACTCGTGGTTTCCAATCGCCGCCGCGTCGTATTGCATTGCATTCATCGCCGCGATGATCGGATTGGTGCGATCGGCAGACACTCGCGCGGCGACATACGCGAACGGATTCCCCTGCAGCAGGTCCCCAGCGTCCAGCAGAATGACGCGGCCGGGATTCGCGGCACGCACCGAATCGACGATCGTTGCGGCTCGAGTGAGGCCGCGCACTGTCTCGGCGCGGTTCGCGTAGTAGTCCCACGCTCTGATGCGGCCGTGGACGTCGGTCGTGGTGGCGAAAACCAAATCGACGGATTCCGAGGCACGCGGCAATTGCGTGGGTGCGCATCCAAGGGCCGACGCGATTGCAGTTGCGACGGCTAGAACTCGTTTTCTCAGACGTTTTTTCACGTGAAATGCAAAGCTAGTCGCTGGCAGTCAGCCGAGGGAGTGGAATTCTCGCAGCTTCGCTGAGGACGCTCAGGCCGGGGGCGGTGACGTATTCGTGACAGAGGGTGAGTTGACGCCACCTCAACTGCTCAGCCAACTTCCACACGTGATTGAACAAAGCGCCGTCGAGCGCGTTCTCGTCGTCGACGACGAGCCGGACATCGTGGCTCTGGTAGCATACCACCTCGCGAAATCAGGCTACTCAGTCTCGACGGCGACGAGCGGAACAGAAGGACTCGCTGCGGCTCGCCGCGAAAAGCCGTCGTTAATCATCCTCGACTTGATGCTTCCGGGGCTGTCCGGTCTGGAAGTAATGGAAGACCTGCGTGGTGACAGCACAACGTCGGGAATCGCCGTGCTCATGCTGACTGCCCGCCGAGAGGAGAGCGACCGCATCAAGGGTCTCACACTTGGTGCCGACGACTATCTCACCAAGCCGTTCAGCCCACAGGAGCTGGTGTTGAGAGTCGGCGCAATTCTTCGGCGGGTAAAGGCTGGTCGGTCCGAGACCGAGGACGTCAAGCAGCTGGGACCACTGCGAATCGAGAGCACAGCCCATCGCGTCACTGTCGACGGCCGCGAAGTCGATCTGACACCAACCGAGTTCAAGCTGCTTTTGCTGCTAGCCGAGCGCAAAGGTCGCGTGCAGCCGCGCAATCTGTTGCTGGAGATCGTCTGGGAAGCGGCGCCCGACATTCAAACGCGGACCGTCGACATGCACGTTCAGCGTCTTCGGGCAAAGCTTGGCGCTGCGGGAGACTTGATCGAGACTGTACGCGGTTTCGGTTATCGGATCAGGAACGTCAGCGAGAGAACGTGAAGCTCGCGCATCGGCTGCTGCTCCAGTCGCTCGCGATCGTCGCGGTGATGGTGATCTCAGTCGTCCTCATCATCGATAACCAGCTTCACGCCAGCATCACCGACCAGACCACACACGATCTCGCCGGTGAGGCGCGACTTGTAGCGCTGCAATGGAATCGGGGTGTCAACGCCGACTCCGTCGCCGACAACGCCGGCGCAGCTACGGGTCACCGTATCACGCTCGTCGATAGCACCGGCCAGGTAGTCGGCGACTCCGACTTCGACGGGCCGGCACTCCATAGTCTCGAAAATCACGGCAGGAGGCCGGAGGTAGTCGAGGCTCGCAGTCGCGGGATGGGGTCCAGTCGGCGAATGAGCCCGTCGACGGGCGAAGAGCAGCTCTACGTCGCGGTGAGATCGCCGCTCGGAGTTGCTCGCGTATCAGTTACGACAAAAGCGGTAGACGAGGTGTTCGCCAGCGCGCAGCGCGGCGTGATTGCCGCTGGAATCATCTCCTTCCTGCTCGCGGCAATCCTTGCCGGACTTTTCGCGAGGTCGGTGTCCAGGCCGATAACCGATCTGCGCGATGTCGCGCAGTCGATTGCAGCAGGCGAACGCCGGCGTCATCCAGCGCTCGCTGCCCCCGGAGAAGTGGGTGACCTCGCTGATGCAATCCATCGCCTCGCTGAGCAGCTGGAGGCGCGGCTGACAGCTCTCGATGTGGAGCAGTCGAGATTGTCGGCGCTGGTCGAGACTCTCAATGAAGGCGTGATGTCGATCACGCCCCGAAACGAAATAGTCAGTATCAATGCTACGTGTCGCAGGTTGTTGTCGATCAGTGCGCGGGTTCCGTTCGGGCTGGAGTACCTTCCGCGGGAGGCAACACTGAGAAGCGCGATCGCGCTTGCGCTCAAAGGCACAGAGACTACGCCTGAGGAGATCACCCTCGGCGATCGTACAGTCTCGTTAACAGCGAAACCGCTCGCGAATGGCGGAGCCGTGGTGGCATTGTTCGATCTGACGCCAATTCGCAAACTCGAAGCAGTACGCCGGGACTTCGTCGCCAATGTCTCCCACGAGCTGCGCACACCACTCACCATAGTCGGTGGTTTCTCCGAGACCCTTCAGGATCCGGATGTGCCTCCCGAGCGACGTATCGAGTTCGCTCGCACCATCCTCAGCAATACGCAGCGCATGCAGCGCATCGTCGACGAGCTGCTCGATCTTTCACGCATCGAATCGGGTCACTGGCAGCCACGCCCTCGCCCGGTACGGGTCGCGGACGTCGCCTCAGAAATCTTTGGGCGCTTGGGTCAGACCGCTCGCAACAAGGGAGTTGTCCTCGAAACGCGAATTGCCGCTGACGCCGCGGTGATTCATGCAGACCCCACCGCCCTCGAGCAGATCGCATTCAACCTCGTCGAAAATGCGATTAGGTACACGCCTGCCGGGGGACAGGTTGCCATTGAAACGAGTCGCGAGGGCCGCTTCTCAGTGTTTTGCGTGCGTGACACCGGGTCCGGTATTCCTCCTGAACATCTTCCGCGCATCTTCGAGCGCTTTTACCGCGCCGATGCGGGTCGCTCCCGGGAAGCCGGTGGAACCGGCCTTGGTCTCGCCATCGTCAAACACCTCGTCGAAGCGCACGGCGGCACCGTCGGTGCCAACAGCATCGAGGGCAAGGGAACGACGATAAAAGTTGCTTTTCCTGATCAGCCGCTGACCGTGCAGTCGTGACAAATCCTTTACGTGCCATGTGACCACTCGTGACGTGAGCGGGAGAGTTTAACCGCGACAATAAACTCTCTCACGGAGCGAAAGTGATCAAAACCGTTCGCAGCATTGCTGTCGCTTTGTCCGCGACAGCGCTTCTCTCAGGTATTGCCGGAGCGCAATCAGTAGATCTGACGGGAGCGGGCGCGACGTTCCCATATCCTATCTACTCGAAGTGGTTCAACGACTACGCACAGCGCACGGGAGTCAAAATCAATTATCAGTCGATCGGGTCGGGCGGTGGAATCCGGCAGCTGTCGGAACAGACCGTCGATTTCGGAGCATCGGATAGCCCGATGAGCGACCAGGAGCTCGCCAACGCCAAAGGTGGGCCAGTACTGCACTTCCCGACGGTGATGGGCGCGGTCGTCATTACTTACAACGTCCCAGGCGTCGCGAAACCACTCAATCTGACTGGTGATGTGATCGCCGACATCTTCTCAGGGAAGATCAACAAGTGGAATGATGCGCGGATTGTCGCACAGAACCGCAGCGTGACTCTTCCCAACTCTGACATTCTCGTTGTGCATCGTTCTGACGGCAGCGGCACGACGTACATTTTCAGCGACTATCTCTCTGCAGTCAGCGCGTCGTGGTCCGGCACACTCGGCAAGGGAAAGGAGATCAAATGGCCGGTTGGGCTCGGCGGAAAGGGCAATGAAGGCGTCGCCGGGCAAGTGAAACAGACACCGGGTTCGATCGGCTACGTGGAGCTCGCCTACGCCAAACAGAACAAGCTCCCGTACGCAAATGTCCGCAATGCTGCTGGCAGGTACGTCACTCCTACGATTGCTTCGGTTACTGCCGCAGCCGCCGGGATGAAGTTACCCACGAACACCGACTATCGTGTTTCGATCGTCAACGCACCCGGCAGGGATTCCTATCCGATCTCCTCGATGACGTGGATACTCGTTTATCAGAATCAACTCGATCGCACGAAAGGACAGAAGCTCGTTGATTTCCTGCGGTGGGCTTACACCAGCGGTGAAAAGTCGGCCGAGTCTCTCGATTATGCGCCTCTTCCGACAGCTCTTCGCGCGCGCCTGGAGAAGCGCCTTGCCACCATTAGCCTGGGCGGCAGGCAAGTTGGAGTCGCTCGATGAACAGATTCTATCTTGCGATACTCGGCCTGCTGCCGTGCGCGTTGGTCGCACAGCAACCCGCCGATACTACTAAACCAGCGCCGCCGCCGGCCGCGCCGGCGACTGTGTCAGTGCCGGTGGACTTCTCGGGCGTCATCTACGCCAACTTCCAGTACAGGGGCGACAAGGGCGTCGCGAAGTCGACCAACAAGTTCGACGTTGAGAGAGCGTACCTCACCTTCCGGATGCCGGCGGGCGATCGCGCCAGCATCCGTATCACGGCCGACGTTTTCCAACAGGGGACGGCACCGCAGGACGCCTTCTACAGAGGATGGGTTATCAGAGCGAAGTACGCTTACCTGCAATACGACCTGATCAAGAGCCCGAGCTGGAACGCCAATCTCCGCGGTGGCCTTTTGCACAACGTCGTAATTGACCACATCGAACAATTCTGGCCACGCTGGCTGTCGCAGTCGCCGGTCGAACGGGCAGGATTCTTCTCTTCTGCCGATGCAGGCGTTGCCGCGACAATCAGCTTCCCCAACAAGCTGGGTGAGATTTATGCGACGGTCGTGAATGGACCCGGATACACGTCGCGCGAGACCGATCGGTTCAAGGATTATGCGGCGCGGCTGACGCTCACGCCTCTCAGCTCGTGGGACAACAAGGTGCTCAAGACATTCGCTTTGAGCGGATGGACGTACGTTGGCGCCGTTGGTAGTCAGTTCGCCAACGGTGGGGCGGGACAGGTCGGCACGGTCGGGATTTCCATGCCCCGCACCAGGGCCGGCGTTTTTGCTGGCTTGCGCGAGCCGCGCCTCACGGCCGGAGTGGAATGGGATACGCGTAAAGACGCCAGTGAAACCGGCGCCAACACGCTGGTTTCACCACGCGTTGAAGTCGACAGCACCGGTCGTCTCATCGCCGGTTTCATGACGGCAAAACCATTTCAGCTGCTCAATGATAAGTCCACTTTTCCACTCGGACTCATCGCGCGTTGGGACCGCTTCAAACCGAATACGTCGGCCGATGGATACATCAACACCGTAATTGGTGGGCTCACGTGGGATCTCAATAAGAAATCCGCACTCTCGCTCGATTATCAGGAGCAGACACCGCATTCGGGCGCCGTGATTGCCGCAACGAAGACGTACTTTCTTCATCTCGTAGCGAACTTCTAGCGCGGTAAAACGCGTGGGCATGCTGCCCCGGACCAGTCGTGACAATGTCGTTACCTGACACGCGTCGTGACTGATCCGGGGCAACTCTATTTTTCAGACACAGCAGGCGCAGAAAGTCCCCACCAACGCCCGAGGAGCCCTCCAGTGAGAGCCACCAAGCTCGCCGCGCTCATTTTGTTGACCGTCGCTTGCGCAAAAGAGAACTCGAACAGCTCTTCCACCGCATCATCAACTTCTTCTGGTGGATCTGTCGACCTCACCGGCGCGGGAGCGACATTCCCGTACCCTCTGTACTCCAAATGGTTTGCTGATTACGCGCAGCAGACTGGTGTAAAGATCAATTATCAGTCGATCGGGTCCGGCGGAGGCATCAGACAGCTCTCGGAACAAACCGTGGATTTCGGCGCGTCGGACAGCCCGATGAGCGATGAGGAGTTGTCGAAGGCCAAGGGGGGACCGGTTCTACATATCCCAACGGTTCTCGGCGCTGTTGTGGTGACATACAACATCCCCGGTCTCACTGCGCCTCTCAACCTCACCGCCGCCGCACTCTCCGACATTTTCTCGGGCAAAATCACCAAATGGAGCGATGCCAGAATCGGCTCGCTGAACCCCGGGGCAAAGCTACCGTCGACGGATATTCTGGTCGTGCATCGATCAGACGGCAGCGGGACGACCTTCATCTTCACTGACTATCTGAGCAAAGCAGCAGCGGCGTGGAATGCCAGTGTGGGTAAAGGCAAGGAAGTGAAGTGGCCTGTCGGGCTTGGCGCGAAAGGCAATGAAGGCGTTGCCGGCCAGGTCAAACAGACACCGGGCGCGATTGGATATGTCGAGCTCGCTTACGCGAAGCAGAACAAACTCCCATTCGCCGCAATCGCCAACAAAGCAGGCAAGAACGTGTTGCCATCGGTCGCCGCGGTGACGGCTGCTGCCGCCGGCGCTGCCGGCGCGTTGCCCGCGAACACGGACTATCGGATCTCGATCGTGGACGGGCCAGGCGCCGATTCGTATCCAATCTCGTCGTTCACGTGGATCCTCGTGTACCAGCGTCAACGAGATGCGGTCAAGGGCAAGAAGCTCGTCGACTTTCTGAACTGGGCATTGACCACTGGGGAATCCGCAGCGTCGCAACTCGATTACGCTCCGTTACCGACAGAGATGGCGACGAAGGTGAAGGCCAGGCTCGCCGGCATTGACATACCGCAGCCAAAGTGACCGCAGTCCCCGCCGAATGGCTGGAAAAAGATCGGCGCCGCCTCCGCGTCGAGCAGTCGGCGATTGGAGACCGTATCTACGCGATCCTGACCGCTGGTTGCGCGTTGGTAGTTCCAGCTCTGGTCATAGCTATAGCCGTCGCAATCTTCGCAGCAGCGTGGCCTGCCTTCGCCAAAGTTGGTTTTTCGCTCGTGACGTCGAGCGATTGGGACGTCGGTAACGGCTCGTTCGGCGCAGCGCCCGCGTTGTTCGGCACCTTGGTGTCATCGGCGGTCGCGCTTGTACTTGCTACGCCTCTCGCCGTTGGAGTCGCGATCTTCCTGTCGGAGTTCTCGCCCGGCTGGCTTCGTACACCAATCGGATTTCTGGTAGATCTGCTGGCGGCGATTCCCAGCGTAGTTTACGGACTGTGGGGGATCTTCGTGCTCATTCCCCTTCTTCGTGAGCACGTGATGCCGTTCCTGCGCGACACGCTGCACCTCGGTGCGACACCGTTTTTCAATGGCCCCGCCTACGGGCCGAGCATGCTCGCCGCGGGTGTGATCCTGGCGATCATGGTACTTCCCAACATCTCCGCTGTCTCGCGGGAGGTGTTGCTGGCGGTTCCCAGATCGCAACGAGAGGCAGCGCTTGCACTCGGCGCCACGCGCTGGGAGATGATCAGGGATGCCGTGATCCCGTTCGCCCGATCGGGCATCGTCGGCGGAATCATTCTCGGATTGGGCCGCGCGCTTGGCGAAACCATGGCAGTCACGATGGTCATCGGAAATCGGCCCGAAATTTCAGCGTCCCTGTTCGCGCCCGGGTACACGATGGCATCGCTCATCGCAAATGAATTCAGCGAGGCGACCAATGACTTGCACCTGTCCGCACTTATGGCGGTGGGTGCCATCCTTTTTGTCATAACGTTGATCGTGAACGCAATCGCACGCTGGCTGGTTTGGGGTGTGTCGAGGGAGCGCGGAAAATGAGAACCGCGCGTAGTCGACACGTCGTCAGCGGCGTAATGATCGGCCTCACCTACCTTGCAGCGGGTCTGGCGACGCTGCCGTTGTTGCTGATTCTCGTGCACCTGATCAACAAGGGCGCTTCGTCGCTGTCGATCGACTTCTTCACTCACATGCCGAGGCCAGTTGGGGAAGCAGGCGGCGGTATGGCAAACGCGATCGTCGGCACGCTTGTGCTCATCGCAGTTGCCAGCGTCGTTGGACTTCCCATCGGAATTGGCGCCGGGCTTTATCTGGCGGAAAAGCGCACAACTCCACTCGCCCACACTGTGCGGTTTCTCTCCGACGTATTGAACGGGCTTCCGTCGATCGTGGTGGGAATCTTCGCCTGGGAGTTCCTCGTGCGCCCGATCGGACATTTCTCGGCGGTCGCCGGCGGCATTGCGCTTGGCGCAATGATGATCCCGCTCGTGACCCGCACGACTGAGGAGATGCTGCGGGTCGTACCAAACTCGCTTCGTGAAGCGGCTTTGGCGCTCGGGTATCAACGTTGGCGCACCTCACTGGCAGTTGTTCTGCGCACTGCATTGGCGGGGATCGCAACGGGCGCGCTCGTAGCAATCGCACGAATCGCCGGTGAGACCGCACCGCTCCTCTTCACCGCCTTCGGCAATCAATTCTGGTCTACGTCCCTGCGGGAGCCGATCGCGGCGCTCCCGCTTCAGATCTTCACCTACGCTGTCAGCCCGTACGACGAGTGGCACCGGCTGGCCTGGGCAGGCGCGCTGGTTCTCATCGCAATGGTGTTGATCATCAGCATTCTCGCACGGCTCGCCACGAGGTCCCGGTTCGGTGCTCCAGTCGACTGAAGTGCGCCCCACCAAACCGCATCGCGTCATTACGCCGACCGTTCAGGTGCGGCCGGTGCAGCCGGCAGCGCCGCTCGAGGACGCTAAGCCCTGCATTGTGACGAAAAAACTCAACGCCTATTTCGGCGAGGTGCGCGCAGTGAGTGATGTCACGATGACCGCGCCGCAACGTGCAGTCACTGCGATCATCGGCCCTTCGGGGTGCGGCAAGTCGACACTGCTGCGATGCTTCAACCGGATGCACGAAACGGTGCCCGGGACGCGCATTGACGGAACCGTTGAGGTCCTTGGCACGCCGATCTACGGTGAGGGCACGAGCCCGATCGCGGTGCGCCGTCACGTCGGAATGGTATTCCAGCGGCCCACCCCGTTTCCTACGATGTCCATTCGCAACAACGTAGCGGCCGGACTCCGCATTGATTCGCGCCGACATGAGTCAACGGCGGCAATCGACGAAATCGTCGAGGAAGCGCTTCAGCGCGCAGGGCTCTGGTCTGAGGTAAAGGACAGGCTGAACGAGAGCGCCATGGCCCTTTCCGGGGGACAGCAGCAGCGGCTCTGCATCGCACGCGCTCTCGCCACGCGTCCGCGTGTTATTCTGCTCGACGAGCCCACTGCATCACTCGATCCGTTGAGCACGCAAAAAGTCGAGGAGCTCGTTTATGAGCTGCGGGATACCGTTAGCGTCGTGATCGTAACTCACAACATGCAGCAGGCAGCGCGCGTCTCGGACATGACCGCTTTCCTGCTGGCGGGAGAGCTTATCGAGCTCGCGTCTACACGAGAGCTGTTCACAGCGCCCCGCGATCCCCGCACCGAGTCCTACATTACTGGACGCTTTGGATGACGGCCGTGGCGACCGCGGTAGTAACGTCACCCACCGACGCGATCGGATCGATCGAAGCGCGAGCGTTTTCGTTCTGGTATGGGAAAAAACAGGCGCTCCAGGAAATTACTCTCGCCGTGCCACCACGTTCGGTGACCGCGTTGATTGGCCCATCGGGATGCGGTAAATCCACATTTCTGCGATCGATCAATCGACTCAACGATCTTATTCCGGGAATACGGCACCAGGGTGACCTGTGCCTCGACGGCAGAAGCGTGTACGACACGTCGCTGGACATCGTTGCGTTGCGCCAGCGAGTTGGAATGGTTTTTCAGCGCTGGAATCCCTTTCCGAAATCGATTTACGACAATGTCGCCTACGGCCCACGAATTAACGGGATCGCCGAAGGTGCATCGCTCGACGAAGTTGTGGAACAGTCGCTGCGACGAGCCGCGATCTGGGACGAGGTCAAGGACCGCCTGCGCAGCAGTGCGCTAGGCTTGTCCGGCGGTCAGCAACAACGCGTATGCATTGCCCGCGCTCTGGCGAATCAGCCCGAGGTTCTGCTTCTTGACGAACCCGCAAGCGCACTCGACCCCAGCTCGACCCAGCGCATCGAGGAGCTTGTGTACGAGTTGAAGCGGGAATTGACGATCATCATCGTGACGCACAATCTGCAGCAGGCGGCAAGGGCGTCCGACTATACCGCGTTCTTCTTCACCGGTCAGCTGGTCGAATTCGGCCAGACCGAGCAGCTCTTCACGAGCCCGCGCGAGGAACGCACTGACGCCTACATAACCGGGAGATTTGGATGACAGCTGACTCGAACCCGGCCGGATTTCGGCATTTTCACGATCAGCTATCCTCGCTGAAGGAAAAACTGCTCCGCATGTCCTCGATTGCGGAGGAGAGGACCGACCTCGCCGTCGAAGCTTTGATGAGCCGCGACCGTGAGAAGGCCAGCCTCGTCGTTGATGGAGATGCAGATCTCAACAGGCTCGAGATGGAGGTCGAGCAGGCGGCAGTCGAGCTCCTTGCGCTGCAACAGCCGATGGCCCGTGATCTTCGCTTCATCATTGGTGCGATCAAAGTGTCGAACGATTTAGAGCGCGTCGGCGACCATGCGGTGAACATCGCGGAAAGCGCTCTTCGCCTGGCGGAGAAGCCCAAAGTCAACATCCGCATTCCGGAGATTGAAGTGATGGCGCGCAGAGCGCGCAAAATGCTCGGCGACTCGCTAGACGCGTTCATCCGGGCCGATGGGGCGCTTGGACGTCAGGTGTGCAAGGACGATGACGTCGTCGACTCCCTGCACGATTCGGTGTTTCGCGTCCTTCTGACCCATATGATGGCCGATGCTCGCACCATCACGCCGTCACTCGAGCTCCTGCTGGTAGGAAGAAACCTCGAGCGAATCGCCGATCTCGCGACCAACATCGGCGAAGACGCGGTCTACCTCGCGGAAGGCAAGCAGATCAAGCATCACCGCGAAGACGAGCACGTTAACGCAGACCGGCTGCTGATAACCCCCAGTAGCTGAGCGCCGCTACAAGCGCGGACATCGGAATGGTGATAACCCATGCCCAGACGATGCGCCGCGCTATTCCCCATCGCACTGCTGAAAAGCGGTACGTCGCGCCCGCTCCCATGATCGAGCCGGCGATCGTGTGGGTCGTGCTGACGGGGATTCCGTAATGCGTCGCTACGCTAATGGCCAGCGCACCGCCGGTCTCGGCGGCGAATCCGCTCACCGGTCGCAACCTGGTGATGCGCGATCCCATCGTGTGGACTATTCTCCAGCCACCGAAGAATGTGCCGAGTGAGATCGCGCTGTAAGCTCCCATTTTCACCCACAACGGGATCCCTTCGCCGGGCACGTAAAGGTGGTGGAAGAACCCGGTCTCTGCCGCCATTAGCGGCCTAACCGAGACCAGTAGCCCGACGATAATGCCCATCGTCTTCTGCGCATCGTTTGCTCCGTGCGCATGCGAGAGCATCGCCGAACTAAGCAGCTGGGCGCCGCGAAAAAATCGATCGACACGCGCCGGTGCCATTCTCTGGAAGATCCAGTAGACCGCTACCATCAGCCCGAAGCCGGCGAGCATTCCCACCAGCGGCGAGATCACGATAAAGGAAAGAGTTTGAATCCAC
>DASUZC010000058.1:0-6346 GCA_036377095.1 Gemmatimonadaceae bacterium
TGGTGCTCGCCCGCCGTAATGCGCGCAGGCAGTGATCGTAGATGCTTCCAACCTCAGTCGAGACTTTGGGCAGGTCGTAGACCTCGTGCTCGTCTGGATTAAGCTCGCGCATCATCAGATACGGAACTTCAACATCCAGAATTCCCAGATCGCAAGCGATGTTCACGTAGTGATCGATCACGTATGGAAGCCAGACCAGGTCGTCGGAGAACCGCGTGCGCACGCCGCGCCCGCTTTGGGGGTGCCACCAATGCTGGACGTCGCCTTCCACGAACTGACGGGACGCCGCACGGATGATGTGCTCGCGCGCAACCTCCGGGTCGGCATAGACGAACGCCATCACATCCTGCAGCTGATCGCGGAATCCGAAAGCGCCGCTCGATTGGTAGAGCGCGGACCTCGCCCACATTCTGCACGAGAGCGCCTGGTACAGCGACCACCGGTTGACCATCAGGTCGAACGTCGGGTCCGGCGTCTTCACGCTGATCGTCTGTAGACGCTTTTCCCAGCTGTCGACGTTGCGTTGCACGGCGTTCTTGGCGTCGCCGGGTGCGCGGTACCGGGAGATCAGTTCCCTTGCGGCGTCTTCGCCCTCTGCCCCGCCGAGCAGCATCACGATTTCCTTCGTCTCGCCTGGCTCGATCGTCACGCTGACCTGCAGCGCACAGCATGGGTCGATCGTCGCGCCGATCGCGCCCGATAACCCGGCACGCTCCAACGCCGCCGGACTCGAGATCGTCCCGTTGCGCCCGAGGAATTCACGCCGGTCCGCCGTGTAGTAGGCAACACGTTCGCTGATCGAAGCGAACGCCACCATCGATGCGAACTGCGCGTCGAAGTAGTTTCGGGCAAACATCGACTGCGTCGCTTCATCAAAGCTGGTGCGGATCTGATACTGCGTCAGCTCGCGCGAGACGCCGAGCACCCACTCCACGTACCACGTGAGCGTGAGCTTCTTCCGCGTCGCTCCATCATTTCGCAGCGTCAGCACGCTGATCTTCACCGGGTCCTGCTCAGCGACGCCCAGGCGGAACGATGTCGCCAGCGACTTGTGCGCGTGCTCGAATACCGTGTAGCCGGCGCCGTGCCGCACCTTGTACGGAGTCGGCTCGCGAATCGGGCACGGCGTCGCCGTCCACAAATCACCGTTCGCATCATCGCGCAGGAAAACACAGTCGCTCGACGGATCGCGAACCGGATCGTTGTGCCAAGGCGTGATGCGATAGAAGAAACTGTTGCCCGACCACGTCGTACCGCTTCCGCCTTCGCTGACGATGAACCCGCCATTCGGATTCCCGACAACGTTGACCCACGGTGCCGGGGGATAATCGCTGCCGGTTAGATGGACCTCGTATTCGCCATCCGGGGTGAAACCACCCAGCCCATTGAAGCACTGCAACCCTGTTCCCGGATCCGCTGCTTCAGCATGAATCGGGACTGTACCCAGCGGTACGATGTCGCGATTCATGATCTCCAGTTTGGGCGGATACCTGTCCTCGACACCGGGAAACTCGAGGAAGTTGCCGAGTCCGAGTCCGTCGCAGTTCACCTGCACCCGCGCCATCGCCTTCAGCAACGTGATGTCTTCCGGTCTCAGCAGATCCGCGCGCCGAATGAAGACGCCACCCGGCCGATCGAGTAAACCAGCTTCACTCGACGCCATCACCGTCGCCAGCAGCTCGTCACTCAGCTGCTGCAGGTACGTCGACGGATGCATGTTGAGAATCACCAGATCGCAGGTAATTCCTTTCAGTCGCCAGTAGTGATGCGTCCTCAACAACTGACGCACACTCGGCATTCCAACGTGACTCTCGACTGTAGCGAGCAATATCGGCCAGTCACCCGAGATACCGAGTGACCATAGCGCCTGCTGACCGAGCCGGTTTTCCTCGACAGCACTCTGCGCGGGACGGAAGCCCGGATGCGGGAACATCAAATGGCCCGCCAGATCCTGATAAAGCGCGGCGTCCGCCGGCGCGATTCCCAGATCGCGCAGCTCCGCCTGCGCCTGTGCCCACGACAGATCCAGCGCGCGGCGGGCGCTGTATGGATCGTGGTAGAGATCGGCGAGCTCCAGCGCGCGCTCCTTGTTGTCGGCGACGAACGTCGTGAACGCGATGTGCGCCGACGCACCCGGAGGAATTCGAACCTTGATTCGCAATGAGAAGATCGGATCCAGAACTGCGCCCACGGTTCCCGACAGCTCCGCACCTTCGTCGAGCGCCTGCGCGTTTCTCACCGATCGCCCGCGCCCGACAAATCTCGCGCGATCGGTTTCACATGTGACGTTACCGATCACTTCGGGTCCACAGGCAACGACGTGAGCGCACCAGAGCGCCGCTTCAGTCGCAGACCGCGGCCGTCGCGTCGCTAACAATGCCGCTCTTCCCTCCAGGAACTCCGTCTGCACGAAGAGGTTTGCGAACGCCGGGTGCGCGCGATCTGCGTCCGGCGGCGCGAGCACGACTTCGGCGTAGCTTGTCAGCTCGATATCTCGCGACTGAAGCGAGCGGTTCGTCAAAATGATGCGCCGTACTTCGGCAGCATCATCCGAGGCAACTGCGATCTCCGTCACCGTATCCATGTCGCCATCGCGACGAATGAAGGTGATGCGGTCGCTGGCAAACAGCACGCGATACCACTGCGGCTCGGTACCGGATGGCTGATGCGCCGTCGACCACACGTGACCAGTGGCAAGATCCTTCACGTAGCACCACTGGCCGTAGTTGTCTCTGGTGCTGTCGTGCCGCCAGCGCGTTACCGCCAGATTGCCGTAACGACTGAACCCGCCGCCTGCGTTCGTGATGAGCGTCGTGTACGGCACATTGCCCAGTATGCCGACGACAGGTTGTGGTGTGTGCGGCGTCTCGATCTCGCGTACTGCCGGCTTCTCCATCTCGCTCGGAACGCGCGCGACGTCGTCGCCCTGTACATCCTGCACCGTCAGCCGGCGCGGAATCCTCTCTTGCAGCACCAGCTCCGCCGACCGCACAAGAGGATCGGTGTGGAATCGCCGAGGCCAGACCTGCTGGTTGAGCGCGTTGTCCAGCGCGACGATGCTCATCCCGATGTGATGCGCCATGTACGTGCAGACCACTGTCTTGCGTGATCCCGGCGACGGCCGCGTGTAGTCGAGAGCGTCACGGAATCCATAGGGGCCGAGCGCGCCTTCCTGCTCCAGTGTCGCCAGATTCCTTAGCGACGCCTTCGGCTCGACAAGCATTGCCAACAGCGTCGCGTAGGGAGCGACGACCAGCTCCTTGCTCAATCCACGTTTGAGCGCCAGATCGGGCACGCCGAATCCGCGGTACTGATACGTGTGCGAACGATCACGCACCGCATACGCGGACTCCGAAACACCCCACGGCACTCCCCGCTCGGCGCCGTACGCGATCTGGCGCTTCACACATCCCTTGTGCGTCTGATCGAGCAGCGTGAACGGGAAAGTCTGCATCACCAGCGCCGGCATCAGGTACTCGAACATGCTGCCGCTCCACGACAGCAATGTTCGCGTTCCGGCCGCTGTGGTCAGTGAACGGCCGAGCCTGAACCAGTGATCGACCGATACATCGTCCTTCGCCACCGCGATGAACGACGCCAGTCTCGATTCGGACGCCAGAAGATCGTAGTAGGAGTTGTCGACCGCGTTGGTGCCGATGTGATAGCCGATTGTGAACAGCTTGCGCTTGTCGTCGTAAAGAAAGCGGAAATCCATTTCGACGGCGTACGCGTGGGCACGCTCGGCGATTGCATGAAGGCGCTTGGCATCCGGCTCGCTGATCGACTTCTCCTTCATCTTCTCGTAGCAAGCCTGCTTCAGCGCGATCAGATGACCTGCAAAATTGCCGCTGTCGACCGTGGAGACGTAGGCGGGCTCGAGAACACGCAGCTCGTTCAGATCGTACCAGTTGAAGAAGTGACCGTGAAAGCGGCGCATCCGCTCCAGCGACCGGAACACTCTCTCCAGCCGATCGATCATCTCCGCACGCGTGATGAAGCCAAGGTCAGCCGCACTCACCGTCGAGAGCAGCTGCAATCCGATGTTGGTCGGCGACGTACGGCGCGCCACCACTGGCTCTGGATCTTCCTGAAAGTTGTCCGGCGCTAGCCAGTGCGTGTCTTCGGTGATGAACTTCTCGAAGAAGTCCCAGTGGAGCTTGGCGTATCTGACCGCTGCCTGCCGCTCGCTATCGGTGAGGTGAATCTCGCCCAGGATCGCCGGCCGGCTAAGTGCAAACGCGATACTCGGACTCGCCACCCAGACCAGTATCAGCGGCAGTGTGCCGAGAACGAACAGGAAACGCTGGGCTGATGACGCCGCCGGCCCGACGGTGACGTGCAGGCCGATCAGCAAGCCGAGCGCGATGCACAGCGCCGTCACCGGCCACATCTTACGCCACGTCTCGAGCTGCGATCCGACGCCGAGTGCGCGCTCTACCTGCGATGCCGTCTGCCACTCGAGAAGGTTACGGTGGCTGATGAAGAGCCGATAAAGCGTGCGCAGTATCGCGTCTGCCGAGACCACTGCCTGATGGGGGAGAAACACGACTGCCAGGATGAACTGCTGGGCATTGGTGATCGCGTCGCGACCGACCGCTATGTAGTAGGCGAGCCAGGATTGATCCCGCGGCGGGCGCAGCAGCGAGATCATGAGCGAGAAGAGCCACGGGAACGCGATCGCGACCAGCACCGTCATCGTCCACGGAATGATCGACGCCGGCAGCAGGAACCAACCAATCACCAGCAGCGCGAGCTGGAAGATTTCCACGACGCTGCGTCGCAGATTGTCGAAGATCTTCCAGCGCGAAATTGCCGACAGCCGATTCTTCATCGAGCCGTCGGGCCCGGGCACCGTTCCCTTGAGCCATCCCAGCAACTGCCAGTCGCCGCGTATCCAGCGGTGTTTCCGCCTCGTAAAGGTGAGATAGCGCGTTGGATAGTCGTCGTAGACTTCGATGTCGGTCGCTAGCCCGGCCCGGGTCCAGTTCCCCTCGATCAGATCGTGGCTGAGTAGCGTGTTCTCCGGGAATCTGCCGTGCGTCGCCTGCTCGAATGAGTCGACATCGTAAATACCTTTCCCGGTGAAGCTTCCCTCGCCGTAAAGATCCTGATACACGTCGGAGACGGCCGTCGTGTACGGATCAACACCGGGGTGTCCCGAATGAATCGCCGCGAAGTAGGATTTGTGCGCGCTGGTGAGTGATACGCCAACGCGAGGTTGAACGATGCCATAGCCTTCGGTCACTCGACCGAGTGACTCGTCGTAATGGGCACGGTTCAGCGGATGCGCGATGGTGCCGACGAGGAGCTGCGCCGCATCCCGCGGCAGGACTGTGTCTGAGTCCAGCGTGATCACGTAGCGCACGAATTTCAGTCTGCTGGTGTCGCCAATGATGGTGGTGAAGGCATCCCGTGCCTCGCCGCGCAGATATTTGTTGAACTGGGCGAGCTTGCCGCGTTTCCGCTCCCAACCCATCCAGACGTTCTGTTTGGGATTCCACAGCCGTGGACGGTGGAAGAGGAAGAACACATCTTCGTCGCCGGCTCTGTACCTGGCGTTCAGCGCTTTTATTCCGCCTGATGCGGCGGCGAGAATCTCGTCGTCGCCCTGACGATGCTCCGTCGGCGAGTCGGTAAAGTCGCTCAGAATCGCGAACTGCAGGTTCGGATCGCGGTTGGCGAGATACTGAACTTCGAGATGCTCGAGCGCTTCCTCGACCGCGCGCACACTGCCGAACAGAGTCGGCACTACGACGGCAGTCGTGTACTCTTCCTGAATGCCGTCCTCCCGCAGCTCGAGCTTCGGCAGCACCCGCGGCGGCATCAGCAATGTTATCAGCTGATTTATGACGCTGATTCCGATCTCGCTTGCCGGAACGAGCGAGAGTAACAGGAGCACAATTCTCGTCGGAAGCTGGGCGTGCTCCACCATCTCGGCGAACACGGCCAGTGCCAGCAGCGTGAACGCTATGATCCCGCCAAAGTAAAGCGTGTTCGGATGCCGCTGCGTCCAGCGGTAGATCCACTCGCCCGGAGGCGGCGTATACGCAACACGCTGCTCGAGTACGGTCCGGCCTTTGTCGACGAGGAAATATCCAACGTGCGCGTGACGGGCATCACTGGGATCGGCCAACTGCGCCAGCGCCACCACTTCCCCCGCGACTTCCTCTTCAGGTCGCTTGACCCGTTTGGCAATGTGCTCGACGATGTGCCGATAGTGGTCGCGCGTTCCGAAGGTCATCGACGCGTAATGACCACTCGGATCCTGCCGCAGCAGTTTCTCCGTCGCGCTTTGCGACTCGACGAAATCTTTCCAGTCGAGTCGCGAGATCGTTCGCAGACTGGT
>DASUZC010000059.1:0-11355 GCA_036377095.1 Gemmatimonadaceae bacterium
GCGAGTGCAGCCGCCTTGGCCGCCGAATCACCAGACACGACGATTCTTTGCGCAGCGGCGTCGACTTGCGCGACGCTCTGCCAAACGCCGTCGACTCCTTTCGCCAACCGATCGCGGCGGAGGATCATGACCTGGTAGACATCCGCGGGATTGACTGCCGGCCGCAGAAGATACGTGCGCGCCCAACCTTCGCTGGTTTTGATCTCCTGCAGTACAGTGCCAATGGGAATCCCACGCGGCCATACACCACCCCAGCCCGAGCTGACGATCATCTGGCCCGCCTTGAGGCTCGCGCGAAACGGTACGCCGCGCAGCTCGATCAAGTATCCGCCGGTCGCGCCGGTAAGATGCGCCTGCGCAATTCCAAACGCGGTTCCGTCAGGTGACATCGCGCTGACTCTGAAATCCGGATGCGTCCACAGCATCGCGTGGCTCATGGTGGGATCGACCTGATCGACAACGCCAACGAGCCCCTCCGGAGCGATCACGGGACTGAGTCGCGATACACCGGCGCGCGAACCGGCGCTGAGAATGACAGTGGTTTCATCCCGAACGCCGCGGCCGTGGAGTGCTTCCGCTGGAATGAAACCCGTGCGCAGACCGGAGCCGAGTCCAATCAGCTTGCGCAGCCGCTCATTCTCCATCTGGAGTGACTCGGCCTTCATCGCATTGAGCGACAGACTATCGAGATACTGCTGCTTGGCGTCAGCGCTGAGGAGCGACTGGCGTCCGCGCTCAGCGCTCTCCTGAAGCATCACCAGTGGTGCGAGGAACGTGCGGCGCATTCCCGTCGCAACCGGCTCGCGCAACTTGTCGGGGAGAGCACGCGCCAACAGGGCCAGAACGACGCAAGTCGACAGAATGATCAGGTCGAATCGGGTGTTGCTGCGGAGCGTGCGCTGCACGTATTACCTCAAGTTGCCAGGACAGACCAGTATTTCGCCTCGTCATCAAGAATACGGCCTGTACCTCGCACAACACAGGTCAGCGGGTCTTCATCGACGTGAATCGGAAGTCCAGTCTCCTGCGAGAGCAGAACGTCCAGGCCTCGTATGAGAGCACCGCCACCAGTCATCACGATCCCGCGGTCGACGATGTCGGCCGCAAGCTCAGGCGGGGTGATCTCCAGTGCCCGTCGCACAGCGTCGACGATCTGCTGAATCGGCTCCTGCACCGCATCGCGGATCTCCGACGAGTGCACGCGCACCGTCTTGGGAATGCCTGATACAAGATCCCTGCCTTTGACGTCCATTTCCTTCTCGTCGCCGACAGGAGCGGCAGATCCGATCTGGATCTTCACCTGCTCCGCCGTCGATTCACCGACGAGGAGGTTGTAGTTCTTGCGCATGAACTGAACGATCGCCATGTCGAGCTCGTCGCCACCGGTGCGGATCGAGGTGTCGCTGACGATGCCCGACAGCGCGATGACGGCGATCTCGGTGGTGCCGCCGCCGATGTCGATCACCATGTTGCCGGTCGGGGTTTCCACCGGCAAACCGACGCCGATCGCCGCCGCCATTGGCTCGGCGACCATAAAGACTTCCTTGGCCCCTGCACCGAGGGCGGAATCACGCACTGCGCGCTTCTCCACCTCGGTGATTCCTGAGGGAACGCACACGATCACACGCGGCTTCACCTTGAAGACGTGGTTCTCGATGATGAGCGCCAGGAAGTAGCGCAGCATCTTCTCGGTGACGTCGAAGTCGGCAATGACGCCGTCTTTCATCGGACGCACCGCGATCACGCCTTCGGGCGTGCGACCGAGCATGCGCTTCGCCTCGAGGCCAACGCCTTTGATTTTCTTGGTTTCGCGATCGAGGGCAACGACTGACGGCTCGTTGAGTACGATTCCTTCGCCCTTCACGTAGATCAATGTATTCGCGGTGCCGAGGTCGACGGCAATCGCATTCGCCGGGAAGAGTGCGCCCGGTTTAAAGAATGGCCAGCGCATTAGTTCAAATATGAATCGGGTGGGGTATACGGCAAGGCAAACGCCTCAGCGACAGCGGGATATGTCACTTTTCCGTCTACGATGTTGAGTCCCTTGCGTAACGCAGCATTGTCTTTGAGCGCCTGCTTCCATCCTTTGTTGGCAAGCTGCATCGCGTAGGGAAAAGTCGCGTTGGTGAGCGCGAGTGTTGAAGTGCGTGGTACTCCGCCGGGCATGTTCGCGACTCCGTAATGGATGATGCCATCCACCACGTAGGTTGGATTCTCGTGCGTTGTAGCGTGAATTGTTTCGACACAGCCACCCTGATCGATCGCCACGTCCACGATTACCGCTCCCGGCTGCATTGTCTTTAGATCTTCGCGGCGAATCAGACGCGGTGCGATCGCGCCAGGGATGAGCACGGCACCGACAACCAGATCCGCAGTGGAGATCTGCTCCAGGATGTTATGACGATTGGAGTAGATGAGAGTGACGTTGGCAGGCATCACATCGGACAGATACCGCAGACGTTCAAGGCTGAGGTCGAGGACGGTTACCTTCGCTCCGAGTCCCGCCGCCATCTTGGCGGCATTGATGCCGACGATGCCGCCGCCCAGTATGACGACCTTGCCCGGCGCGACTCCCGGTACTCCGCCCAGCAAGACTCCGCGACCGCCCTCGACCTTTTCCAGGTACTTGGCACCTTCCTGGACTGCCATGCGGCCGGCCACTTCCGACATCGGGGTGAGCAATGGCAGCTCGCGGGTGGGCAGCTCAACGGTCTCATACGCGATGCAAATCGCGCCGCTCTTGATGTGAGCCTGGGTGAGCTCCTTGTCGGCGGCAAAATGGAAGTAGGTGAAGATCACCTGGCCTTTGCGCATGCGCGGCCATTCCGGTTTGATCGGCTCCTTCACCTTCATGATCATGTCGGATTCGCGCCAAACCGTGTCGGCGTCCCCTCCGATCTTTGCGCCGACCGCTGTATACAAGGAATCCGGAAATCCGCTTCCTTCCCCAGCTCCCTTCTCGATCATGACCGTGTGCCCGGCGGAGACAAACGCCTCCGCGCCTGCGGGAACCAGTGCAACGCGGTTTTCGTTTGTCTTGATTTCTTTTGGAACGCCGATCTTCATGTAGTTGTCAGGCTCTTGCGATTGAGATTTTGAAGGCGGCGCGACTTCACGTTACGCTGCAGCCCGCGGTCCGAGACTGACGAGCGTTTGTCGCGCAGGTGCGTAATAGGTTCTGCAGAGTTCGGCGCACGTCTCCGCGTCGATCGCGTCGACAAGCGCCAACAGCTCGTCGAGCGTCCGATAGGGCTCGCCGTACAGCTCGACCCCGGCTGCGCGATACATTCGCGAGGTGGGGCTTTCCAGAGACAGTGTAATCTGCCCTTTCAACTGACTTTTTCCAGCGGTCACGTCTTCTTCGCTCAAACCAGTCGCGGACAGCTTCTCCATTTCGTCGTTGATCGCATCGACCGCTGCGCGTGCCGTTTCGGGAGCGGTTCCGACGTAGACACCGTGCATGCCGGTATCCACGTGAAATGACTGAAATGAGTAGACCGAGTAAGCGAGACCGAGCTCCTCGCGAATGCGCTGAAACAGTCGCGAGCTCATGCCGCCGCCGAACAGCAGTCCGATCATACTCATGGCGTAGCGTCGGCGATCACTATGCGGGAAAGCCTGACTCCCGATCACGATGTGGGTCTGGGCGGTATCGCGCTCGATATGCACGGCGCGGGGTACCTGCACGATTGGCGCCGGAGAGGCAAGCGGCGGCAGTCCTCCGGCCGGAATCTCGCCCCACCCGGTCGCTTCAAGTGTATCGAGCAGTGCGTCATGCTCAACGTTGCCGGCTGCCGCGACCACTATCTGCTCAGGGTGATAAGCGCGCTGGTGCAGCGCGCGCAGGTCGTCCGCACTCAACGCACCGACCGTTTCACGCGTGCCGAGGATGGAAAATCCGTACGGATGATTCCCCCACATCTGCGCGTTGTGGAGCTCGAAGACGAGATCGTCGGGCGTATCGTCGACAGTGTTGATCTCCTCGAGAATCACCTTACGCTCGAGGGTAAGATCGGATGCGCGCAATAACGGGCGGAAAACCAGATCGGCGATCACATCCGCGGCCTGCGGCAGATGCTCGTCGAGTACTTTCGCCTGATAGGCGGTGTGCTCACGCGCCGTATAGGCATCGAGCGAGCCACCGAGCGTCTCGAGGGCCAGCGCCAGCTCCTTGGCGCTCCGTGTGGGCGTCCCCTTGAAGACCATGTGCTCGAGCATGTGCGAGACGCCCATCTTTTCGGGCGACTCGTGCAATGAAGCAGCGCGGACCCATGCCCCGAAAGCGACCGACCGTACCCCCGGCATGTGTTCCGAAAGTACGGTCAGCCCGTTCGGGAGAACGGTGCGGCGCAGCTCAGACCCTGCGACCTGGGCAGCGACGGTCACTCGCGCGAACGCCCTCCGCCTCCACCATTGCGGCCACGACCGCCGCGAGAACGACGCGGCCTGTCGCCGCGATCGCCTCGATCGGGACGCTCTTCGCCCTCACCGCCATCAGTCTCGCTCTCAGCGCCGACTGCCGCGAGTGCAGGAGCCTCACCACTTCCCTCTTCCCTCTTCCCGCTTCCCGCTTCCCCCTCCGGCTTAGCTACCAGCGCCTTCATCGACAGCCGCAGCCGGCCGCGCTCGTCACGATCGAGTAGCTTCACGCGCACGCGTTCGCCCTTCTTGACGACGTCTTCCGTCTTCTCGGTGCGGCCGTGCTTGAGCTCGGAGATGTGAACGAGTCCCTCGGTGCCGGGCATGATCTCGACGAACGCGCCGAAAGCCGTCGTGCTCTTGACGGTGCCTTCGTAGGTCTCGCCAATCACCGGCTCGGCGGTGAGCGCCTGAATCATCTGACGCGCTCTCTCCATCGCCTCTCCACCAACAGCGGCGATAGTAACCAGACCGGTGTCGTCGACGGTGATCTCGGCGCCAGTCTCTTCCTGAATGCCACGGATCGTCTTGCCCTTCGGTCCGATGAGGTCTCCGATCTTCTCGGGGTTGATCGTCATCGTCACGATGCGCGGCGCATACTTCGACAGATCCGCACGCGGCTCGGCCAAAGCCTTCGACATCTCGCCAAGAATGTGGAGGCGTCCCTCGCGCGCCTGCGCCAGAGCCTCCTTCACGATCTGGAAGCTGAGTCCTTCGATCTTGATGTCCATCTGAATCGAAGTGATTCCCTGCTCCGTGCCGGCGACCTTGAAGTCCATGTCGCCGAGGTGATCCTCGGTGCCGAGGATGTCGGTGAGGATCGCGTACTTCGTGCCTTCCTTGATCAGTCCCATTGCGACGCCCGCGACCGCGGAGCGCAGAGGAACACCGGCGTCAAACAACGCCAGAGAGCCACCGCAAACGGAGGCCATCGATGACGAGCCGTTCGACTCGAGAATGTCGGACACGATACGGATCGTGTAGGGGAAATCCTCGAACGCGGGCAGCACGCCCTGCAGCGCGCGCTCGGCAAGATTGCCATGACCGATCTCGCGACGGCTGGTGCCGCGCATCGGCCGGACTTCACCGGTCGAGAACGGCGGGAAGTTGTAGTGCAGCATGAACGACTTGGTCGTTTCGCCGGCATCGTCGATGCTGTCGAGACGTTGAACGTCGTTGGCCGTTCCGAGAGTGACAGCTACCAGTGCCTGCGTCTGTCCGCGGGTGAACAGCGCTGAACCGTGAGCTCGAGGCAACACCTGCGTCTCGATCGTGATCGGCCTCACTTCCTTGGTGCTGCGGCCGTCAACGCGGAGACCAGAGTCGAGAACCTGCGAGCGGAGTGAGTGATACTCCACGTCGCCGACGAGATTTCCGATGTCCTTCGCGTTGTCAGGGAATTCGGTGACCAGCTGTTCGGTCGCCTGCTTCTTGAGCAGCTCCACGGCTTCGATGCGCGTGTGCTTTTCCTTTTGATTGATCGCCTCGACGATCTTTCCTTTGAGCAGTTCGTCGACGCGGGCTTTGATCTGCCCGGGAGTTTCAGCTTTCTTCCAATCCATCTTCGGCTGGCGACCCTGATTGAGCAGCTCTTCCTGGATCGCGATCAGCTCCTGCACGCCACGTTGACCGACGGTGAGGGCTTCGATCATGTCTGCTTCGGCGACTTCGAGTGCGCCACCCTCGACCATCATGATCGAATCCTTCGAGGCTGCGAGTACGACATCCATGTCGCTGTAGGGGAGCTGCTGGAAAGTCGGATTGAGAATCCACTTCTCCTGCACGCGACCCACGCGCACGCCGGCGATCGGTCCCATGAACGGAATCTTCGACGAGTTGATCGCGTACGAGGCGGCGACAAGCGCCATTACGTCGGCGTCGTTCTCCTGGTCGGCGGAGATGACGTAGATGAAGACCTGGACTTCGTTCTTGAAGCCTTCCGGAAACAGTGGGCGGATCGATCGGTCGATGATGCGCGCCTTGAGGATTTCTGAATCGGAGGGGCGTCCTTCCCGTTTGATGAAGCCGCCGGGGATTTTTCCTGCGGCGTAGGCTTTGTCTTTGTACTCGACGAGCAGTGGGAAGAAATTGAGTGGGCTTTCGGTGTCACTGACAGTTACTGCCGCGAGAACCATTGTCTCGCCGAACTGGACTACCGCGGACCCGGCCGCTTGCTTCGCCATGCGGCCTGTCTCGATGACGAGGCGTCTGCCGGCGAACGTTCTTTCGATGCGTTGCATATGTGTTGTTGTTGTCTCTTTGTAGCACAAACCGCGCGGATCGCATTGTGCGCCGCGCGGTCAGATTAAAGTGCCAGATTAGTACCGGAGGCCAAGGTCGGCGATGATCTTCCGATAGGCTTCGAGATCAGTCCGCCTCAGATAGTCGAGGAGCCGGCGCCGCTTACCGACCATCTTGAGCAGCCCGCGACGGCTGTGATGGTCCTTCGCGTGGGTGCGAAAGTGGTCGGTGAGATAGTTGATTCTTTCGGTGAGGAGGGCGACCTGAACTTCGGTCGAGCCGGTGTCGCTCGTGCTTTTGCGGTACTTCTCTACGGTCGGTGTTTTCTCGAATGCCATTTGGAAAGGTCTTCGCGCCGGACCATTTTCCGACGACGTCTCTGGTTCTTAAATCGCTGTAGCCGTGTAACTTAGCGGATCGGTTGGCTGATGTAAAGGCTTCGAACAGAGCAACTGAAGGGATGTGAGGGTGTCCTCTGCGCGGCGAATCTCGCTTTGGCGCGTCCGAAGTTCTCGATACCCTCGGAGTGTGCTTGAGTACACGTGAATCGCGATCCGATACATCGCTCGAAGGTCGCCGCTCCGAGGACGCCCTCACACCCCTCCTTAGGACACGGCACACCCCTTTTTTCTCTAGTTGACGTGCTACCAAATCGCCGCCCGCTCGTCTAAATGACGAACCCACCGGAGATTAGCGTGTTTCTGAAGGTCGTCGGTTTAGTCAGTCTGCTCGCACTCGGGCCCGCCAAGCCCGCCACTATTTTACTCGATGGCACCGCTCAGCCCTGCGCGGACGTAAAGGAAACGACGTCGGGCATCCCTGGCGTACGCGTGTACGCGTTCAATGCCGCGAAGATTCCGTCGATTCGCCAGTCGCTCTACGTGCTGGACACACTGGATTTCGAGAATGGAAATCCGGATGCGATGCGCGCCGCGGCCGTCGAGTACAATCGGTTGATTGCCCGCGTGCAAAAGGCGAAAAAACTCGGCTACGCGATGAGCAACGGAAACGGCGATTTCGAGATCACCGTTCCGCAGATGGATTCGGTGCTGGTCTTCGGTGAAACGAAGATGCCGGGCGAGCCTTTCTATTACTCGAGTAGAGTCGTCGCTGCGGTGGATAAAGAGGAGGTTAGAGTCATTCTCCTCATGTGCAACCAGCAGCTACTGTAACTGCTAACCAACAATACCACCTCGCGGCCGGCGGCTTTCAGCCGGCGGCGGCCAGCGTAGCACGAACTAAGGCTTGAAGCGCACCTCGGACGTGAAAAGTCCGTCGGTGAAGCCGATCTTGTGCGCGAGGTAGAGACCGAAGACGAGGCTCACCGCGCCGGACGCGAGGCGGAGTGAACGCTGGAAGTTCGGGAGATGAGCAGCGGCGAGAAGTGACGGGAACGCAATGGTCAGGGTGATCAATCCCATTCCGACGATCGTCCCCAATCCGAACGTCAGCAGGTAGAGCGCGGCCCACCGCGGATCATCAATAAGCGGCACGATGAGCAGCGCCGCGCCGGCGGAACCGGCCAGTCCGTGAACGACACCCACTAGAAACGGCCGCGCCGCGCTGATGTCCGACGTTCTCGCGTGGACGTTGAAAAGATTGAGCAGGCCGAGCACGATCAGCATGATCGCAACACAGAGCTCGAGGGAAAGGCCGAGCCGCGCATTCATCGCAACCTTGAACCCGATGATCGCGCCGCCAACGACCAGTAGCGTAATCGTGTGCCCGATTCCCCACACTGCTCCAATACCTGCCGCCTTTGCAACCGACCGCTCGCGGGTGACGATCGTCGTAACGGCCACCACATGATCGGGATCCGTTGCGTGGCGCATCCCGAGCAGCAGGCTGGTGATGAATGTGAAGAGCAGGCTCATCGCCGACCGATTGTCATTTTCGGATCTCCGAATCGATCGTTGAAGCGCTCACCCGTCCGTCGTGGAGAAGAAGATCGAATTCCAACCTGGGCTGGAATTGCTGAACGGATGTCAACGGCGTTCCATCCTTATCACGTGCGACGGCGTATCCGCGGCTAAGCACTGCCAGCGGGCTCAGAGCATTCAATCGACTGGCAGACGCAGCGAGCACAGCTCGTCTTCGCTGCATATCGCGCGACAACGCTCGGGTCGACGATGTCCAAACGCGTTGCAGCTCACGCTTCCGTTCCCGCAAACGGTTCGTCATCTCAGCGACAAGATCGCGTTGGGCGATTGATAGCGCCTTGAGCACATCCTCACGCGACGCGCACGCCGCTGCGGCCGCAGCCGACGGAGTGGGCGCGCGGAAATCAGCGACGGCATCGCAAATGGTCATATCGACTTCATGACCAACCGCAGAAATCACCGGGACCGGAGACGCAGCAATTGCTCGCGCCACACGCTCGTCGTTGAACGCCCACAAATCATCCTTGCTGCCACCGCCGCGGCCGACGATCAACACATCTGCTTTCGCCCAGCGCCCAACGCGTTTGATGGCGGCCGCGATTTCTCCCGCCGCGGTGTCACCCTGAACTTGCGCCGCACACACCACCACCCGCGCGCCCAGGTTTCGCTTCCGCATCACGGCAACGATGTCGCGCAAAGCGGCGCCATCCGGACTCGTTACGATGGCGACGCAGCGCGGATAGCGCGGCAGCGGACGCTTGCGGCTCTCGTCGAGCAAACCTTCCTTGCGCAATTTGGCGAGGGTGATCTCCATCGCCTTGCGCCATAGGCCGTCGCCTTCGGCGTCGATCCGCGTGACCTTGAGCTGCAGATCGCCACGCGCGGCGAAGACAGTGAGCTGCCCGAGCACGATGACCTGCATGCCATCGTCGGGCGACGCCGGCATGCGCTGCTGATCACCAACCCAGACGACGCAGCGAATCTGTGCCGCGTTGTCGCGCAGACAGAAATACCACTGACCATTGCGGTGCTTCTTGAAGTCGCTGATCTCGCCGCGAACCCAAACCCGGCGGAAGCGAGTCTCCACCACATCCTTCGCTTCCATCGTCAGGTCGCCAACCGAGATCGGATGCGACGCTGATCCGATCGTCGCGACTTCACTGCGGTGCTTTGCAGGTGGTGCCGGATCGAACAAATCGAAGGGCAATTGCTTCATTTGGTGGTCATCTCCGCTGCGCGCACGGTGTTGAGCATCAGCATCGCAATCGTCATCGGCCCGACGCCACCGGGGACCGGAGTGATTTTGGACGCAACTTCGCTCACCGCCTCGAAATCGACGTCGCCACGGAGTCGCGTCCCAGTTTTCGAGCTCGGATCGGCGACGCGATTGGTACCGACATCGATCACCACTGCTCCCGGCTTCACCATGTCGCGCGTAATCATCCCCGCCCGCCCGGCAGCGACGATAAGGATGTCGGCCGCTGATGTATGCGCGCGCAAGTCGACGGTGTGGCGATGGCAAACCGTGACCGTGCAATTCGCGCTGTCGTTGTCCTGCATCATGAGAGCTGCCATTGGCTTGCCGACAATATTACTTCGGCCGACCACAACGCAATTCTTGCCGGACGTCTTCACTCCCGATTCGCGCAGCAGAACCTGAATCCCGGCCGGAGTGCACGGAATAAATCCGTCCCGCTCGCCAATCAGCATCTTTCCGACGTTCACCGGATGAAAACCATCCACGTCCTTGTAAGGATCGATGCGGCGAATGATGGCGTCCGGATCGATGTGTTTCGGCAGCGGCATCTGCACCAGAATGCCGTGGATCTTCGGATCTGCGTTCAGACGGTCGACGCGGGTCAATAACTCCTGCTGCGAGATCTCCACCGGCAGCTTGAGATTGAGGCTGTACATCCCGGTTTCTTCCGCCGCTTTCGATTTCGAAGTCGTGTAGACGACGCTCGCCGGATCTTCACCAACGAGCACGACCGCGAGTCCGGGTTTTATTCCGCGCTCCGCGAGCTTCGTTGCACGCTCGGCGGCTTCCGCGCGAATCTTGCGCGCGATTGCGCGCCCGTCGATCAGCTCAGCGGGCAAAGTCGACTGCTCGCGTCTCCCTGATCAACACCACCTTGATCTGTCCCGGATACTGCAGCTCGGCTTCGATGCGGCGCGCGATCTCCTCGGTGAGCGACGTCATGCGTGGATCGTCGATCTCTTCGGGTGTGACGATGACGCGAATCTCGCGACCTGCCTGGATCGCGAAGACCTTTTCGATGCCGCGATAACTCGACGCGATTTTCTCCAGACCTTCGAGCCGCTTCACGTAGGTCTCGAATGCTACGCGACGCGCGCCCGGCCGAGCGCCCGAAATCGCATCCGCCGCCTGGACCAGCACCGAGATCTCGGTTTCGTGTGGCACGTCGTCGTGGTGCGCGGCGATGCAGTTCACCACCAGCGGATTCTCCCCGTAACGCGTGGCGACCTCGACACCAAGCTGTACGTGAGTGCCTTCGTGCTCGTGGGTGAGCACCTTGCCAATGTCGTGAAGCAATGCGCCGCGACGCGCGAGGTTCACATCCAGGCCGAGCTCGGCCGCCATGATGCCGGCTAGCCACGCCACTTCCTTCGAGTGGTTGAGGATGTTCTGTCCGTAACTGGTGCGCCAGCGCATGCGGCCAATCAGCTTGACCAGCTCCGGATGGAGTCCGTGTACACCGCTCTCGTACGCCGCCTGCTCTCCGGTCTCGACGATCGACGCCTCGACTTCCTGCCGCGATTTGTTGACGACCTCTTCGATTCGTCCGGGGTGGAT
>DASUZC010000060.1:0-6901 GCA_036377095.1 Gemmatimonadaceae bacterium
AGCTGTCGCCTCCAGCTCCGCTGCCTGCGATTCCATCTCGACTGCCTGGAGCTCGAGATCCCGCGATTGCCGCTCGAGATCCTCATTGACTCGTCGCAGCTCCTCATTTGCTTCATCGAGTTCCCGAATGGCAGCAGCGAACGTCATGCTCACCAGAGTGCTCACGAGCAGCGCGATGACTGCGGCGACCCCGACCGCGATCGTCGCATTTGTGAGAGTCCGACGCTCGGCGTCGCGCCGCAACGCCAGGACTCGGCGCTCCTCCGTCTGCAGCGCTGCGATCGCCGCGCGCAGCTCGTCCATTTTGCGCTTTCCGGCCATCAGCCGCACTGGACTCGCTACATCGGCAATGTCGTGGCGCCGTTGCATGGCGATGCCGGTGTCGAGCAACGCGAATCGCTCCGCCACCAGGCGCTCGATCGCATCGAGTCGAGCCAGCTGGCCCGGCTCACGTTGCCGCAGGCTGCGCAGCGAATCCAGTGCTACGCGAATGTCTGCGTCCGCTCCGCGGTACACATCGAGGAAGACCTCCTGCCCACTAAGGAGGAAGGCGCGCTGCCCCGTTTCGGCGTCGACCGCACGCGTCAGCAATTCATCCGAACGCTCGATTATCGCGTGACTCCGGTCGACCTCGCGAACGTCCGCGATCACGCGACTCGCTTGCTGATAGGCAAGTGCACCGACAAGCAGAACCAGGATTGCCGGTACCAGCGCCAGCGCACGATGGGATTTTCGCCCAGTGAGACTAAGAGCCAATCGGTTGGTGCTCCGGTTTCAGGACAGCAATGATGCAGAGGTCGACGCAGAGTACCGGCAGTTGTTCACGCGGACGGAACTGTAATAATGGCGAACTTCGGGCCATCGGTAGCGCGGGCGCGTCACGGGCCCCGCGCTTGCACCACCGTTGGCACCGTGAACCGATCAACCCGAAATTCGGCGCTTACGCTCGGCGTTGCCGCGCTACAAGCCTGCGCGACTAGCTCACAAATCGTGGCGCGCAACCAGGACCTTTCACTCGCCACGACGTGCGCCGACGCGGTCACCGTATTCCCCGCGCGGGACAAGGTGCCATACGACTACTATGAAGTCGCGCTTATAACCGCCGAGGGGAACTCAGTGTATGTCGGCAACGGCGATTTGTTGAAGTCGATACGCAACCAGGCGGCGAGCGTCGGGGCCAACGGGGTCGTGGTAGACTCGGTCGGCGCGACGCACGCCACCGTGAAAGTCCTCGGTGCTGCCGTCGGCGGTAAAGACGCGGAAAGGAAAGCACGCGCTATCGCGATCTGGATGCCGGCCGACACCGCTCGCGTGCGCAGGACGTGCGCAGGAAAATAGCAGCCGCAGCACTCATCTCCCTGGCCGCTGCAATCGGGTGCAAAGAGAATCAGTGGGTGCCGCGTGGTCGCGCGCAGATCCTTTTGTCGGAGATACAGCTGCGCGGTCCGGAAACGGTTTCCCGTCGCATCGATACCGACGAAGAGTTTGGCCGCTCGGTGATGGATGGCATCGCGACTGGCGACAGCGTTTGGTTGGACGTGGCGGCCACACTGAAGCCGGCGTCAGCCTCTACTGAAGCAAGCCTGGCAATCGCGCTGGCATCGGCGCTGCCGCGCGCGCCGCGGAGAGTGTTGGCGCTGCTGGGAAGCAAGTATCCGACCGAAGAAGTCTGCGGAATTCCATTTCTCAAGGCTGACTCCAGTGCGGTGATCACCTACCACGACGAAGTAGTCCGCGCGTTGGGGAGTGTCTCAGCCCCTTCGCTCGCCGGTAAGGTCGCCGTTTGTCGCGCCGCGCTCGACTCGTCGCAAAGCCGACGACTGGAGAGAATAAATCCGGCGTACGTCATCAAGAACAAGCCGACTCCAGTGCGGCGGCGCTCGCGACGATAACCGTCCGAAGCTCAGCCGGGTTACCCGCCGCTCAATGTGTTCGTCCGAATGACAACTTGGGGCAGCCTTCGCTGCACCGGACACGTTATTGGAGTAGCGTCTGCACTTGGGCCGAGTGGCCGTACGGGCGCTTCCACAACACAGGAGTTGTTTTGAAGCGTTCCCTCTTTGCAGTTGCCCTGATGGGCATCGCGTTCGTGCCGCTTGCGGCGCACGCGCAGAAGCACAGATCGTCGTCGCCCATAACGGCCGCCAAGCCCGTTCAGGTTGGCATCGCCGGCGGCGCGGCACTTCCGACGAGCGATCTGTCGGACGGCGCCAACACCGGCTGGAATGCCACTGGTACAGTTGCGCTCAATCCGCAGCTGATCCCGCTCGGCATCCGCATCGACGCAGCCTACAACCATTTCGGTCTCAAGGGCGCGTCCGGTAACATGGCGTTCACCAGCGTCTCGGGAAACCTGGTCTACAGGCTCCCGTCGGCTGGAGTCTCACCTTACGCGATTGGTGGCGCTGGCTGGTGTCATTCGTCAGCTTCGCTCACCGGCGTCGGCAGCGGATCTCAGAATAATTTCTGCTGGAACGCCGGCGGCGGAGTCAGCATGCCCCTGAGCGGCTTTGATACGTTCGTCGAAGCCCGCTACAACCAGGTCCAGGGTGATGGTGGCTCGCTGAAGTTCATTCCGATCACTTTTGGCGTGATGTTCTAATCGGCAACGCCGATCAAGAAGACGGGAGGGGGCGATTGCTCCCTCCCGTTTTTTGTTAATAGACCGTCATCCCAGTCGTCTCCGGTAGGACGAATTCCTAAGAAAAGAGCCGATGCGGATTCTTGTAGTTGATGATGATCGTTCGATAGTCAAGCTCATCGCGCGCGTGCTGCGCGATGAAGGGTATGCGGTCGACACCGCGTCGACCGGAGAGGAAGCACGCACCCTCGGAATGGTCAACGAGTACGACGGCATCATCCTCGACCTGCAACTCGGTGATCGACACGGCTTCGAGATTCTGCAGGAGCTACGTCGCAACGGCCGTCACACTCCAGTGCTGCTTTATTCCGGCCGTGCCGACACGGATTCCATCGTGCGCGGGCTGGACGCCGGAGCCGATGACTACGTAGTCAAGCCGGTCTCCAACGAGGAGCTTCGAGCGAGGGTCCGTACCCTTACCCGTCGCGGCGCTCGTTCGCGCGTCGAAGAACAAGTACGAGTCGGCAATCTCATTCTCAATCGACTCACACGCCGCGTCACTTGCGACGCGAATGATGTAGAATTGACGGCGATGGAGCTGAAGCTGCTCGAGCACTTGATGCTTCGCAGCGGCGAGATCGTCACGCGCAGCGAGCTGCACGACAAAGTCTGGGACATGCACTTCGATCCCAGCTCGAACGTCATCGACGCCCACGTCGCCCGTCTCAGGAAGAAGCTTCGCCAGGCGGGAGCAAGTTCCGAGATCGCAACCCGCCGCGGACTCGGTTTCTCCCTGGATCCTCACGGCGTAACTCCCGAAGCGAGAACGCGTTAGATCAGCAGTCCCATCATGACGAACATGTCATGATCCATTCATAAAGCCGTCACAGAGCGAGGCGCAGATTATGCCTCATCAATAACGCGGCGCATTCGGGCTTCACGCTCGCAGCGCTCGGAGGCTCTGAAGATGGCTCCATTCCGCCAGACAATTGCTGCAGTTGCCTTCGCGGTCGCGCTTGTATCGCGTGCGTCTGCTGCGCAGCAGGTTGCTTCAGTGAGCCTCACGCACACTGTGACGGTCACCGTTCCACCGCGGGTAAAAGTTCAGGTTGCTCCCGCCCAGAATCAGTTGCAGTCGGAGACGGGTCAAACTGGTTTGGCAGTAAAGGTCAACGCGACGAGGGGATGGGCTCTCGTCGTTAGTTCGAAGAAGGGCATGGCGCCGGCGAGTCAGTGGGTAGCGAACACCGGTGACAGTTCTTCCTCGATGGTCCTGTACCACAATAAAGCATCGCAGCGTTCACTCGAGATGGGTGGCGCATCGGACTCCGAGCCAGTGATGCTGACGGTCGTCGCTCCGTAAAAAGGGGACGGAGCACGAAGCCCTTCAAACGGGTTTGGACCACAGGACAAAAAAAAACCGCGTCATCGACGCGGTTTTTTTTTGACCAGAGTCTCGTTGAAGACGCTCCTAAGCCCGGCGTTCGTGCGATTTCAGACGATTCGAACAAATGGCGCAAATCACAAATACGGCTAGTAACGCCCGAATACGGGGAATTGGCAATCACAATCGTTACTGGCTCGACCGTTGGCTCGTCGTCTTGTCGGCGAGGGACGTCAGCGCCTCTCTGCCGGGCCTTTTCGGAGGTCTGGCACAGCGCACGAAAAGCCCTCCCGTAAACCAGATCAGCGTCCTGGATGCCAGCGGTATGGCTCCTTAACGGGCGCATTCTCGAACAAGGAGTAGCTTTGAAGCGTTCACTGTTCCTCGCGATCGCAGCGATCGCACTCGTCGCAGCTCCGCGCGTTTCGCAAGCGCAGCTCGGCCTGGTCAAGCCTTTCTCACTCGGCATTGCGGGTGGTGTCACCCAGCCGATGAGCGACCTGTCCACCAACACCAAGATGGGTTATAACGCCACTGCGGCTGCGGAAATCAAACTTCCGCTGATCCCGGTTGGTCTGCGCATCGATGGCGCGTACAACCTGTTCGGCGAGAAGGTTGCCGGCACTGGCAAGCTGCACACCATCAGCGCGACTGGAAACGTCGTTTGGCGTCTGCCGAACGTCGGCGTTCAGCCCTATCTGATCGGTGGAGCTGGTCTCTACATGATCGGTTCTGACCTTGCTGGTGCAAGCACTGAGAATCACTTCGGCTGGAACGGCGGCGCTGGTGTCAAGCTGCCTTACCATGCTTTCGCTGAAGCACGCTACAACCGCGTGTCGGCGAACGGTGCCTCAATGGAGTTCGTGCCGGTTACCCTCGGCATCATGTTCTAAACTTTCGGCGAAAGCTGAGAGTTCAAAAGGGGAGGGCGATTGCCCTCCCCTTTTTTTGTGCGTAAGTCCGACGCCGGCGCGATTACTGGAAATTGCGCAGCTGCACCTGCGACGCGCTTTGATAAATCCCGTAGAACCGGACGACGTCGCCTGTCCTCAGATTATTGAACCGGTTCACGTCATTAGAGCTCACGTTGTAGGGGAGCGTGACGGTGACCGTGTTGTAATTGCCAACGTCGACGGTGAACACGCCATTGCGACGATCGATCTGGCGCACTGTACCCTGCAACAACTGCACATTGCCTGACCCGACGTTGCCGCTGCCGTTGACCGATTGGTCAACCTGGATGTAGTCGGTGTAGTAGTTGTTGCCGTTCGCCTGAATGCGAGCCGTGACCATGTCACCGTACTCGAGGGAAGTAGCCGGGTAATTCTGATTCTGATAGACAACCTGTGTCTGGTTGTCGTAGTAGACGGGAACGGTTTGCCCGTTCGATGTCTGAATCGAGATCTGCTGAGACCGCTGATCCACCCCGCGGATCGTACCACTAAGCTGGTTCCCGCTGCCCGTCCCGCCGCCGAGCACACTGCCCAGCACGTTGCCCAGCTGGCTCCCCGCGCACGCGCCGGTTGAAATAATCATTAGCGCCGCCGCCGCGCCCCGACGTATTGTTCGAAAGTTAGTCATTGCCCCACTCCTCCTCGTTGGGCACTAGAAGAGCAATCACAGTGCCCATGAATGGCATCTATCTTTCCACTCGATGAAAACTTCTCGCGGGCCGGCAATGGCGGCCCTAACGCTGAGTCTCGCTTGCAGCGGGTCGTCTCGCAGTGACGAGCAAACCCAGTCAGTAATCGCCGCGCCAGCTCAAGGTGAGCGAAGTGCACAATCGGTCACTGCATCCCCGCTCAAGCCGATAAGCACGTCCGCGCCGACGTCTAATGCGGCAACTGCCAGTGGGACGCCTGCCAACACCTGCCCCCGCACCGGGTTGTGGGCCCGCTGCAGCGTCGAGAAACGTCTCTCACAGGCCGGCTACGTTGTGAGACCGCTCACCGGCAGCGCCAAGCGCCGCAACGGGTTTAGCGTCGAGCCAATCGCCTACATGCTCGGCCCTTCGCGGCTGGAAGTGTTCCTCTATCCGACCGCGGATGCCGTCAATCGCGAAGTGCAGGGTCTGGATACCGCGCTAGTCGGTCCGCGTAGTACTCCCAATCAGTGGGGCATTGGGATGCATCCGACATTCGTGCGATCTGCGAACCTCATCGCAGTTTTTCTCACCGACAACCCCACTCAGAGCGAGCGTCTCACACTCGCACTGACAGCGGGAGCTCCGCAGCCGTGACCGAGCGCGGGAGTGGCATCGCTTAGCATCTACAGCTGAGCTGCTGTGACCGGCCGCGTGACCAACGGAGTCTTACACTTTGCGGGACTTACAAATCAGGTCGGCTAAGAAAGGAGCGAACCTGAATGAGTCGTCCGGAGAAATCACTCCGTCCATATGCAGCTGTCCGTCGCGACAGCGATCCGTGTTTTGCCGGCGCATTCGAGAATGCGCCGCACTCGATGGCACTTGTCGACTCGGACGGAACGATGCTGCACGTGAATCGCGCGCTCTGCCTGATGCTCGGTTATGGGGCAGACGAACTGATTGATTCCAACGTCAGTGTGATTACTCACCCGGAGGATTTCCAAACTGAATTGGAGCAGCGGCGGCACCTGGCCTGCGCAGACATTGGACGTTACGAGCTGATCCAGCGCTACCTGGACAAACAGGGTGAGACCGTGTGGGTACGACTATCGGTCTCGGCCATCCGCAGGTCCGCCCAAATCGAGTGCTTCGTTGTCGAGGCGGAGGCGGTAAGGCCTCCGCGATTGGGGACGGCCGATGGATCCCAGGGTGAATGGCTGCACCGGTTCGGTGACGCAACCCTCTCAGCGATGCACGAAATCGGGAATACACTCACACCGTTGATGGTGAACACAGAGCTGATTGTCGAGCAGTCTCGTTCGGAACCGGTGCGGGAATTCGCGCGCGAGGT
>DASUZC010000061.1:0-3215 GCA_036377095.1 Gemmatimonadaceae bacterium
GTCGATCGGGGCGGCGCAAATTCGCGCGGAAATCGCGCGCGCGCTGACGAAGTCGGTCGCCGGCGATTCGCTCGGAAGCGTCGCGTTTTCGGTTCTCGCGCGGCTGGCGGTAGATCCGAATGCGCATGTCCGAATCAACGCTCTCCGCTCGTTGGGTACCTATGGCGTTCCGGCCAAAGCGACGATCGTCAACGCCACACGCGATACCGATCCGAATGTGCGGCTTGCGGCGGCACAGAGTCTCGGATTGGCTCTGGCACCGACAACCACCGGCTTCAGCTCGCTGTGGGGTGCTGACACATCAATCGTCTACCGCTCCTCGCTCCTCGCATCAGCGGCGCGAGCCGGCTTGCGACCCCCGCAACTTGCGCAGTGGGAGAAGAGCAGGGATTGGCATCTTCGCGCAGCCGCGGCGTCAGCGAATGGGGACACACTTGATCGCGCGTTTGCCTTGTCCCGGACCGTTCCGCTACTGAGCGACCCCGATCCGCGCGTGCGAGAAGCGGCGTATGGTGCAATCGCTCCGGCGGCATCGATGCCGCTCGAGGACACAGTTCACAAGATCCTGCTTCGTGGATTGAAGGATAGCGATTTCTACGTTCGAGCAACTGCGATCGGAGCGCTAACGGAGCGGCCATCAATCGAGGATGTGCGCGCAGTGATGGCTAGTTACCTGACTGCAAAGCGCGATTCGGCAAACGATGCGCGGCTCGCGGCGCTGCAATATGTCACTGCGGCCTGGAAAAAAGACAGCAGCGCCTTCCCCGATCCTCTGCGCACCGAGCTTGGCCGCCTCGCACCTCCTGGAGATCCACTCGAACGCGCGGCGGGAAAGGATCTTCCATTCTGGAAGAATTGGGGGGTGATGCGTGCGACTCCGCGCGCCTCGTCCTGGTACGAGAGCGTTGTCCGCTCGATGGTAGTGCCCTCGCTCGCCGGCAAGCGGCCGCGCGCCACAATCCAGACCGTTCGCGGACCGATCGAGTTGGAGCTCTTTGGCGATGACGCACCAATTACGGCGTGGAACTTTCTCACCCTCGCGCGGTCTGGATACTATCGCAACACGCGGTTCCACCGGGTGGTACCCAACTTCGTCGCGCAGGACGGCGATCCACGCGACGATGGGAACGGCGGACCCGGCTATGCAATCAGAGACGAAATGAACCCCAACCGTTATGAGCGAGGCGCCGTCGGAATGGCATTGTCAGGTCCGGATACCGGAGGCAGCCAATATTTCATCACCCACTCACCGCAACCACATCTCGACGGACATTACACCGTCTTTGGCAAAGTCAGACGCGGATATGATGTTCTTGACCGTATCGTTCAGGGTGATCTAATCACGCGAGTCGATTGGAAATGAGATCACTGGTTTGCTTCTCAACTCTGATTGTGGTCGCGTGCGTCCCTTCGGCGGCGCCCCTGCCAGGCGTTCCCGCACCGAATCGATCGCTGCCTGCGCTCGGTTTGCCCGGTGGACACCGGCAGATCGTGTTCAAGTGGGAATATCAGGAAGGCGAGCTTGCTGCCCGCGGCGATGGGTCCGTTCGCACGGCATCACCTGACAGTGCCCGGCTCGATTTCTTTCTCGGCGGGGGACTCGGCGCGGGGGCAGCCGTTCTTATCGGTGATTCATTGCGAGCTCCCCGCGTCGACCTCGTGCGGCGCTATATCCCACCATCGCCGATGATGTGGGCTGCACTCGGCCGGCTGGCGATCCCGGCGCTGTCTGACACAGTGGTCAAGCTCGACGGTGATTTGCTGCGCGCCGACGTCGGTCGTCCGGTGCAATGGAGGGTGGCAATTCGTGGGGACAGCCTCGTCGCGCTCGAGCGAATCTCTGATGGCAAGATCGTCGAAAGGGTGACGCACAATGCCAACGGCTCCATCGTGTACGAATCGCCTGGCGCGAGACGAAAACTCGAGCTGACGATCCTCAGAGAACAAACCGGATCTTTCGATGCTTCGATTTGGAGCTTATAGTCTTGTCCTGGTTGCGTTGACTGCCTGCATCCCGTACGGCTTCACGGGTGGCGGGCTGCCCACTCATATAAGGACGGTTGCAATCGTTCCTTTCGACAACCAGACAGCGTCCCCAGAACTGCCGCGTCAGCTCACCGACGCAATACGAGCCGGTCTCCACGATCGGCTTGGCCTTCGCGACGCCTCGGAAGCCAAGGCAAACGCAATCGTTCGCGGCACGATTCAGCGCTACGAAGTCGACATTCCCATCGCGTATAGCGCGTCGAACAAACGGGTCAACACCGCCGTGCGTCAGCTGCAGCTCGTCGTCGACATCGAGATGCTGGATCAGGTCACCGGCAAGACGCTCTGGCAACGCAAGGGCTTTCTGGTCGAAGGGCAGTACGAAGAGGGCGGGGAACCCGACGGTCGCAAGAAGGCCATCGATCAAATTGTGCGGACGATGATCGAGGGCGCTCAATCTCAATGGTGAACCGGCGAGGCGAGAGCAGGATCGGCTGTCTCTTGTCTCTGTTGGTGCTTGTCACCGGCGTCTATTTCAGCATCGACTTCGGCGAAGCGTATTTCCGCTTCTATCAGTTCAAGGACGCGATGGGTCAGGAAGCCCGCTTTGCCACTGACAAAACTGACGACCAGATCACCACGCGACTTGCTGCGCTGGCAGACACACTACAGATGCCGGCCGGCGCCGAAGCTATTCAGATCCACCGCACACCAACGGTGATCACGATTTCGAGCGAGTACGACGAAGTAATCAAGCTGCCGTTCAATAAGGAACGCGTGCTTCACTTCAATCCGACGGTGGCGAGCAGACTCTGAAGGCACGCGATCCGGCCAGTAAGATTGCCGCCTGGGTCGAGGCGGAGCGGTGGCGGGCTGCTAAGAAAGGTCAGGTCGCCTTCACCAACGGGGTCTTCGACCTGCTTCATCCCGGGCACATCGATGTCCTGACGGCCGCGCGACAAGCCGCTGACGCGTTGATCGTGGGGGTCAATAGCGACGAGTCAGTGCGACGGTTGAAGGGACCTAATCGACCCATCCGCAGTGACGCCGAGCGGGCATACGTCCTCGCCGCGCTCGAATGTGTGGATCTGGTGGTAGTTTTTCCGGAAGACACGCCGCTCAATCTGGTGAAGCTTTTGCGTCCGGACGTGATCGTTAAAGGCGGAGACTACTCCGAGGAATCGATCGTCGGCGCGACCGAAGTGAAAGGTTGGGGCGGCAGAGTGGTG
>DASUZC010000062.1:0-3183 GCA_036377095.1 Gemmatimonadaceae bacterium
GTCGATCGGGAGTATCTCACGAGAAACCGGGTATCCGTCGGCCGTGAGATTCAGTCCGGAAGCGTGACAGGAAACGGACCCGGCGGCGCCGAGTACGGCGAGCGATGCGATGATCCGCATCCCGGCCGCGAGGTTGTGGTGGCGGTAGACCTTCATGGATTCCTCCCGGTTCGAATGGTTGTCCGAACCTGAAGGCCACCCGTCCTCCTAACGTGACCTGGGTGTGACCTCGCGGAAGGAAATCGCTAACTAGTCAAAATCAGCCAGTAGCTTCTGGAAGCGTGGATCGCGCCGCATTGGGTCGAACCACGGGTCGGCTCGAATCAGCGCGGCCGAGTAGTGGGACGGTCTGCTCAAGACCACCCTCAGCTGAGACAAGGCCTCACCATACGAGCCCCCGAGAACGGCGCTGTTCGCGAGATATACCAGGAAGACCGTCGACAGTTCTGCATCGGAGGAGAAGGGCACTTGCTTGATTGTCATGGCTGTGTGCTCCAAACGGCGCTCATTATCTCCCTTCATTGCGAAGGCCATAGCATAGGATGTGTGCACATCAGCGTCGAAGTAGTTGACTCCGCTTATGGCCTTGGGAGCGTACACCAGGACCGAGTCGGCGAATCGACGACCAGCCGCCGCATCTTTTTTGTAGACGCTCAAATACAGCCTGAGTACGTAGTAAATGACGCGCGCCCGAGCTGCGGTCGCGATGCTCGGGGGACGAGCCAACTCCATTTCCCTGAGCAGGTGCGGATCGAGGTTCGCCGGCCATCCACCGTTTTCCAGTAATCCGTTTCTGAATTCTTCGCGGTCGACCCGTTTCTCTGCTTCCCGGGCTATAGCCAAAGCGCCGTCGACGTCGCCTCGCGACAGAGCCAGCCCCATTGAGATCTGGTAGCCGCTCCACCTGTCGGGAGCAGCTGCAATGAGTCGCTCACAGACTTTCCCTGCATCAGTGTATCGTCTCACTTGTCTGAGCTTGGAACAAAGATCTCCAAGGAAGTTCGGATTCCGCGGATCGAGCGCGACGGCGCGCTCCAGATCTTCGATCGCATCGGCCCAACGATTGACTCGCGGCTCGATGAGACCCTTCATGTGCAGGACATCCGCATCATTTGGTGAGAACCGTTCGGCTACGACCAGCGCCTCCAGCGCCCGCGGGTAGTCAAACTTTCCACGCGAGTAATAGGTCGCAGTCGCGACGTAGCCCGCCGGGAGTTTCGGGTCGATCGCAAGAGCGGTGTCGATTGCCGCCTTTGCCCACTCCAGACGCCGAGGATCGTCGTCTGCGAGGGACCAGTAGGCGTTGAGATGAGCCACGCCGAGGGCGGCGTAGCCCAACGCGAACTTCGGATCCAACTGGACCGCGCGCTCGAGCAATGCCACGGCCCTCAGGAATTCGGATGGACGGCCGGGAATCGTACCCAGATCCCTGGCACGCAGGAAATGATCGTAAGCTTCTGCGCTGCTGGTCGGAGCCACTGCCAGTGATTGCCGCTCGGCTCGACTGAGATTGACTCTCATTCCCTCGGCGACGCGCGCGGCGACCTGTTCCTGCATGTGGAAGACGTCTGTTGCTTCTCCCTCATATGGCTCGGACCACAGCTGCGCGCCGGTGCTGGCGCGCACGAGCACGGGAGTGATTCTCACCAGCTCATGACCCGCGCGCGATCGATCCCAGCGCACAGTACCTGTAAGCAGATAGTTCGCGCCGAGCTCCTGGCCGATCTGTTGTGGCGACTTGTCGGTATTGGCGTAGCGCTTCGCACTTTGGCGTCCGATTACCGTCAGCCCACCGAGCGATCCAAGCTTGCTCGAGATCTCCTCTGTCATTCCAGCAGTGAAATAAGCATCGCTGGTTTGCCCCAGGTTTTCGAAGGGCAGGACGGCGAGCGATAGAGTACTGTCGGATGGAATTGGCGATGCCGCGTGTGCACGATTCCCGCGCCAGTAGATCGTGGAGGATCCGAGCAGCATCAGCACGACCGCCGATCCCAGTGCCAGCATCAGTCCCCGCCTGTTGGTAACGGTTCGCGGGCGAGAAGCAGGGGCGGCCGCAATTGCGATCGGCGCCTGGCTGGAACCCGGGTGGGCCACCTCAGTGGGCCGGCTGGTTATCGGTTTGGCAGGTGTAGGAGCGCTGCGAAGGCGATCTCCGAGTTCTCGCGTCTCACTCGACGGTTCTACTTCCAATTCCGCAGCGAGTCGCGCCACGAAAGAATCGTAAACCCGCAGCGCACCGGCGCGGTCACCAACGCGAGCGAGCACTTCGAGCAGACCACGAACCGCGCGCTCGTCGAGGTCGGCAAGCTCCACTGCGCGCCGTGCCCAGTGCACAGCAGCAGTGAGATTCCCCTCCGACTCCAGCGTTTCAGCAGCCACGCGTGCCGCGCGCCCTGCTGTCGAACGCAGACGGTACCTCTCGTCGTCGAGCCAGCGGTTGAATCCTGGCGCATCGTCGAGAAAGAATCCCGGCAGCAGGTCGCCTCGATAGAGCTCGAGCGCTTCCAACATCTTGTTGCCGCCAATTCGTTCCTCGAACGCGACGGCGTCCGACCAGATTACATCGCCGTTTACCGCGATCTCGTCGTCACCGCGGGAGTGGAAGGCGTTTTCTCCGAGGGCGAGTCGCAAGACGTGCAGCGCTCGTCGCAGGGATGCGCGCGCGTGCGTCTGATCTGCATCCGGCCAGAACAAGCCGAGTATGGTGTCACGCCGGTGAAATCCATGTGGACTGGCGAGGCAGAGGTACGCCAGGAGCGCGACGCGCTTCGGTTGGGCGAGCAGCGAATCGATCTCGACGCCGTTGGCCCGGCGCAGGTCGAGAGTACCGAGTGTCCGAAACTCGATCATTGCATCCCCCTGCCTTCACAACCAAACGCGTAGCGTTTCGAAGGTAGGGCGGAGCCGACACTGTGGCAACCTCCGCGGCTCTTAGACTCCCTCGACGACGATCATGTTGGTATCCGTCGTCGCCTGCCGAATTGCTTTGAGCTCGGCGTAGTCTTCCGATTCCCACCAACGCCTGGCGGCCGCGATCGATTCAAACCTGATGACTACAACTCGACCCGGTTGCCAATCGCCCTCCAGCCGCTCGATCCTCCCGCCGCGCACCAGGTATTCGCCACCGTACTGCTGGATCTGATCGGTGACGCGGGCGCGATAAGGCGCGTAGTGCTCTTCATC
>DASUZC010000063.1:0-20439 GCA_036377095.1 Gemmatimonadaceae bacterium
ATGTAGTTGATGTTGTCGCGCACGGTGCGGATCACATCGCCTTCCATGATCTGCATGTGATAGATGTCGTAGAGAAGCTTGAAGCGCGGTGAGTTGATGCGCTTCGCCATCGTGACTCCCCATGCAGTGTGATCTGCCTGATAATCGGGATGATCGACCTTGGAATTGAGCAGCTCCATGCAGAGCGTCACTCCGTGCTGCTCGGCGAGGGGAATCAGCGGAGCAAGACCGCGGGCGCAATTCGCCCAGCCCTCTTCGTCGCTTTGGCCTTTGCGGCTGCCGGGAAAGCAAATCACGTTCGGCACCTTGGCCGCCGCCGCTTTCGGAATCGCATCCCTGTAGCCGGGAATCAGCCAGGCGTGATTCTCGATCCGGTTGAACCCATCGGTGAGACGATTCTCGGGGTGGGGAACCGTTGCGTAGCCCATCGCGCACACCAATCCATGTCGAAGGGGCACCTGCCACTCGTCTGGCTCTAGCAGATCGATGGCGTCCAATCCGAGCTGCCTGGACATCACGCAAAGCTGCTCGAGCGTGTACTTGTTGTACGGCCAGCGTGAGACGGAGAGTTTGAGCCGACCGCGCTTGGCCGCCTCGACATTGCCACCGGATTCGTTATCGACCGATGGCTCGGCCCCCGGGGCGGATTGCCCAACCAGTCCACCGAGTCCAGCCGCAGCTCCGGCGGCGAGAAAGCTTCTGCGATCCATAGCCCCTCCCATACCTCAGAATGTGCGCGACGCTTTCATCGAGTGTCAATTACGTTTTTGTTCTATCTACCGGATAGCGCCCGCCCCTCAAAATCCCCAGATTTTCCCGTCCCTCCGGCTCCCCTTTTCCCGGACCGAACGCCATGAGCAATCTCAGCTTGATCGACATTCTCGTCATCGCGGCGTACTTCCTCCTACTGGCGGCGATCGCCTGGTGGGCCGCGAAACGTGAGAAAAACGTCAGCGCCGACTTCTTCCTCGCCAGCAGGGATGTAGGTTGGCTGGCGGTCGGAGCCAGTCTCTTCGCTTCCAACATTGGTAGCGAACACCTCGTCGGACTGGCCGGCACCGGCGCGGCGAGCGGCCTCGCCGTCGGACACTTCGAGTGGCTGGCCAGCTTTATCCTGCTCCTGCTCGGCTGGCTGTTCGTGCCGTTCTATCTGCGCAGCGCTGTGTATACGATGCCGGAATTCCTCGAGCGGCGATTCAATCCGGCCTCGCGCTCTTATTTCACCTGGGTGTCGATAGTCGGCTACGTGCTGACGAAGATCAGTGTGACGCTCTTCGCAGGCGGCATCGTGATGCGCGCCGTCACCGGATTCGATTTCTGGACCAGCGCGGCGATTCTGATCGTCATCACGGGACTCTACACGATTTTCGGCGGCCTGCGTGCCGTCATCTACACCGAAGTCATGCAGGCCGTGGTGCTCATCCTCGGATCGGTGACGTTGATGTTCATCGGCCTGAATGCAATTGGAGGGTTCAGCGGACTCCGCGCCGCGGTCCCGCCCGACTTCTTCTCGATGTGGAAGCCGATGCACCACAAGGATTTTCCGTGGACGGGCGTCGTTTTCGGCGCGCCGATTCTGGGCATCTGGTACTGGTGCACCGACCAGCACATCGTCCAGCGCGTACTCGCGGCTCGCAACATCCAGGAGGCGCGGCGCGGGACGATCTTCGCTGGCTACCTGAAGATTCTACCCGTTTTCATCTTCGTCCTGCCTGGCATCATCGCTGCCGCGCTCTACCAGGACGTGCGGTCGGGGCAGGCTGATTCTGCTTATCCGATTCTCGTCACGCGTCTGCTGCCGATCGGATTCAAGGGACTGGTACTGGCTGGAATGCTGGCGGCGCTAATGAGCTCGCTCGCATCAGCATTCAACTCGGTCTCGACGCTCCTGACCTGGGACGTGTACCGGAAATGGCGGCCGAATGCGACCGAAGCGCGATTGGTGTTCGTTGGCCGCATCACCACGGTGGTGCTCGTTGGAGTGGGATTGCTGTGGATCCCAATGATGAAATACGTCTCGCCGCAACTCTACATCTATCTGCAGAGCGTGCAGGCGTACATCGCGCCGCCAATTGCCGCGTGCTTCCTGCTCGGCGTGTTATTCCCTCGTTTAAACGGAACGGGCGCGTTGGCTGCACTGTGGACCGGCTTCGTTCTCGGGTTCGCTCGTCTGGTGCTCGAGCTCGATAAATCGAATCTCACCAAAGGAGGGCCGGTCTATTGGTTCGCCGACATCAACTTCCTCCACTTCGCGGCACTGCTCTTCGTTCTGTGCAGCCTGATTCTGATCGTGGTCAGCATCATGACGCCCCCGCCTCCTGCTGAGCGCGTGGCCGACCTGACCGTTCAGACTGTCGCGCCGTCGGACAAAGTCGTGGTCAGTAGCTCCGAGAGGACGCTCGAAATCGCACTGTCGGTGTTGCTGGTGGCGATCATCGGGGCGCTGTGGATCGTGTTCAGATAAGGCTGCAACGACAACAGATCGGGTTGTGAGTTGCGAGTTCCATGTTGTGAGTTGCGGGTAGGTATCAGCTGACCCACAACCCGCAACCAGGAACCCCCAACCCACAACCGGTTCTGTTGCCGTTTCAGTTATCTATCGTTGCCCGATAGGGCGAGTGCGCACTCAATAATTCCCGCCATACAGTACGTCTGCGGGAAATTCCCCCACAGTTCGAGCGTCCGCGGATCGAGATCCTCGGCGAGCAGCCCGTGCGGATTGCGCGCGCCCAACACCTTCTCGAACAGGACCGCTGCCTCTTCTCGCCGCTTGCCGCCCATTCGTGCCAGCGCCTCGATGTACCAGAACGTGCAGACCAGAAACGAATTCTCGGGAAACCCGAAGTCGTCGCGCTCGACGTAGCGATAAATGAAATCGCCGTGCTTCAGATCGCGCTCAATGGCGGAGACAGTGCCGGCGAATCGCGGATCCGCGGCATCGATGACTCCCAACCGCGGCATCAACAGCAGACTGGCGTCGAGCGATTCACCGTCCATCGTCGCGGTAAATGCGTTGAGCTTGCCGTTCCACGAGCGGCGCCAGATCTGCTCTCGAATCCGCGTTGCGTGCGCGCGCCAATACGCAGCCCGATCAACAAGCCGCAATTGTTCGGCGTAGCGCGTCAGTCGATCACACGCCACCCAGCACATGATGCTGGAGAAGGTGTGGATGCGGTCGGTCCCGCGCAGCTCCCACAGACCCGCGTCGGGCTGATCGTAGAGACGGACCGCGTGCTTGCCGAACGGCTCCAGCCTCGCAAACAACTTTTCGTCGCCCGCCCGGCTCACGCCACGGTTTGTGTATAGCGCTTCCGCCGTAAGAACCGCTTCACCGTAAAGATCGTTCTGGTTTTGCTCACTCGCCTTGTTGCCGATCCGAACCGGGCCCATTCCGCGATAACCGGGCAGGCAATCGGCAATATGCTCCGCCGGAATCGACCCGCCGTCGATGCTGTAGATCGGAACGAGCTTCGTGTCGTCTGACCCTTCGACGACTCCCAACAAAAAAGCCAGGTAGCGTTCAATCGCTCGCGACGCTCCCACTCGAGACAACGCATCCGCAGTGAAATACGCGTCACGCGGCCAGCAATAGCGATAGTCCCAGTTCCTGCCGCTGTTGGGCGCTTCCGGTATCGATGTCGTCGTTGCCGCGATGATCGCACCGGTGTCTTCCCAGACATGCAGCTCGAGAGTGATTGCTGCGCGCACCACCGCATCGCGCCATCGAGCTGGAGCCGCCAACGTTCCGACCCATTTCCGCCAGTAGGCAGTAGTTCGCTCCAGCATCTCCGCGCCGTAGGCCCCCGCGTCAGTCACCGTCTCGTCCGCCAGCGCAATCACAAACGTCAGCGATCGGTCTACGACTATCTGCGAGGAACTCGCGACTGCCTCGAGCGGCGCGTTGGATATCAGCCGGAGCTTCGGCTCACCGCGGTAGGTGATGCTGTCGACACCGGGTGCCGCGGGTCGCGTATCGCAGCCGTAATTGGCAGCCGGATTGATTCGCACGTTGATCGCCGGGCGTCCTGAAATCGGGCGAACTATCCGCACCAGCGCGCGGGGACAGATCAGCCTGCCGCCTTCCTCGAATCGCGGGAAAAAATCCGTGATCTCGATCCCCGCGTTCTTGTCGTCGTAAATCCGGGAAACAAGAATCGGCGTGTTGGCCAGATAGGCCTGCTCATGCTGGGCACCCCCCTCGAGGCGAATGGAGAAGTTTCCCGGCCGCTGCTCGGCATCTTCCCCGGCGAGGAGCGAGCAGAACACCGGATCGCCATCAAACCGGGGAAAACAGCTCCAGACGACCGCTGCAGTGCGATCGATCAGAGCGCTCAAGCGGCCGTTGCCGACCAGGGCAAGATCGAGCGAGGTCACTCGATGTCGTCTGGCGAAAGACTGCCTGGGCTGGTCGCGGAAAGCATCGGCGAACCGTAAGTGACCACATATCCTCGACGCAAGCGGTGTTAGCATGCCACATTACTGGTAATGCCGAAGACGTTTTTCCCTGCCTTTCGGTCGGCGCCCGGTGGATTTGGGGCCACTGTCTCTCTGCTGGCGGCACTCCTTCCGCTGACTCTCACGTCAGTAGCGGCTCCGGCGCAAACACGCGTCCAGCCGATCCTCGGGTTCCCGGAAACCGGTCTAGACGATCCGGCTGCCTACCAGGGCTACCAGACGCGATTCTTCCGCGACACCAAAGGCAACGTCGTCCAGATCTATCTCGACGCCCGTAGTGGACGCGTTGTGAATCTGCTCGCCAACGCAGTCGATGAGAGTGCCGGCTTCACCGTCCGGGACGGCAGCGGCAAGCCGCTCCGACTCGAGTGGGGATCAACTACCGCGGTCATCTCGCAGTCAGGTGATGAACGCACAATCGAGTATCAGCTCGTCGCCAACGCTCCCCAGCTCGTTATCGGATGGATTCTACTCGGCTCGATGCGCGTCGAGCGTGATCTCGGATATGCCGGGCGCGGGCTCGAGCGGTACGACTGGCCGACGTTCAGAGTGCGGGAAGAAGAAGATCTCGTTGCCAACGTGGACCGGCTTGATCCGGCCGAGCGACAACGCCATCTCGGAATGCTTGGCACGGGCTTCATCTCCGACCTGCGCGCCCGTCTCGAGCCCGACATCCTGACGACCGGCGCGTTCGGCACTCGTGGCGTTACCGCAATCAAGACTACTCTCGATGGCAAGAACCACCTGCAGCTCGAGATCGTTCCCGACCCGCGTGACGCCTCTCTCGTCGTCAACCTGCCGGTTGTCTCGATTAACGCGCTCGCCAATCGACCAATTCGGCTGACTGTGCGCGTGACTACCGACGGACCCGCGCTCGATCCGCTGACCCGCGAGCAGATCTTCAACTCCGCCTTTCTTCGCTTTCTAAACGATGCGCGTGTGTCAGCCGATCGCGTGCGCGCCAACTCGCGCAGCAGTCGCGATGCCGCGATCGTGACCCGCTATCGCCTGCTCGAGCGCGACGTGCGCGGCACCGAGCTACTCAGCTCGAAGCAGAAGCTGATGGCCGGCTTGCCCAACTATGCGACCTACTTCGGTCGCGACATGATGATGACGTCGCTCATGATGCAGCCGGTGTGGACCGACGCGATGCCGGAGTTCGTCATCGCCAGCGCGCTCAGGAAGCTGGGACCGCAGGGCGATGTGAGTCACGAGGAGGCGTTGGGCGGGCAGGCAATTCGTGAGAATGCCGCCGAGTACAACGCGCACATCACCGAGTACCTGCGCGCGCGCGGGCGCAGTCGCAACGCCGCGGACACCGCGCTGCGAAATGCCCGTGCCTTGCTGAGCGATTTGCAGACGGTGCGTGAGAACTACCACATGCGCGACGATGAATTTCAGCTTCCGGTCGTCGTCGCTCGCTATCTGACCAATCGCGCCGTGTCCACTTCGCGAAAGCGGTCATTCCTGCTCGACGCATCAGATGATCGCGGTCCACGCCTCAATCTCCTGCTGAAGGAGCTGGCGCTGGTAGCAACGCTGGCCGCTCCCTACGCGAGAGAGCCGGTAGTCGAGAACCTGATTGCATCGCCCAGACTGGACGCAACCCATTGGCGGTCGATCAGCTGGCGAGACAGCAATGCCGGCTATGGCAACGGCCGATTCGCGATGGACATCAACGCCATTTGGGCGCCGCAGGCGCTGCAGTCCATCGAGCAAATTCTTTCATCGCTGCGCAGCATCGGCTTCACTCCGCAACAGCTCACCAGCCGCATGCCGAGCGGCTTCGGCGGTAGCGTGCTCGGTGAGTTTCTGCGCGACACCACTTCGCTCGACCGTGCAATCCAGAACTGGAAAGGCGCGGTCAATCATTTCGTGGTCACCCTGTCACCGGCGGAAATCCGTGGCAAGGTCCAGCAGAAGCTGGCGTGGCTTCCCGCCAACGAGCGCGCCTATTGGAGCGATGTGCTGACGCGCACTGCTGCCGATACTGCCTCGCTGACCTTTCTCGCCATCTCCCTCGACTCGGCCGGGAAGCCGATTCCTGTCGTCAACACCGATCCTGCGACGTGGTTGTTGCTGCGCGACGCAAGGGACGCAAGTCCGGCTGCGATTGCCGCGGTCAAGCGGGATGTCGGCGCCATCGTCAGGAACTATCCCGTCGGATTGTTCGCCGATTCGCTCGGCGCATTCGTTGCCAACGATGCCTACGCTTTGCCGAGCGTGTGGGAGGCATTCAAGGCGGATACTTATCACTCGCCGCGAGTCGTCTGGGGTCGCGAGGTCAATTTGATCTTGCTCGGACTGGCCAATCAGATCGAGAGCGCGTCGGATGCGAATGGTCGGGTTCGCGACAGCTTGCAGAATCTCAACCAGAACGGTGAGGTCTCGCGCTACGTCGACGAGATGAAGGGTGCGCTGATGCGCACCTACCTCGCTGTTGAAGCTTCGGGTCTCAAGCACAACGAGCTGTGGAGCTACGAAATCGTGAACGGCAAGCTGAAGCCGATCCGATATGGGGCCAGCACCGATGTCCAGCTGTGGAACGTGACCGATCTGGCCGTCCAGTTCGTGCTCAAGCGGCTTAGTGTCTATTAGACTGCGCGCCCAGCTATTGATCGCCGCTGCGGGTGCACTGTCCTGCGCCCGCGGCCCCGCAAAACACGAAACGGTTCTCACATTCTCCGGCTCCGCGCTCGGCGCTGAGGGTACGCTCGTCGCCAAGCAGCTCAAGCGATTCATGGAGCTGAACCCCGGCATTCGTGTCGAGCTGCAACGAACCCCGGACGATGCGTCGCAACGCCATCAGCTGTACGTCCAGTGGCTCAACGCGCGCGTCGGCAATCCGTCGATACTACAGCTCGATGTCGTCTGGACCCCGGAATTTGCGGCGGCGGGCTGGGTGCTGCCGCTCGACAAGTACGATCCCGGGAAGAACGACTTCTTTCCCGCGACGATTGCGGCGAACACCTGGGCGGGACAGCTCTACGCACTGCCTTGGTTCGCGGATGTGGGATTGCTGTTTCGCCGGACCGATCTCGCACCCAGAGAGCCGCGGACGCTCGAAGAGATCGTCAGCCAATCACAGGCGTCGATGTCGCGGCGCGGTGGACCGCGGTACGGAATAGTGTCGCAAGGCGCGCGGTACGAAGGCTTGATAACGGGATTCGTCGAATACCTCGGCGCGTTTGGTGGGCGGATCATCGACGAGAAAGGCGAAGTTGTGGTCAACCGTCCCGAGGCCGTTCGTGCGCTGGAATTCATGCGTGACGAGCTCTATAAATGGCGCGTCGCCCCGTTAGATGTACTTACCTGGCACGAGGAAGAAACACGCTTCGCCTTTCAGAATGGGAACGCCGTGTTCATGCGCAACTGGCCTTACGCAGTAGCGGCGATGAGCGATACCGCGCAATCAAGGGTCGCCGGCAAGTTTGCCGTTTCGCCGATGCCTGCTTCTGGCGCCGTGCCTAACGGGCACTCTACCGCGACCCTCGGCGGCGCTCAGCTGGCAATCAATGCCTACACAGACTTTCCGGATGCGGCTTACAAGTTGATCGCTTACCTGACCGCGCCCGAGCAAATGCTCGAACGTGCGCAGGCAGTCGGCCAGTATCCAACGCGCACGGCGTTGTACGACGACAGCAGAATGCGAGGCGCGATCAACATTCCGCTCGAGACTGCCCGCCGAGCGATCGAGAGTGCAACCCCGCGTCCGGTGACGCCGATCTACACGGAGATGTCGGAGATTCTGCAGATCGAGCTCCACCGGGCGCTGGTCCGCCAGGCGGAGCCAAGGCAGGCGCTCGACGAAGCCGCTGCGCGCATCAATGCGCTCATCGAGCGAACGGGCATGCGGAAGCTGATGCAGGGCGCGTCGTGAGGAAGATCTCGCGACTCGGTTCGGAGGCTAGGCTCGGCTGGTCGCTCGTCGCACCGGCGCTCGCCGTCATCGCGTTGATCGCGATCTTTCCGCTTGGCTGGACCTTCTGGGAATCACTGCATCTGCACGAGCTGCGCATGCCGTGGCTCGGCAAGCCGTTCGTCGGCCTGGCCAACTACGTGGAGATCGCCAAAGACCCGCGCTTCTGGGCGGCGCTCGGGCACACTGCGTTTTTCACGGTGGTGTCGATCTCGCTGGAGCTGTTGATCGGATTGTTCCTGGCGCTGGCGATGAACAGAGTCTTTCGCGGACGTGGTTTCGTCCGCGCGGCGGTACTGGTGCCGTGGGCGATTCCGACCGTGGTTGCAGCGCTGTTGTGGCGTTTCATCTTCGAGTCGCAGGGCGGAATTCTCAACGCGATGCTGGTCGACGTTGGACTTCTGAAAGCACCGATGGTCTGGTTCATCGAGGCAAAGACGGCGTGGGTGCCGGTGATTCTTGCCGACGTCTGGAAGACGACGCCATTCGTTGCCCTGTTGTTGCTGGCGGGACTGCAGAACATCGATCTGAGTCTGTATGAGGCTGCCGCCGTGGACGGCGCGAATGCGTGGTGGCAGCTGCGTCACATCACGCTGCCGCTGCTCAAGCCGGCGATTCTGGTGACACTGATCTTCCGCACGCTCGACGGTTTTCGCGTCTTCGACCTGATCTACGTTCTGACTGGCGGTGGGCCGGGCACGTCGACGGAGCCGGTCGCCCTCTACACCTTCAACGCCCTGCTGCAAAATCTCCGTTTCGGCTACGGCTCGGCGTTGTCAGTTGTGATCTTTGCGATCACTTTCGCGCTGGCGCTCTTCTACGTGCGCGGGCTGGGTGTGCGGCTGGGAGGGGAAGAGTAGTGCGGGAGGTGAGAGTCGGGACGCGGGAAGCGAGAAGGGGGAAGTGGGGAGCTCCTGGCCGATGGCGCGGTGGCTGGGGGCGCTGGGTCTTCGCGGCTGCGCTGATCGTCTTGATGGTCTTCACGCTGTTCCCGTTCTACTGGGCGATCGTAGCATCGCTTACACCCGATGCCGCGCTTTTTCGCGATCCCTCGCTCGCCCCCACGAACCTGATCTTCGATCACTATCGCGCGCTGTTCACCGACCGCGATTTCATCACACCTATCCGCAACTCGCTGGTTGTTGCCGGAACGACCACGCTCTTCTGCCTGGTTGTCGGCACCCTGGCAGCGTACGCGCTCGCCAGAATCGAGTTCCGCGGTAAAGCACCGATCATGGCGTTCATATTGGCGGTGACGATGTTCCCGCAGATCTCGATCGTAAGCCCGCTTTATCTACTGCTGCGAGCGCTGCATTTGATCGACACCTATCCCGGCCTGATCATGCCCTATATGACCTTTGCTATGCCGCTGACGGTGTGGGTGTTGACCGGCTCGATCAGACAAATACCGAAGGATCTCGAAGAAGCCGCGCACGTCGATGGAGCGACGCGACGCCAAAGCTTCACCAAAATTCTGCTGCCGCTCGCCGTGCCGAGTCTGGCGACGACGGGCATTCTCACGTTCATCTATTGCTGGAACGAGTTCCTGTTCGCGCTTTCCTTCACGCTCGGACCCGAGCGACAGACGGTGCCCGTCGCGATCGCGCTGTTTCGCGGGCAGTATCAGGTGCCGTGGGGCGAAATCCTCGCTGCCGCCGTAGTTGCGACGGCGCCGGTGGCGGGGATGGTTTTGGTTTTCCAACGGAGGATTGTGCAGGGATTGACGGCGGGAGCGGTCAAAGGGTGAATAAATGCTCCGTATTTCGAACTAACTAATCACTCCGCAGCGACAACTAATTGAGAGCTCCGTACTAACTACGAATTACCAACTGGTTCTCGGTACTTCGGAGCCCGGTTCGCAATCAGTTCGCAGTGTTCGTAGCTCGCAGTAGGTTCCCCAATTCGCAATTAGTTGTCGATGCGGAATGATCGGTTGGTTCGAAATACGGAATGGGGACTAAACGAGAACAAAGAATGGCGCAAATCAAACTCGAACACGTCGACAAGGTTTATCCCAACGGCTACGTCGCCGCCCGCGATCTCAGCCTGGAGGTAATGGACGGGGAGCTGCTGGTGCTCGTTGGACCATCGGGCAGCGGAAAATCGACGGTGCTGCGACTGATGGCGGGACTGGAGCGCGTTACCGACGGTGTGATTCGCATTGGCGACCGCGACGTTACCGACCTCCCGCCACAACAGCGCGACATCGCGATGGTATTCCAGAATTACGCGCTCTACCCGCACATGACGGTGCGCGACAATCTGGGATTCGGTCTCGCCATCAGAAAGCAGCCGCGCGAAACCATCGACGCGCGTGTCAACACCATCGCCGCATCACTCGGCCTGGAGAACCTGCTCGATCGCAAGCCGGCGCAGCTGTCGGGCGGCCAGCGTCAGCGTGTCGCGCTCGGTCGGGCGATCGTGAGGGAACCGCTCGCGTTTCTGTTCGATGAGCCACTTTCGAATTTGGACGCGCAGCTTCGCGTCGAGACGCGTGTCGAATTATCGAGGCTGCACCGCAAACTCGGCGCGACGATGGTCTACGTCACCCACGATCAGTCGGAAGCGCTTACGCTCGGCGATCGCATCGCTGTACTCAAGGAAGGCGTCCTGCAACAGATCGCCAGTCCGATGGAGCTCTATCTGCGACCGGCCAACAAGTTCGTCGCCGGGTTCATCGGTAGTCCGGCGATGAATTTTATCGAGGGCGTGATTCAGCGATCCGACGCTGTCGTCGCGCAAACGGGGATGTGCACGTTCAAGGGAATCGATCTGACGCTCGATGTTCCCTGTGATACCGATCGACGCGGACGCGTCTTCCTCGGCGTGCGGCCCCAACACATCGAAGTCGCGGGAGACGGTGCCAGCAGGCCGAGGGCGGAAGTTGCTGTTGTCGAACCGATGGGCAACGAACAGATCGTTTACGTGACTTTGTCCGGAGGCGACAAGCTTGTCGCCGTAGCCCCGCCGGAGGAGATCATCAAGCCGGGAGACATTGTTTCGATACGCGTGCGCCCCGAGGGAGTACACATCTTTGACGCCGAGTCCGGAAAGAGAATCGAGCCCTCGCCGCAGCCGATCTGATTTTCGGCCAGCTGATCCCGCCTACTCCGTGTCTTCCCAGTCAGTGTTCCCTTCATCCAGCCACGCCTCGGCGGCCGACAGATCCTTGAACACATCGACGTCGATGCGCATTGCGCGCGCAAGCACCGAAAAGATCGTCGCCACTCTGTAGGTGTTCGGCGATTCGGCGACGATCGCAATGCGTCCCAGCCCACGGTTGATCAACTGTCGCGCCTTGCCGGCGATATTAGCCAGCTCGAGCACGGTGATGTCGGGCTCGGCGAAGCGCGCGTCGTACAACCCGCGCAGCCCCGGTCCCAATTCGGGATCGGCGAGGATGGCGTCAAGCAACTGATGCAGTTCGGGAGCGCGAGTGACTCCTGTAGCGTACGCTTTTATCAGCCTGTTGTCGCGCGAGATGGTGTAGCTGATCGGCATGCCGCCTGAACTGCAGCAACTCTGTCGCCAAAGAGGAATAACGATGGCGAACAGATCGCGTGCTTAGGAGAGTCGAAGTCAACCGCATGCTGGGCGCTGACCGCAGCTCGCTGACCGCTGACCGCTGCCTACAACCAGACAGATCCCACTGGCGTAAGACGAACTGCACTGGTTTGACCCAGACTCCACGAAGGTCTGTCTGGTCGTTTGCAGCGGTAAGCGGTCAGCGATAGAAGCGGTCAGCGCCCAGCATGCAGTTGTCTTATTGCGTGGGTACTGGCGAACACTGTCCCGTTATGCTCGAGGCAGCGCCAACGTAAACTTCGACCCCTTCCCCAACCTGCTCTCCACGGTAAGATCGCCGCCCATCCGGCGCGCGAGATCCCGACTGATTGCGAGCCCAAGTCCGGTGCCTTCGTGCGTGGAGCTATAATCGCGATTCACCTGCACGAAAGGCTCGAAGATCGCGTCCAGCTTGTCGGCGGGGATTCCCACGCCATCGTCCTGCACGCCGATGCAAATCTCCTCGTCCTTTTCGGAGAACTCGAGCGAGATGTGCCCGCCCGGCGAGGTGAACTTGATTGCGTTGGACAGCAGGTTGATCAGAATCTGCCGCACTTTGTCCGGATCGCCGCAGACTTCCGCTTCCGGCACCTGCTCGGTCATCGAGAAGTGAAGATCTTTCTCCCGCAGCTGTGGCTCGACGAACGCCCGCAGGCTCTGCACGACTTCGCCAAGGCCCATCGTCGTGGTGTTGACTGCGACGTGTCCTGCTTCGATTTTGGCAAAATTGAGTACGTCGTTGATTAGCGACAGTAGATGGCGTTGGCTGCGGTCGATGCGATCGAGATCCTCGCGCTGCTCCCTGGTGATGGGTCCCCGGATTCCCAGCCGTAGCAACTCGGAATACCCGGCGATGGCGTTGAGCGGCGTCCGCAGCTCGTGTGACATCGTCGCCAGGAACTTGCTCTTCGCCGTGTTGGCTTCTTCTGCTTCATGGCGCGCGGCCCGCTCGCTCTCCACCAGATGCTTGTACTCCGTGACGTCGACTCCCGCCGTCAGCCAGAGCCGTCGGCCGTCAGGAAGTGATCCGAGCGCAACACGATGGAAATCCCAGATTCGATCCGTGCCGTCGGCGATCCTGACCGTCCGCTCCCCGAGGTGAACCGATTCACCCTCGGCCTGCTCAGACCCGTCGGTGCCGAATGCGACTGCCGAACCTGATTCGCCCTCCGGAAACGCGAGCTTCGCCCATTCACCAGTAGTGGTCAGCGGTGTGGAGTAATACCCGGTGAGAGTCATCCACGCTTCGCTCAGCTGCAGGATCTCGCCGTCCTCGGCGTGAAGCATCAGCGGATAAGGAGCCGACTGCACAGTGGCGCGCAGGCGCATCTCGCTTTCGCGCAGTGAAATCGCAGCCGCGTGCTGCTGCTCGATGCCCGCTCTGACGTCGAGCTGTCTCTGCCGGGCACGCAACGCGGAGCGGAGCACGGTCGTCAGCGTGGCGACTCGTACTGGGCGTTCGAGCAACGTGACGTTTCCTTTCTGGGCTACGCCTTTGAGCGTATGCGGCAGCGCGCCCGATAACTCATCCTCACCCGTCAGGATCACGATCGGTACGTCGGACCAGGAAGGCTGGTTGTCGAGTGACTCAAATAGCTTGTCGCGGGCGTGGGGAGCGAGCGCCTCCTCGGCCATCAGCAGGACGCCAATCTCTTGCTTCCCGATCAAATCGCAGACGTCCGACATGTCGGCGCAGATTCGCGGATCGAGTCCCGCACGCTCCAGCACCACCTCCGCCATCCGGCCGTCTTGTCCGGTTGGAGTCAGGACGGCGACGGGCAGCGTCTCAAGCGCTGGACTTCTTTCGCTTACGCTTTCGCCCATGCTCCGCCACTCCATCGCCGGCGTGATCGCCCGATTTGCTCGACTGCAGCTTGATACCTTCGCTGAAATTCCCCGCGCCGTCTTCCAGAAGTGGGGCGGGACTCCCTACGTAGCGCGGCAGACCGGTCAGCACGCCCTGGAAACCGTGCAGAGGCTCGCCGACGAACAGACCTCCCTTCTGCACCTTGCATTCACGGATCGTACGCTCGTGATCTCCGCTCCGCTTCTTCACCACCGAGATCGCCTGGCGCACCGTGCCCGACATCTCGAAATACCGCATCAGGATCACTGTGTCTGCGAGGTAGCTCACCTCGACGGCCTCGTCCACCGGGTTTCCGAAGATTCCGTGCTGTACAAGCGTCATAATGCACGTGACGCCATTGTTGGCGAGAAAACTCAAAAGCTCGTGGATCTGAATGGGAAGCAGTCTTTCCTCAGGCATCGACTGCATATAGCCATTGATCGAGTCGATTATGACGAGCGAGCACTTGTCGTGGTCGACAGCGTGGACCACTTGGCTCGCGAATTCGCCCGGCGACAGCTCGGTCGGCTCGACCTGGGTCAGTCTAAGCTGACCGGACGCGCGAGCATCATCCATGTCCATTCCCAACGCCGACGAGCGAAGTCTGAACGTGCCCAGCCGCTCGTCAAACAGATAGAAAAGGACTTTCTTGCCGCGCCTGAGATCCGCCAATGCGAACTGCGTGCAGAGAACTGACTTTCCGGTTCCCGCAGCGCCAGTGATCAGCGTGCTCGTACCGCACGTAATGCCGCCGCCGAGCAGCGTGTCGAGCGCCTTGGATCCACTCAGCAGGCGATCGCCCGATACATCGACTCTCGGCTCGTCCTGAAGCACGCGTGGATAAACCTCGATGCCACCGGTTACGATGCGAAAATCGTGGAAGCCGCCCCGGAACGATATCCCGCGGACTTTCGTCACCTGAAGCCGGCGACGCTCCGATCCGTACTCCAGCGCCACGTGCTCCAGCACGATCACGCCGTGAGCGAGACTGTGGAGTTGGAGGTCGCCCTCGGGCGCCGTCTTGTCGTCCAGAAGCAGCACCGTGCAATCACGGCCGTTGAAGAACTGCTTCAGCGCGAGGATCTGTCGCCGGAAGCGCAGTGGCTCGCGTGCGAGCAATCGCATCTCCGAGAGCGAATCGAACGCAATCCGGGCCGGATTGTGTTTCTCCACCGCCTTGAGCACTTCGTCCACCGTCTGCTGGAGCTCCACCTCTGCCGGGTGAAAGATCGTGTAGCCCTCATCCATCTCCAGGCCGGTTTCCTTGGACAGCTCGAAGATCTCGACTGCATCGAGATTCCAGCCGTGCGACTCCGCGACGGATCTCAGCTCGTCGGCCGACTCTGACAGCGTGACGTAGAGCCCACGCTCGCCTTTAGCCACACCTTCCAGCAGGAACTGAAGGCCCAGCGTCGTCTTTCCCGTACCGGGCTCGCCGTCGATCAAATAGAGGTGGTTGGTCGGAAGACCACCACCCAGAATGTCATCGAGGCCCGAGACGCCAGTGCGTGCTCTTGGAATTTCTTCTCCCGCTTCGAAATTGTATCGTCGTGCCACTGCCAGGCCCTCACACTGGGAGTCTTAGGAGCTTGCGATTCTCCGCAGCGCCTGAACAGCGTCAACAACGTCTTTGGTCGGCATAGCGCCCGACATCACCGCCGGCACGAGCTTGTCATCGCGACCGTACAGGTCGTTTCCGAAATACAGCTGGCCGTTGTTGATGAAGGCGGTGAAATACGTGATGAAGACAGGGATCTTCCGCGGCAGCTTCACACCGCGATCATCCGGTCCATCGTGCATCGCCTGCTGAACTTTGTCCGCAGGCCAACCAAGCACCCACTGCGCCAACTCGTCCGGTTTTTCGAGGCGAATGCAGCCATGGCTGAAGGCACGCACGTCTTTCTCGAACAGCTCGTGATTCGGCGTGTCGTGCAGATAGATGTTGAAGTCGTTCGGGAACAGGAACTTCACGAACCCGAGCGCGTTCTTGGGGCCGGGACGCTGACGCACGCCCGTTCGCCCGTGATCGTTGAACGTCTCCATGTTCTGGCTCGCCATGTAGGCGCCGCCCTTGGGGAAAATCTCCTTCGCGGCGATGGTCGGCGGCACGTTCCAGTACGGTCGGAACACCACCGTCTCCATCGAGTCGGCGAACACCGGCGTCGCCTTATCCTGATACTCCTGCCCGACGATCACCTTCATCTCGAGCGCCTTCTGCCCGCTGTCATACGCCTCGAGCTTGAACGCTGGCACGTTGACGAAGATGTACCGCGATCCGAACGTGCGCGGCAGCCAGCGGTATCGCTCCATGTTCGCGGCGATCTCACCGAGCCTGTACGAAGCGGAGACGTTCATCGCGTCGATCGTCTCCTTGCCCAGCGCGCTGTCGACATTGATCGAGTGGCGTTGCTGGAACTCGGCAACCGCCCCCGCGAGGGCATTGTCGTAGACGCCGCCCGCGGGCGCCGCGTTTGGCCTGGTTGAATCCGTTGTGGCGGAGGACACTGAAATTCCCTCGGCCGCCAACCGGTTTCTGATTGCGGTCAGGACGGCTGGATTTGCCCGCCCACCGGGTTTCACGTTGTCGCTAACAGTCGGCACCGGCTGCCAGCCTCCTTTCGCGACGATCACGCGCCAGCGCTGCAGCTCCTTGCTCAGGCCTGAGTAGTCGTCGTCGGTCGGTCGCAAAGTGGCGAGCGCTTTATCGAGACGCTCGTAACGGAGATTTTTCACCAGCGCGCTGTCGATGTTTTCCTCCTCGGGATCGACGTGCCACGCCTGCGCAACGGTTCGCGGATCGACTTGTCCCGTCATCAGGTCTTCGCCGAGCGCAACGTACGACGCTGTAAGAATCACGTCGGCCGTGGCCAACTGGTCAGCGGTCGGAGTTTTCGTCTGCTTGAGCGTCGCGACCGCCTGGGCGAGCGCACCGATCGGGTAGTCATCCATTTTCATCCCGTCGGTGTTCGCTGCCAGGATGGCGTCAGTCAGCGCTTTGGTTCTCGTCTCGTGGAGCCCGTCGGGAGACAGCCACAGCGGGTTATCGCCGTATGCCTTGTATAGCCGTTGGGTGTGACCCCACTGCTCGTCGTCGATCTTTGGGGGACGGCCCGCTGACAATTTGGTCTTCATCAGTGCTTCTATTTCAGTCGCCGGTACGCCGTTGACGGAGGTGAGCTTGGCGGGCGCCCACGTTTGCGGATTCTCCGGCTTACCGGCCTGGGCCGTTTCGCTACCCCGACAGCCAAAGAGGAGCGCAGCGCTCAACAGCAGGGCTATCTGAAGCGAAACGGTGTGCGAGCGGGACTGAGCGTTTGCGAGGGCTGCCATAATGCGCTTAGGTAAACGTGACCGGTTTTTTTCCCCTACGGACTAGTGTTTAAGGCGAAAGTCGGGCCAAAAAAAAGCTGCCGACGTGGTGTCGGCAGCTTTGATTAAACGGGAACCTGGGCCTTTACTGCACGCACTGCCCATGCGGATCTGGCTTCGCCTTATCGACTACCGGCCGGCGCGGCAAATCCGCGACTCGCGTAGCCAAGTCGGCCACAAATTGCGCCACCCGCGCCATGCGATCGTAGTCGATGTACTGCGGCTCGTCGGTCACCTGGTGATAGTCCGCGTGACCGCCCGTGGTGAAAAAGATGATTGGAATGCCGTAGCGCGCGTACTCGTAGTGATCGCTGCGGCAGTAGATGTTTTGCGGATGACCGTTCACATCCATTGAGTAATCGAACGACAGCGGTCGCTTCTCACCGCGATTCACGGCTTCGGCGAGATCGCCGAGTTCGGTCGACAGACGCCGTGACCCAACCAGCTGCACGTAGTCCGGGTTGCCGTGACTGCGCTGACCGTCCTTGGTGACGCCCGTATTGTCGGCGGGGGAGCCTCTGCCGACCATGTCCATGTTCAGCTGCGCGACGATCGAATCGCGCGCAACTGTTGGGTGATCCGTGAACCACTCGGATCCATAAAGTCCTTCCTCTTCACCGACGTGCCACACGAACAGGAGTGAACGCTTCGGCTTGGTTTTCTGGCCGGCGAAATACTCGGCGATCTCGAGCGCGCTGACGCTGCCCGAGCCATCGTCATCAGCGCCGTTGTAGATCGAGTCGGGGCGCGCTGAGGTGCCATTGCTGCGACGGCGAATGTCGGCAATCAGCAAGTTGACCTGGGCCTGCTGTGCCGGCGTAAGCTGGGGCGGCCGATCGTCAGCGCCCCCGGTGCGGAAGAGATGATTGATGACGTAGATCGAGTCGTGGGCGACGGGCCGGCTGGTCCATCCGATGTGGTCGTTGTGCGCGCCGATCGCGACGAACTGATTGCGCAAGACAGGATCGCTGCCCGGAATCATTGCCACCACGTTGCGCGCCGGGTATTGAAGGCCAGTCTCAATGAAAGTCGGCGTGGATGTGATCGTGGTACCGGTCGCTCCGGCTTTCACACTGTCGATATCAGCGTTTAGGAGAGCGCTCGCCGCCTTCCTCGTGACGTACATGAAGGTCGGTCGCTCCGGATCGCTGGCGTCTCTGATCAACTGCCCCGGCCGCTGGTAAAGCTGGATGAACTGCTTCGGGAACAGATCGAAGCTGGCGACGGCGATGCCGGCGGCACTGGCGAAATAACGTGACGCCCGGGCGCGATCGATGCCTCCGGGTGCTCCCTGGCTGCCACCCGCCGGACTGAATCGCAGCACTACCAGCTTGCCGGCAGCTGCGGCTGGATCTATGAGCGATGTGGAGTCTCCCCAGGTACCACCGAAGATCACTTTGGCGCCGTCCATCCGGCGCGCTGCGCTTCCCTGATCGCGCAGCAGGTAGTCGGTCCAGGCGGTGAATTGCGAGCCGCCGGCGGCGAACGTGGACGTGGAGTCGAACTTTCTTTCGACCATGTTCAGCGACTGGAAGTAGCTGCCGCTGTCTCCCATCGGCATCAGTCCCAGCCGCTTCACTTCACGCGCGATGTAATCGACTGCCTTGACGTTGCCGGCGGTGGCGAGCATCCGCCCCTGCATCGAGTCGTCGGCGAAGATGTATAACCGCGTCTGCAGATCCGCGGGCGTGATCGCGGCAGTCGTACGGGTCGGCGTGTGAGTACGGCCGCGCAACAGGACGTCCCACGACGGCGCGACCCCTCCTTCAGAAGGAGTCATGGCTTGCTGTGCTGCCGCGGACCCGCTGACGATTATCACGGCAAGAAGGCTGGTGAGCTTGGCCGATGGAGTCTTCATGTGCTTTGGGAAAGGGTTGCGGTACCGGTGGTGAAAATTAGACACGGCAACGCGGCCGTGCGGTGCTTTTGACAAATCATTTACAACTACTGGCATTGGCTCGCACGACGGCGTAAGCTGAGTAAGGATTCAATCAGAGGTCGTACGATGCCGACTCCATTCCTTCGTCCTCTCGTTGTCTGCGTTACTCTCGTCTCGTTGACGGGTGATGCCGCGCGAGTCAGCGCGCAACAGGCGCAAGCGCTGGCGCCGCTTCGCGTCACTGAGTGGAAAGTGCCGTGGTCGAATACTCGGCCGCGCGATCCCTACGTCGCCGCCGACGGCAAGGTGTGGTTTGTCGGCCAGGCAGGGAACTACATCGCCAACCTGGATCCTGCCAGCGGAAAGTTCCGTCGCTATGAGATCGAAGAGGGAACGCACCCCCACAACCTGATCATCGACAAACAGGGACGCGTCTGGTTCTCCGGGAACACGAACGCCCGCATCGGTTGGCTGGACGCGAACACGGGCAAGAGCACGATCTACCACATGCCCAATGCCGCAGCGAAAGACCCCCACACCATGACCTTTGACAACTCGGGCAACATGTGGTTCACCGCCCAATTCTCGAACTTCGTTGGGCATCTTGACACCAAGAGTGGCGATGTGCACCTGATGCCTTCGCCAACGAAAGACTCGCGTCCTTATGGGATTGTGATCGATCCGAGTGGAAGGCCTTGGTTCGATGAGTTTGGCACGAACAAGATCGGCACCATCGATCCGGCGACGATGGCCATCAGGGAGTACACGCTGCCCAACGACCGCGCGCGACCGCGCCGCATTGCCGTAACGTCCGACGGCACGATTTGGTACGGGGATTACACGCGCGGGATGTTGGGCAGGCTCGATCCACGCACCGGCAGCGTACGCGAATTTCCGCTGCCCGATGCCGCGCAATCGCTCCCCTACGCGATGGCTTCGGACGATCGTGACCGGATCTGGCTCGCGGAGACCGGCGTGCAGCCGAACAGACTGGTGGGCTTCGACTCTAAAACCGAAAAGTGGATTTCGGTTACTCCAATCTCACAGAGTGGCGGGCTCACCGTACGGCACATGATCTACAATGCGCCGACGAAGTCGCTGTGGTTTGGAACGGACGCGAACACCATCGGACAAGCACGAATTCCGTAAGGGCTCCGTATTTCGAACTAACCGATCACTCCGCATCGACAACTAATTACGAATTGGGGAACCTACTCCGAACTACGAACACTGCGAGCTGTTTGCGAACTGGCTCCGAACTACCGAGAACCAGTTGGTAATTCGTAGTTAGTACGGAGCTCTCAATTAGTTGTCGATGCGGAGTGATCCGTTGGTTCGTAATACGGAGCCGTTAGTTCGAACTGCGGAGCCTTTAGTTCGTACTTCGGACGTGGTCTACCCCAACGC
>DASUZC010000064.1:0-6899 GCA_036377095.1 Gemmatimonadaceae bacterium
GCCAGGTCGTGCCGCGCCGGGATCGAGCAGAATGCACGAGTATCGTCGGTGAAACCAGCTGTGTTCTCGATGCCTGCAGTTTCAGTGGTCTGACGACGAAATCGAGTCATACCCTCGATCGAATCGTGAAACCACCATGGCGCGCCGAGCAGCATCGCGGGATAGTGACCAGCCAATGGCGCGAGCTCCCGACTGTACGCTGACTCATCGAGCGTGAACACGATCAGACGGAAGCGCGGATCATTACCGTGGGCATTCAGTAACTGGCGCAAGTTTCGGGTGAACTCGGTCGGCACTGGAATGTCACCACCCCGATCGGGACCGTAGCGCTTGTAGAGCTGGTCGTTGTGATTGCGTAGCGCACCGGCGTGCAATTGCATCACCAGTCCGTCGTCCGCGGACTGCGCTGCCATCTCCATCAGCATGTGCGCTTCAAAGCGAGATTGATCGTGCCGATTCGCTTTTCCCTCGACCGCTCGCGCGAACATCCGCTCGACATCGGCGTCGACCATTCGCTCCGTGTGGGGGGTGATGACGGCGTGATCCGTCGCAGTCGCACCGGCTTGCTTGAATTCGGAGCGTCGCTGCCTGATTGCCGATAGAAACTCGCCATAGGTGCGGATCTCCGTACCGACGACCTGCGCCAACCGCTTTAGTTCAGAACTCCACTCGGACCCAGCGATAGCGAACAGCGCGTCGGGACGGAATGTCGGCACGATTAGCGATTCGAGATTCGCATCGCGAAGTGTCTTGTGATGCTCGAGCGATGCACTGGCTCCGTCGGTCGTTGCGAGAAACTCGATGCTGAATCGTTTGAGCAGCGCCCGTGGTCGGAACTCGGCCGATTGCAGCCGCTCCGTGATCGCTTCATAGATCTGCGACGCCGAATCGGCATCAAGCTGGCTCTTTACTCCAAACACCTCGCGCAGCTCGTACTCGATCCAGGCTCTGGTCGGAGTGCCCCGAAAGAGATGCCAGTGCCGCGCGAACGTCTGCCAAATCTTACGGGGCTCGATTTCGCCGGAACCGCCGGCGTCGTCGATGCGCCGCACGCCCAGGGAGTCGAGCGATACACCCCGCGAATAGAGCAGGCGCAGAACGTAGTGATCGGGTGTGACGATTAACGACGCTGGATCGGAGAACGGCTCATTGGAAGCGAGCACGGCGGCATCGACGTGCCCATGCGGAGAGACGATGGGAAGCGCGCGAGTCCCCTCGTAGATCTCGCGCGCGTAGCTCCTCGTTGTTGGATCGGGATCAAAGTAGCGATCCTCGTGGAATTCGGTCACACCACCGGCTTCCAGCGCGGATCGTACTCACGCGACCAAAGTCGCGATGCCTCTGCGTCGTGAAGGATGTGGCCGTTCTTCGGATCGATGGTGAGCTTGCGACCGACCTGCTGGGAGATCGTGCCGAGGTGGCACAACAGGCCCGTTTTCGCGCCATCCTCGATTGGTGCCGAGAGCGGAGTCCCGGTGCGCACAGCGTTGGTGAAGTTGTCGATATGCCGTTGAGTCAGCCAATCGTCGCCGACAGGATTGAGCGGATCGCCTTTCGTAGCAGCTTTGACTTCCTTGATCACATTGTTCTTGAGATCGTAGAGGACATACCCGTCGCGATCCACGACGACGCTTCCGTTGGTGCCGAGCACGGTGGTGCCGCGGGAACGCTGATACAGCTCCAGTCCGTTGCAGCTTTGGCCTTGCCAGACGATGCTCTTGCCGCCGTCGAAGACGAACGTCGCTTCCTGTGTATCCGGAAACTGCCAGTCGTCGACAAAATGAAAGCGACCGCCGGTCGAGCTAACGCTCGTTGGATAATCGACGCCGAGTAGCCAGCGCGCGACATCGATCTCGTGAGTTCCGTTGTTGCAGATCTCTCCGGTTCCCCAGTTGGTGAACCAGTGCCAGTTGTAGTGAATGACGTTGTCGCGATACGGCGTGCGCGGTGCCGGTCCCTGCCAGAGTTCGTAATCCAGATTCGAGGGAACCGGTACGACTTTGCCGCGCCCAATGCTGGCGCGAGTGTTGGCGTACCAGCCGCGCGCGAGATAAGGCCTGCCGATCTGGCCTTCGCGCACGAGATGGAGGACCTCGATGAAGTGCGGGCCCGACCGTGCCTGCGTGCCGAGTTGAACCTTGAGCCGCGAATGCTTTCGCGCCGCGGCGGCTATCAGCTCGTCTTCACGCGGATCGTGCCCACTCGGCTTCTCAACATAGACGTGCTTGCCGGCATCGAGCGCGAGAATTGTCGCCGGCGTGTGCCAGTGGTCGGGGGCGGCAATTACCAGAGCGTCAACGCTTTTGTCTTCAAGCGCGCGGCGAAAATCAGAAACTGTTTTCGGTGGGGTTGCCTGCAGGGGAGAGATTTCGCCGGCTGCTTTCGCCAGAACGTTGGAGTCGACGTCGATCAGATAGCCCACGGTCGTGTTGCCGCCGCGCGCGAACTGTCGCGCCGGAACCATCCCGCGTCCGTTGAGGCCCATCACGGCCACCACCGTTTTCTCTGCGGGTGATCCCTCCATCGCGAAAAGCGGTGATGCGCTACGCGACGCGGCCAATGCGCCGACGCCCACTGCCGTTGCCTTCTTCAGAAAGTCACGCCGGTCGAGCGGATCGTTCGCTTTCATTGCGGCTCCTGCTTACAGAACGTGAATCTTGATGTTGCGGAAGAAGACTTCGTCAACGTGATCCTGGAGCACGATGTGTCCGGCGCGTTTGTCGGCGAATCCCTCGATGCTGCGGTACTTGCTCTTCGCCAGCAGAGAATCCATCTCCGGCGTGCCGAGCTCGAACTCGACGACCTTTCTTCCGTTCAGCCAGTGCTCACCATGATTTCCGCGAAATAGTATCCTCGAAGTGTTCCACTCGCCTACAGGTGCCAGCACTTTGTTAGCGTTTGGCGGGATAAGATCGTATAGAGCTCCCGCGCGGTGCGATGGAACCTTGTTGTCCTCATGCAGGCTGTCGTCGAGCATCTGGTACTCGAAGCCGAGCGCGGCGTGGTTGGGAGCGTTGGCCATCGAGACTTCTTCGGACACGTTGTACTTCACGCCGCTATTGCCGGCTCGACTGATCTTCCACTCCCAGGTGAGCTCGAAGTCGCGGAAAGTGTCGCGGGTCATGAGATCGCCACCGGCCGCGGGCTGGCCATCCGGCAGACGCGGGACATCTCCATCGGCGAGTTTTCTGATGGTGCCGTTTTCGATTTTCCACTTTGCAGTGGGCACCGTGTCATAGCCGAGTCCCCGCCAGCCGTTGAAGGTCAAGCCGTCGAACAACAGATGCCAGCCCGCGTCGCGCTCCGCGGCAGTCAGCGTATTTACCGCTGTAGTTGAGGCGACGGATGCCGGAAATCTTGATCGAGAAGCGGTCGTTGTCGACGCGCTGGGCGGAGCACATGCCACCCCGACCAAAAGACATGCGGAAACGAACTTGGTGGATGTCGTCACGATTCCCTCACAATCGAGCTGGCTCCAGACGCGGTGACAGCAAATGTATAATCAGCCACGCGCTTACGTACGCAAGGCCGCAGACGATGAAGATCGGAGTGTAGTCGCTACCATTGGCCTGCAAAACCCGACCCGTGATCCGCTGAAACAGTACTCCGCCCATCGCGCCGCCAAATGCGCCAATGCCGACGACCGAAGCGACTGCGAACTTTGGAAACATGTCGCTGGCGAGCGTATACACGTTGGCCGACCAGGCCTGATGCGCTGCCAATGCAACACCAACGATCAGTACTGCCGTCCACATCGTTGGCGCGCGCGATACTAAAGTCGTCGGCACGATCAATAGCGCCATCGCCAACATTGTGGTCTTACGCGCCCGGTTCACCGACCACCCACGTTTGATCAACGCGCTCGACAGCCACCCACCGCCAACGGATCCGGCATCGGCAATCAGGTAAACGACAATCAACGGCGCGGCAACCTGCGCCAATTTCACGCCGTATTTCGCGTCGAGAAATTTCGGGAGCCAATACAGATAAAACCACCAAACCGGATCCGCCATGAACTTCCCGACGATGAATGCCCAGGTCTGTCGTCTCGCAAAGAGATTGCCGAAGGCGAATTTCGGCGCACCCTCTTGACCGAGGTTCGAGCTTCCAACGTCGCGGTAAAACGGAATCCACAGCAGCAGCCAGACGAGGCCGAGTGCTCCCGTCGCGACGAAAGCCCACTGCCAGCCCCATGTCAGCGCAATCCAGGGGACCAATAGTGGAGTGAGAATCGCACCGGTATTTGTGCCGGCATTGAAGATCCCTGTCGCCAGCGCACGCTCACGCTGGGGAAACCACTCCGCGATTGCCTTGATCGAACCGGGGAAAATTGCCGACTCGCTGAGTCCAAGCAGTCCGCGCGCAAACGAAAAACCTGTAACCGTTCGTGCGAACGCATGCCCGATCGCGGCGGCGCTCCACGCGATCACGGCCCCGCCCAGCCCGCGTCGCACGCCAATCCAGTCGATGACGCGGCCCGCAACCAGAAACCCGAATCCGTAGGCGAAGCTGAACCACGACACGATGTCGCCGTAATCGGATTCGCTCCAGTTGAGTGCGCGTTGCAGCGTCGGCGCGAGGACTCCGAGCACCTGCCGGTCGATGTAGTTGATCGTGGTGGCGACGAACAACAGACCGCAGATGATCCAGCGGTAGCTCGATACCCGCTCCGAATCCTCGGAGGATATCGAAGCGGTCTCGTCGATTGATGACTGGGTATTAGTTGCCAACGACGCCCTCCCACAGACCATGCAGATACATCGCACCCAGCGCGCGATCGTAGAGACCATAACCAGGCTGCCCGCTCTCGCCCCAGATCATACGGCCGTGGTCGGAACGGATTGGTCCGTCAAATCCGACGTCGTGCAGCGCGCTAAGCACTGCATGCATATCGACGTCGCCCGCCTCCGATGGGTGCGCGGTCTCCTGAAACGAGTGCTTGCCGGTGCGTCTGATGTTACGACAATGCGCAAAGTGGATTCGCGGTCCAATTAACTCGATGATGTTCACCAGGTCGTTGTCCGGATCAGCGGCGAGCGAGCCGGCGCAAAACGTGATGCCGTTTGCGTCGTCGTCTACAATTTCGATGACCCGTCGCAGTGCAGCGCCGCTGGTGATGATTCTCGGCAGGCCGAAGATGGACCACGGCGGATCATCGGGGTGAAGCGCCATCATGACATCCGAGCTACTTGCCGCCGGAACTACGCGTTCGAGGAAATAAGCAAGGTTGTCCCACAGACGTTCGCTGTCGACGCCGCGATAGGCTTGAAGCAGCGCACCTAACTCGCTCGCCGAATACTTCGTCGCCCAGCCCGGCAAGTCCGCTGTTCCCCGCGACAGATCGATCCGCTGCAACGCGCTGTCCTCGAATGCAAGTGCGTTCGAGCCGTCGGGGAGGGCTCGCGCCAGATCCGTACGCACCCAGTCGAACACCGGCATGAAGTTGTAGCAGAGTACCGGCACACCGGCGCGACCAATGTTGCGAACACTCTCGCAGTACTGGTCGATGTAACGGTCGCGGGTTGGCAAGCCGAGCTTGATGTCTTCGTGGACGGGCACGCTCTCGATGACAGCCAGTGACAAGTCATGGTGGGCGACCTCATCGCACAACCGTTCCAGTCTCTCGAAAGACCAGGCTTCGCCGACGGGAATCTCGAATAACGCGCCGACGATGCCGCGCACCGCCGGGATCTGGCGAATCTGCGCAAGCTGAATCGGGTCTCGGCTACCAAACCAACGGAAGGTTATCAAATCCTGCGCAACCTCACCGGGCGACCCGGAGACTGCCCCCTTTGAGCAGCTGCTCCACCTCCTCGCGCGAGACCAGACAGAAGTCACCGGGGATGCTGTGCTTCAGCGCCGAAGCAGCGGTCGCGAAGCGGAGAGAATCTTCCCAGTTTTTGTTGGTCAGCCGCGCAGCGATCAGACCGCCGCTGAACGCGTCACCGGCTCCGATGCGATCGATTACTTCCACTTCATAGCGCGGCGCGCGGAAGTTTTTCCTCTCCGCGACCAGCACTGCACTCCATGTATTCAGCAGCACTCGCGGATTCTCCCGCAGGGTGATCGCAGCCGCACTGAGATTGAACCGATCGATCAAATCACGGGCGATGTTCGTGTAGGCATCCGGATCGACGTGATCGTACGCCTGTTGACCACGACCGCCCATGCCGAACACGATTCGCGTGTCCTCCTCGGTCGTGATCAGAACGTCGACGAAACGCATCAGCGGTTCCTGAACAGAGCGCGCCACATCCGGTTTCCAAAGCTTGCGACGGTAGTTCAGGTCATAACTCACGGTTAATCCAGCTTTCTTCGCCGCCTCAAGCGCCTCGGCGGTCGCTCTTGCGGCCGATTTGCTCAGCGCCGGGGTAATACCGCTGACGTGGAACCAGCGTGCACCGGCAAACGTCTCCTTCCAATCGACGCTGCCCGCGTCGACTTTACTAACCGCCGAACCTGTCCGGTCATACAGTACGCTGCTCGGTCGCGGCGCCGCGCCAAGCTCGGCGAAGTAAAGGCCGGCGCGATCATCCGCTGACCAATCAATACGGGTCTCCACTCCGAGCTCCCGCGCGCGATTGGCAATCAAGTGTCCGAGCGGATTGTCGGGGAGCCGGGAGACCCAACGGGATGGAATTCCGAAGCGCGACGCGGAGACAGCGACGTTGAGCTCGCCGCCGCCCACGTAGACGTCCAGACTGCGCGCCTGCTCCAGCCGCTGAAAATCGGGCGGGGTCAGGCGGACCATCGCTTCGCCGAACGTCACCAGGTGCATGCGAAATCTTACGAACAGCGAAAGTCTGCCACCAGCGCCGGAGGACCCTTGCTTCCGCGCCGCCTCTCAATCAATAGAATTCAGCGCCAATGGCCTTTCCCGCTTTTGACCTCACCAGCCG
>DASUZC010000065.1:0-29059 GCA_036377095.1 Gemmatimonadaceae bacterium
GTCGACAGGCGCTTGTCGACGCGTCCGTAACCGCGACTTATACTGTCGTTGTGATTAAGCGACCTGGGCCGGAGATCCGGCGCGCGATCATCGCGGTTCCCTTCCTCGGCGCGATTCTGTTGGCGATGAAGCTCGATCGCGGACCGATTCGCCTGACTACTGATGCTTCACATCCCGGATTTGTGCTGCGCGATCAGACCACAGCCGCCGGGATCCATTTCATCCATCATCGTCCGACATTCGATTCGAAGATCGCGGGGGTCGAGCCGCACGTCGCTGCCCTGGGCGCAGGCGTGTCAGTGACTGACTTCGACGGCGACGGACGCCCCGATCTTTACTTCACCAACAGCAAGTTTGGCGAGTCCAACGCGCTCTACCGAAATCGTGGTGATGGAACGTTCGAGGACGTCGCGGCAGACGCGGGGTTGGCGAACCTGAATCGACCCGGTGAGGGTGTGTCGATGGGCTCGGTGTGGGGAGACTTCGATAACGACGGCCGAGAAGATGTGCTCGTCTATCGCTACGGCTATCTCGCACTGTTCAGGAACGTTGATGGCCATCATTTCGTCGACGTGACCGAGCAGTCCGGCTTGCGCCGCTGGGTGAACAGCAACGGTGCCGTCTGGATCGACTATGACCGCGACGGCCTGCTCGATCTCTATGTGACTGCGTACTTCCGGAGTGACATAGATCTGTGGCACCTCGCGACCACGCGGATCATGCACAACAGCTTCGAGTTCGCGACCAACGGCGGTAAGAATCTTTTATTTCACAACGTTGGCGGCGGCCGTTTTGAGGACGTCACGGACAAGATGGGTGTCGGCAGCACGCGCTGGACGCTCGCCGCCGCAGCTGCCGATTTCAACAACGATGGCTGGCCGGATCTCTACCTCGCCAACGACTATGGGCCGGAGGAGCTTTATCTAAATGATCACGGTCGCCGGTTTGTCCTGACGACTGCCGGTCTCGAGAGCGAATCAAAGAGCGGGATGTCAGTCACGCTCGGCGACGCATTCAATCGCGGGCGCATCGATGCGTTCGTCACCAACATCTCGGAACGCGGTTATCTGTTTCAGAACAACAATCTCCGCCTGAATGAGATGAGCGCTTCGCGTCGGTTCAGGAATGTGGCCGAGGGCGCCATCGCCGACGCGGGCTGGGCGTGGGGCGCGCAGTTCGGGGATTTCAATAACGACGGCGCGAACGAGCTGTTCGTGGCGAATGGTTTTATCTCGGCGGATCGCAATAAGAGCTACTGGTACGCAATGTCGAAAATCGCGGGCGCCAATAGCCGCCTGTTCGAGGATGCTGCTACCTGGCCTGCGTTCGGCAATGCGAGTCTCTCGGGTTACGAGCCGTCGCGCGTTTATTTGAATCGCGGAGTCGCCGGCTGGGTGGACGTTGCAGCGAAAGTCGGTGCGAACGATCTGTACGACGGGCGCGCGGTCGCGCTGGCGGATCTGTGGAACCGTGGAGCAGTCGATATCATCGTCGCCAATCAGAACCAGCCGGCAATCGTTTATCGCGATTATCCAGATTCAACGAACCACTGGATCGCTTTCAAGCTCGTCGGAACACACAGCAATCGGAGCGCGATCGGCGCCGAAGTCCTGCTCGAGGCCGGTGATCTGAAACAACGACGCGTAGTGGACGGCGGATCTGGGTTCGCCAGCCAAAACGACCGGCGATTGCATTTCGGCCTCGGGAATCACGAGTGGGTGGATCGCGTCGTGATCAACTGGCCTTCGGGACAACAGCAAATTGTGCCACGGCCGGCAGTCGACAGATTCAACACCGTCGTCGAGCCGCAACGTTGATGCAATGAGCGAAGCAACTCACGCCGGCGTCGCCCACCAAAACACACTCGTTCGATCCTGGCAGCGCGCCGCAAAAGTGGATCCGCGCTACCTCATCGCGTTCCTCATCACGCTGGTGCTCGTCGTTGGGCAGCTGCGATATCACCTGCTCGGTGGATACGACAGACTCGTAATAGCACTCGGCGTCTGCACTGCGACGGAGGCCCTTCTCTCCTGGTTCGACCGCGGCAAGGTCGTGAACCTGCTGAGCGCTTACATAAGTGGCATCAGTCTGACGTTGTTGATAAAGCCACAAGGTGGCGCATTGTGGCCATTCGTGATCGGTGGATTCATCGCCATCGCATCGAAGTACGTGCTCCGCTATCGCGGGAATCACCTCTGGAACCCAACAAACTTCGCGATTGCGACGCTACTGCTGGCCGCACCCGATCGGATTTCGGTGTTGAGTCACCAGTTCGGCAACGACATCGCGACGAATCTGGTTATCTGGGTCTTCGGCTTGATCATCGCGGCGCGGGTCGGTGTGCTGCACATCACACTCACGTACGTGCTGAGCTTTCTGTTGCTCAACAGCGCGCGCGCGACATTGCTGGGTCAGCCGCTATTGCCCGAAATCGCGCCGATCACCGGTCCGATGTATCAGCTGTTCGTGTTCTTCATGATCACGGACCCGCGCACGATCGTTCGCGGACGGCAGCGACAAATCCTCATCGCAATTCTGATCGCGATTATGGAAACGCTGATAAGGTATGGGTCGGACAAGGGTTGGCCGCTGCCGACGGGATTCAGTGCAGCTCCTGCTTTCTACGCCCTCGCGACAGTTGGTCCGATCGCAAAGTGGCTCGACCTCCGCCGCGACCCAAGGCGCGCTACAAGTAGCCCTTCTTGAGCAGGAACTGCCCCGCCTTCGCGTAATACGCAGGATCCGGCAATTCCCAGCCGAGGGTGTCGGCGAGGCGGTCGTAGACATTGAAGAGGAACGCGACGTAGAACGCCTCGCGAATTTCGTCGCGAGTCACACCCTTCTCGACAGCTCTCCGTACATCGGCGCCGCTCAACTGCTCCGGTTGTAGCGTGAAGGTTTCCAGCAAGCCGAGCATGGCGCGCAGCCGCTCGTCGATGGGAGCGGTGCGATAATCGTCGATGACGAGCTTCGTCTTGCCATCGCCAAGAGCTGCCTCCGCGACCGCGGAGTGCGCGTTAGTTCAGAAAACGCACTGGTTGAGACGCGAGACGAACGCGGCAAAGATCTCCCGCTCACCGACGCTCCAGGGAGACGGCCCGCGCATGACCTGTTGCGTCAACTCCGAGAATGGACGGCCAAAGAATTCCTTGCGGTAGAACAGCGTGCGCACCACACCTGGTGCGTGGCCCATCATCAGGCGCATCACTGCCAGTATTGCCTTTTCGCGAAGGCGGTGACCGTGGTGGACCTTCTGAAGTCTCACGGTTGGTTGAGCGCTTTGAGGCCGGCCTGAAGTCGCTGATTCGCAGCGCCAAGGGCAGCACTGACTACGATCTCGAACATCTTGTCGTCGCCATACTTCGCCTGAGCGGCGGAGATGTCCTCGTCCGTCACCTTGTAGGCGTGGCGGTGAATCTTGTCAACGAGTGGTTGTAGATCCGCCGGAAGTCCCTTCCCGTTGGCAGCCGCCTGTCGCAAAGCCGGTTCCGTCTCACCAGGACTGTTGAGAACGCGGGTCAGCACCAGCTCGCGAAGTTTCTCGTGCGGATCGGTGAGCACGGCGCGTTGACTCGTCAGGCCGCAGCGGACATTGGGGGACGCTGGCGAGCGCAGCTACACACCATCTTCACCGCGTCGCGTGCGGGTGGATACAGGTGGTAATACATCGCTACCACCATCGGAATGAAGACCAGCGTGTTGTAGATCAGGTGCAGCTCGATGCGCGGGATCCAGATCTGACCAACACTGGTCGGCACTGTGCCGCCGAAAAAGTAATGGTGGCTATTTGCCTGGTAGAAAAGCAGCGCGTGCTCGATATGGTGCCAGAACTGAATCCAGAAAGACACCATCCACCACTTGTACGAGGTTCCGGTAAATCCTTTCCGCAGCACCCAGAGTCCGATCAGCATCAGCAGCGCGAACCCATAGTGGAGCGTTTCGGTCTTCATCAGCCACGGGTAAAACATCCCCATCAGGCCCATCGACATCGGACGCGGCCAGTGCAGGACGTAGAACTGGTACGCTTGAACGATGTGCTCGACCCAATGGAGAATCACGATGACCAGAAAGCTGCGCAGCGCCAGTTCGTGCCAGCGGCTGTTGAGGCTGTCGTACAATCCTGTCGATGGGCGTCCGTTTAAGTGATCTATTCCGGGAGTCGATATCGCCATTTCATCCTCAATCGGTAGCGAACTTAAATAATGCTGCGAGGCGAGCCGTGCAGGTCAGCGAAATTTCTATGGAGCGCCGTCGCCTCTGGCAAAGCTCAACGTGAATCCGGCAACCCGGCCGCCGAGCGCCTTGCCGCCGTCGATGTCGCTGCGATAGTGAATTCCGCCATAGAGCCGGGAGATACCCGCCTCGTCACGCATAGCGGCGAAGCTGTCCGTACCGGTTGGGAAAAGGTACGACATGACTTCAGCGGCCGCCGCTGAGAAAGTCGAGTGGCCAGACGGATAGGCCGGAAAGTTCGGAAGTCCAATTTGCGTTTTGATGCTCGGGTCCATCTGTGACGGGCGCGGATTGAAGTAATGGAATTTTGCTTCCCAGCAACCCACCGCGGCGTCATGCATTGCCATGTTCAGCAATGCGAACGCACGAGCTGCGCGGACCTCGCTCATGTTGGCATCGCGCACATACTCGAGCGCAATGTCGTTCCAGTGACCCGGCGGTGAATACGTGCCGGCGCCGTCGTTCCACTTCTGGGCGATCGCGAGCTGCGCATTAGTGAGGTGCTCGACGGTCCGTTTCACTTCAGCGGTCTCGTCCTTCATCTTCTGCGAGCTGGTCGAAGGCGGTGCATCAGGGCGATTCGCGATAATATCAGCCGGACTCATCATCCAGGCGCGAACCTGACCAAACAGCGGAAGCATTGGCGGGCGTGCGGGATTATCAAGGCTCGTCCAGGCAATTTCGCCTCGTACGGTTGCGGAGTCGGCCATGGCCTTCCAGATCGTCGGGGAGCCGCCGGCGCTGCGCATGCCGTCCGCCGCAGCGCGCGCGAGAAAAACAGCCGCCACCGATTTTCCGAGCGCGAGGCCGGCCGCCAGGTCACTCGCCGTTGCTTTCCCCGACCATAGCGCGGCGTTCCGCTGCTCCGCTGCCTTGAGTGTTACTTCCTCTACCGCTGCCGGGAACAACGATTTGAGCATCTCCACTGTGACGCCAGATATTACCGCGTCCTCCGATGGATACGCGGGCAGGTCGGTCACAGGGATCAGAGCCCTGATGGCGTTGTCGATTTTGGCGGGCGAAGGTCGATTGAATTGAAATTTCCAGTACCACGCCGACTTCAGGGCGTCGTACTGGGCGGCGCTTACATAACTGTAGGCGCGCGCAGCGTAGACCGGATTCGCAAACGGGAACGCGGGATCGCCAAACGGATTCTCTGCGTCGGGGACCGGATACCCGCCTTCGTCGCGCGGGGCAGGCGGGAGATTGTAGCGGGCCACCAGCTCGCGGACGATCTGATTCCAACGCAGTACGCCGCCGCCGCTCCAATAAGCGATGGACTTACGTTGAGCATCCGTCAGATGCGCCTGGCTGGTCTTGATGGCATCGAGCTCCGCCAGATATGCGGCGGACGTAGGAGCTGTCGGAGCGGCGACGGCGATCTGCGTCGGCCCCGAGAGGGCTATCATCCGCCACGACCCTGCCGTCGGCTCCAGGCTCGACGGCTGGAGCGGCGGCAGTACTTCGAATGGCCCGACGGATTTGTCACACGCCGCAACGGCAAGTGACACTGCGCACAGACTCAAGACCGCGCGTCCGGACATTCGGCCGAGATGGCGCGACACTTCGCTGCGGATTCTAGAAGTGATACGCATAGAACAGCCCGGATGAGAGCGTCGTAGATTGCCCGACGTTGCGGCCGCTAAGAACATGACCGGCGCCGACGCGAACGGAGAAATCACCCGGGATGTTGAGGGCGTACATGACGCCTCCCTCGATCCGCGTGAAGTTCATGCGATTGGATACGAACGGCATGTCCTGACGGCGGATGTCACCGCCGCCGAGCGTGCGCTGTTGCACGAGTGACAGCGGCAGCTGCCAGCGTCCGCGGCGATAGCCAGTGCCGAGAGAGTTCTCGAGGACGTTCGGCATAGCGACCTGGTTCGTCATGTAGAGCTGACCGTCAGTGTAGTAGGAGTTTCGGTTCAGTCGGACGTTGCTGCACCAGGTGTATGCGCTCGAGCCGGTTATGAACCAGCCGGACGTCGGCAAAAAGTTCAATGTGATGCGGCCAGCCGCCCGACCCCCGCCGGTCCCGATGGAGAGTGGGTAGAAGTCCGGCGTGTATTTCGTGATTGGAACTGCACCGGTGCCAACGATGAAGGCGCTGAAAATGTCGCGGTTGGCAGACTCGATTCTTAAAAGCCGGTACTTGGCACCGAGCGTCAGATCCTGAAAGCCATTCATGTCGTTGAGGACACCCTGACTCGCATGCGTCCAGACATACGGTAGCGAAGCCATCAGGGTCAGCCCGCCGGTGACGCCATACGCAGCTGCCATTGTCACGCTACGCGTAGTCAGCGTACCGATGTTTCCGTTACTTCGCTTGAGAGTTCCTTCCCAGTACTGGTCCCAGCTGTCATGGGTGTAGATCACGCCGGTGCTAAACACTTTTCTCGGCATCAACAGACCGTCGGCGGATGTCTGTGCAGTTGCGGATCCAGCAACGGCGGCGAGGAGAGTGAAAGCTCGGACTGTTCGCGGTAGCATCATGGCAGTGCGCGGTGAGCCTGGCATGTTGGAGGTGTCTGGCCGAAGCGCGGCGCAAAGGCCGCCGCCTCAGGCATCAAAAGGCGACGCCAAATTGTGAGGTGGTCCAGTCTTGCGCAATACCCTAAATCACGCGAGACTTCCCTTTCGCTTCGACAGAAGAGAATGGAAAAGACCAGATCCGCCGACGTAATTCAGGGGACGTTGGACCTGCTGATTCTCGAGGCTCTGTCAGTGCAACCGCTGCACGGCTGGGGAATCAGCGATCGCATTCGACAGATGTCGGCGGGCGTCTTTCAGGTCGGGCAAGGTTCGCTCTACCCTGCTCTGCACCGCTTCGACCTTCGCGGTTGGGTCACATCGTATTGGCGCACTACCGAGAACAACAGGATAGCGCGGTACTATGAGCTAACTGCGGCGGGGAGGCACGCACTGGCCGACGAGGTCGCCCAGTGGCGTCTATACACAAACTCTGTCGAGCGTGTTATCGCCGCGGGAGAGTCGAGTATTTCGTGATCAGCCGTGCGTGAGCGGCGAGGATCTTCTTCTGGTTGCGGATTATCGCCTTCTGGTTGCGGAGAATCTTGAGCTGATTCGCGATGACCACGGGCAGGCGCTTCTGATTGTCGATGATCCTGGTTTGGTTTCTTAGGATCGACCTTTCGTTTGCGATAATCGTTTGCTGGTTCCTGAGCGTCGCCTGTGCCATTGAAGTTCCCTGTGTGATCTGAATGTCATGGATGATTGCCGCGCTCCACCGTAAAGAATGCGGATGCTGTGGCATGGCGAGCAAGGCCGGAGGCGGAACTAGTGGGGTTGTCGTTGGCGGATGCCCCTGAAAATCCTCTCAATCGTGGAAGCGCCTCCACGATCTCCGCCCGGCTCAGACCAAGAAGCTGATGATGCTGAACGAGCGCATCCAGATCGACGGGATAGAGATTTCGCTTGCCGGGGTCTGCCAGTCCGGCGACGTTCCTGGGCGCCAGAGCGCGGGTCATCCACTCCACAAACCGTCTCCGATCGGTCGCATCAGCGCAGTCACTGCCCTTCGAGCGCAGGCTTTGAAGGCGAGCGAGACTCTCCAGCGGCAGCTGACCGATGGCGGAATCACCGACTCCGAGAAACCCACTCCAGGCGATGTCATCGGTCGGCGTAAGCCGCTGACTCGCTTCCGCAAACGACACTGCCACGAAGTAAAGCATCGCCTGCGCCGTGAAGAGATCGAAATGCGACATGGCCTCATATGCGCCTGCGACAGTCAGATCGATCTGATCTGCTTCTGCGCTCAACAGTGAGCCGTAACGAGCCAATGTCTCCGCCGACGGGAGGCGATCACCACCTGCAGCATTTTCAAACGCCAGCGCGAGACGCTCGACAGCGCGGAGACTCCAGGCAATCCCGGTCGAGAACAGTGGATCCACGAACGCGTACGCGTGAGGCATCAACGCCCAACCATCCCCTGCTGCGCATGTCAGGCGATGTTGAATCGTCGGCCGGAAGGTGATCGGCATTGTAGGCGAAGCCTGATCGAACGCAGCGCCGAGTGTCGGATAACGTGACAGCAGTCGCCTCCACAATGTCGCGGCATCGGCTTCACCTCCCGTCTGCAAATTCGCCAGCCCGCGCGGCGTCAGCAGAAATCCGGCGCTCGTGGTGGCGTGATCGAACCGCAGCGAGTACATCCAGCCTTCTTCGATCACGTGATGGACTGCCGCCCAATCGTCGGGATATGGCCCTGTGGGCAAGCCTGGCACTACGTCCCGCATCAAGCCAACACCGTCGAAATGACTGTACACGAGCGAAGCACGAGTGTGCGTGCGGTCGAGTCCGGAGGGAATCGCCAGCTGTCGGGCGAGAAAGCCGCCAGGCCCCGACGCATCGATCACGAACCGAGCTCGAACCTCAAACGACGCTCCATCGCGGGTGCCACGCAGTCGAGCATCACCCGACGGGAACGAGACTCCGTTCAGCTCAATAAGGTCTTGATAGTCGACGCCTGCCTCGATTGCCGTACGCACAAAGTGGTGATCAACGTCAGCTCTAAACCAGTGACTGTCTGCAATCGAGTCATCCGGACTCGCTGCGACGAGCAGGCGTTCCGATTCCAAACCGCGATTCTCGAATTGAGCCCCGGAGTGATGCCGGTAGAAAGTGAAACCACGTTTCAAGCCACGGCGAAGGTGCGGATACGCCGCTATCCACCGTCCGTGAGCGGCCAGGGCGTAGCAATCATCGAATCCGTAGCGCCGTCCAATCCGCTCCAGCGACAGATTAGCGAGCGGCGTCGACGATTCGCCAATTGCAAATCGCGGGTGCGTGCCGCGCTCGAGAAGAACGACATCGTAGCCAAGGGTTGCCAGCACTCGCGCGAGGAGTGAGCCCGCGAACCCGCTGCCCACGATTGCGACTTCGTATTTCGTCTTCACGTCGTTCCGCACGCCGGGCAGAACGACGCTAAATCGAATTGACCGGTCAGGTTGGCACGGTGAAGTCGTGCGACACGCTCAGCTCTGCACACTTCACAGGAAGCGAGCCGTTCAACGTCCCACAAATCAGCGATGACTACTGCATCTGTGAATCGCTGAGTGGCGGAGACTGCGGCTTCCAGCTGACGCAGCGTCGGCGGCGTGAAGTGCCCGAGTGTTTGGAGGCGTTCGAGCTCTCCATTTCCGCCGCGTACCGGAATTATCGACACAACTGTTGCCCCACGTTGCACGGCATAATCGACGGTGCGGACCGTCCACTCGACAGCTTCGGCGGCCGGCACGTACGGCGCGCCAAGTAAAACAAAGGCGCGCACATCGATTCCATTTTGGCGAAGGAACGACACGGCGCCATCGAATCGCGAGAGCTGGAGTCGCTTGTTGCTTTCGGCGAGCGCGACCGGGTGGATCGTCTCGAGCCCCATTGCAACCTCCAGCCGGCCAGGTATCGACCGCGCGAATGCAGTGGCGCTGTTCCCGATTGTTGAGGCGTGAGATTCAACCGTGACCGCGCCGGCGAAAGTCAGGAGTTTCGCGATGCCGCTGACATCGGCGGGAGGAACGGCGCGCGGATCGAAGAAATTGCTCGCGTTGTACAGCTTGACGCGATCCGGTTTCCTTTCGCTAATAGAGGAGAGTACGTTCTCGAGCTGCGCGGTGAGTGCACCCGCTGGCGTGGGTCCCTCGATCGTCCATTGCCACAAGTCGCAGAAAGAACATGCAAACGGGCACTCGGCGCCGGCGAGGAACACCGTCAGCGCCTGCTCAACCTTTCCATGCGGCCGGCGCTCGGACTCGAACAATGCGCCGTGCGCGCGCAAAGGATTTACGTGTGGCTTGCTCGGACGAAGACTACGGATCCGGCTATCTGTTGACGTGACGCTCACGCGATCGCGGCGTGGAGCTTCTCGAAATGCCGGCGGTAGCGCGCCTCGTTCTCGGGAAAAAAGCGAGCAACCTGATTGGCCGACACTGACCCGTGCTGAAAGCGTCGCTTTGGAAAGACCGGCATCTCAATCCCGAGTACCGAGCGAATGCCGCGAGCGACGATCTCGCCTTTCAGTGCATAGAGGCGCTCGTGCGATCCCCGGGTGAGATCAGCGAACGGAATTGCTTCCGCCACGGCAATGACTGACGGGCGCGTGTATGGGCTGAAGCCGTTGAATCCGAATTCCCGGGCGCAGGCATAGCTGCGCACGCAACCACGGCTGTAGCCGCCCGAGTAGGTGAGGGAGTGCTTGATCGAATCGACTCCCCACCCTTCCTGGTAAAGCATCCGATTGTTGACCACACTTCGGATCGTCAGCTCGCTGTTCACTTCGATCGGATAGTCTTTCAGGTTCTCGTCGCCACCGTCGCCGTCGATCAGAAGTTCCCAATCCGGATACCGCTGCCGAATACATGACAGCAGCGCGAGATTGGCCGCAGCGCATTCGACATCCAACGGCTTGTAGTCTTCGATCACGGCCACCGCGCGCAGCGGATCCAGTGCACTGGACGGCACTTCCAGTACTTCACCAAGCATCTCCAGGTCGGTGTGGCGAAGAAACTCGCGCGCCTGCTTCGCATCGTCTCCCTCGCCATCGATCGAGAGCGTAAAGGCCTTGAGCCGCGACGGAGACCGACCCTGATCGAGAATCACCTTATAGAGGCAAAGAAGCACTGCGCCGCTGTCGATGCCGCCAGAGAACGGAACGCCGATCGGCGCTTTGGGATCGTGCGAGGAAAACCAAAGCTGAATCTCGCGGTAGAGCGCTTCGATGTAACGCCGCCCGATGACATCGAGGTCGGCCGGCAGAACACCGCGTTGGGGATCGAAGAATCGGCGATGAACGGGGTTGGGATCGGGGCAGCCGATCAGCCGCAACGTTGTGACGTGGTGCGCCGGCACCATTCGCGTGTAGGACGGATGGAACTGATCGGACCACCCGTGCCTCGCCAGCTCGGCGGCGATGTCATCGATGCGTTCAGCGACTATCAGAGCAGGGCCTTCTGCCGCCTTGGCCAGAAAGTAGCGGAGCGGCCGGTCCAGGCTCCGCGCCAGGAGAACACGCTCCCCGTCCTGGACGACGAGAGCGAATGAGCCTTCCAGTGCAAGAATTCCGTCAAGATCACTAGCGAGCAGCATGCGCCGGGCTTCAGATTCGTCGCTCCGCCAAAACCGTTGCGACTCACTGGGAATGAGATTGATAACGCGAGATACGTGGAGTTGTTGGGTCATGCCAGAAATTACTTCGCGCTGGCTACGTGCGCATCATCGCGCCACCCGAGTTTTCGTTGTAACTCTGCTGTTATGTTCGGCCTGCTCGCGGAGATCGGAGCCCGCAGTATTCAAGCTGCTTACTCCCCGCGAAACGGGAATCGATTTCGCGAACACCATCAACGCGACGGACTCCTTTAACGTCCAGACCGATGTCTACATCTACAACGGCGCGGGAGTCGCCGTGGGTGACATCGATAACGATGGGCTGCCCGATATTTTCTTCAGCGGCAACATGGTGTCGAGTCGATTGTATCGGAACAAGGGCTCGATGCACTTCGAGGACGTCACGAAGCAAGCGGGCGTTGGCACAAGTCGTTGGGCAACCGGCGCCAGCATGGTCGACATAAACAACGATGGGTTCCTCGACATCTACGTGTCAGTCTCTGGTCCCGGACATTCGAAGGCGGAAGATCGGGCGAATCTGCTGTTCGTCAACAACGGCAATCGCACCTTTAGTGAGCAGGCGGAGAAATACGGTATTGCAGACACCGGGTTTACAACCCACGCCGCATTCCTGGACTATGATCGCGATGGCTGTCTCGATCTATTCCTGCTCAATAACTCACCGAAGGATTTTACGCGCGGTGTTGCGAGTCATCCGATAGCTGGGCGCGATTCCACGCCGGGCAGCGTCAATCAGCTGTACCACAACGATTGTGCAGGTGGAAACCCTGGCCATTTCACAAACGCATCCGCGAAAGCGGGAATTCTCCGCGACGCAGGATATGGACTGGGAGTCGCCATCGGTGATCTCAACGGCGATGGCTGGCCGGATATCTACGTCTCAAACGACGGGATGCCCAACGATGTTCTATACCTGAACAATCGTGATGGCACATTCACCAACATCGCGGCGAAATCGCTCAAGCACACAAGCCAGGCCGGCATGGGAGTCGACATCGCCGATTTCAACAATGATGGACGCGAAGACATTCTGCAGGTGGACATGCTGCCGAGAGATCTCCAACGACGCAAAAGGACGGGCGGCAACACGACACAGGGCACGAACAGCGACGCTCTACGACGTGGATACCGCATCGATTACTCGCAGAACGCACTGCAGTTGAACAACGGCGCTTCACCTGATGGATTGCCGCTGTTCAGCGAGATCAGCCGCCTCGCCGGAGTCTCGGCGACTGATTGGAGCTGGAGCGCACTGTTCGCCGATTTCGACAACGACGGCTATAAAGACATTTTCATCGGCAACGGCTACCCAAAGGCTGTCAACGATCTCGATTACATGGCGGCTGCGTTCAGCGCGATGCGGAGCGGGCACAATCCCGTCGCGCGGCGGATGCTAAGAGAGCTGCCATCGTATGAATTGCCGAATTTCGTTTTCCGCAACAACGGCGATCTCACGTTCACTGACAAAACGAAACCCTGGGGACTGGATCAACCAACCTTCTCCTACGGCGCCGCTTACTCTGATCTGAACAACGACGGAAAGCTCGATCTCGTTGTGAACAACATGAACGGGCCGGCTTTTGTCTATGAAAATGTTCTTCCGGCCGATGCTCAGCGCCATTATCTGGAAATCCGTCTTGCTGGCGAGCCATCACGTCAGGAAACAGCTGGAATTGGCGCGCGAGTAGTTGTCGCGGCGGGAGGGAAAAAACAATACTACTACGCCTCACCGTATCGCGGATTCATGTCGTCGATGGACCCGCGGCTGCACGTCGGACTCGGCAATTCAAATCGGGTGGACTCGCTCTCGGTAGACTGGCCCGATGGGCGACATCAGGTGCTGACTAACGTCGCAGTCGACAGAATCCTTGTCGTAAAACAGGGCGGAGTGGGTTCCACAGGCCTTTCGTCGCCACCGAGTCGATCAGGTTCAGGGAATAATCGGTTCGAGCCGGCGCAGATGCCCGGATTGACGTTCAAACCTCCGATCGCATTCCCGGCTGACTTCAGCGTCCAGCCGCTGCTGCCGTACGTGATTTCAGCGCACGGACCAGCGATAGCAGCCGGCGATGTCAATGGCGACGGCCTGGACGACATCTACATCGGAGGAGGCGCCGGTGTTGCGGGTAAGCTGTTCATTCAACGGCGTGATGGAAGTTTTACTGAATCCAGCCAACGGCAAGCCTTCGAAGCCGACAAGTCGTATGATGACTGGTCCGCGGTTTTCTTCGACAGCAACGGTGATGGCCGACCGGATCTCTACGTCGCCAGTGGAAGCTACATCCAAACAACCGGCTCACCGTTGTTGCAGGATCGGCTATACATCAATCAGGGCGACGGCCGCTTCATTCGCGACACTGCGGCGTTACCTCCAATGCTTACCAGCAAAGGCGTGGTACGAGTTGGCGATTTTAACGGCGACGGTCGACCGGATCTGTTTGTGAGTGGACGCCTTTTACCGCGAAAATATCCCTATCCAACACGTAGCTACATCCTGCGGAACGACGGTGGACACTTCACCGATGTGACGCAACAACTGGCACCAGCGCTGATCAATCCCGGGGGAATGATCACCGACGCAGCCTGGGTTGACTTCGACGGTGACGGACGACTGGATCTGGTGACCGTTGGTGAGTGGATGCCGATCACGCTATTCAGAAATGAGCGCGACCGTTTTGCTGACGTCACAGCCGCGGCGCAGCTTCCGCCCAGTCGCGGCTGGTGGTATAGCGTCGCCACCGGCGACTTTGATGGTGATGGTCGACCCGATATCGTGGCCGGCAATCTAGGGCTCAATTACACGTATGCAGCTTCAAAGGATGCGACGTTCGATGTATATGCCGGAACGTTCACGGGCAATCAGAGCACCGACATCGTTCTCGCTGAGAAAGCCAATGGCACGTCCTATTCGCTGGCGGGGATGGCGCCGCTCGGTCAGGTCGTTTACACGACCGCCGTCAGATTTCCCACTTTTGCATCCTTCGCCGCGGCACCGCTGGACCGGCTATTGAGTGCCGAGCAATTGAAGCAGGCGATTCATTACGAGGCAGATACTTTCGAGAGTATCTTCTTGCACAACGATGGTGGTGGAAAGTTCAGCATGACGAAACTGCCCAACCTCGCGCAAATCTCTCCGATCAAAGGTATCGTAGTGCGCGACGTTGACGGCGATGGGCATTTGGACCTAATCGTCGCAGGAAATCTCTTTGAGAGCGAGCCGAATACGCCGAGGGCCGACGCGGGTAACGGCCTTTGGATGAGAGGTGACGGCAAAGGACACTTCTCCCCAATACCCCCGTACGAGAGCGGATTCGTCGCTCCGCGGGATGTGTCGGGTTTGGTTCCGATTAAAACGGCGAGCGGGCCGGCAATCGTCGTTGCAAATGTTGGCGATTCTTTGCAGATCTTCCGGATTCGCCAGCACTGATCACGGTCATCCACTACCGAATTGAACTCGGTCAGTATCGATGAGACGAGAGCGCGCTTGAGAATTTCAAGCGAGACGGCGTGAGAGGTAACGCGATCCGTCTGCTGGTGCTTACAGCACTCGCTGCCTGCACAAACTCTGAGAAACAGACGCCCGTCAGGTCGCTGTTTGCCCTGCTTGACTCGACGCGGACGGGAATCTCGTTTGTGAACACTATTGTCACGAACGATTCGCTGAATTTTCAGCGCGACGCCTACGTGTACAACGGCGCTGGTGTTGGAGTTGGCGACATCAACAACGACGGTTTGCCCGACATTTACTTCGCGGGCAATACGGTGTCGAGCCGCCTGTATCTGAATAAGGGAGGAATGCGGTTCGAGGATGTCACGAAGCGGGCCGGCGTTGCAACCGACCGCTGGGCCACCGGAGTCGCGATGGTCGACATCAACAACGATGGATACCTGGACATTTATGTGTCGGTCTCAGGGCCACAGTGGACACCGGCCGCAAAGCGCGCAAACCTCCTGTTCATCAACAACCGGAATGGCACTTTCACCGAGTCAGCGGCGAAGTACGGCGTCGCAGATACTGGATTCACAACGCAGGCCGCGTTCTTCGACTACAATCGGGACAATTGCCTCGACGTGTTTCTTCTCAACGGCTCGGCTAAAGACTTTAAGCGGACTGATTTGCCAGACCAGCCTCTCGGTGGAATCGGCAAACCAGTCGGAGTTCACAACGAGCTGTACCGAAACAATTGCAACGGAACCTTCACTAACGTATCGGGGCAAGCCGGAATCGCGGGGGCCACGGGGTTCGGTTTGGGCGTTGCCATTGCGGATCTCAATCAGGACGGATGGCCCGACATCTACGTCTCAAACGACATCGCCCCTAACGATGTCGTTTACATGAACAGTGGCAACGGAACGTTTACCAACAAGCGGGCGTCGTGGCTAAAGCACACCAGCTACTCCGGCATGGGCGTGGACGTCGCCGATTTCAACAACGATGGGTGGCCGGACATTCTGCAGGTAGACATGCTGCCGCGCGATCTCAGTCAGCGAAAGAGGACAACCGGCTCAAACACCGTTGCAGCGGTGAGCGAAGCGCGCCGCCGAGGTTTTCTCGACGACTTCACCTCTAACACGCTGCAACTCAGCAACGGCTTGTCACCGAAAGGCGACGTCGTCTTCAGTGACATTGCGCACCTGGCCGGTATAGCGGCCACCGACTGGAGTTGGAGCGCCCTCTTTACAGACTTTGACAATGATGGCAACAAGGACATCCTGATTACGACGGGCTACCCGAAGGCGGTCAACGACCGCGACTACGCTTTGCCGCCACTGGCAGTAAGTCACGCGTTCGGTAGCCAGCAGCGTCGAGACCCGCTCCAGATGCTCACGGACCTTTATGCCTACAACGTGCCCAACTACGTCTTTCGCAATCGTGGAGACTTGACCTTCGAGGACGACACGAAAGTGTGGGGTATGGATCAAGCGAGCTTCTCTTATGGAGCTGCCTACGTCGATCTTGACAACGACGGACGACTCGATGTCGTGGTGAACAACATGAACTCGCCAGCATTCATCTATTGGAATTCGGGAGGCACTCATGGTGCGCAACACTATCTGACTTTGAACCTGGTCGGCGACTCGCCAAATCGAGGCGGAATCGGAACGCAGCTGGCGCTAACTGCGGGGGGAAAAAAACAATATCTCTACCAATCGCCGTATCGCGGTTACATGTCGACGGTCGACGAGCGTCCGCATTTTGGCCTCGGACCCGTGAATAGTGTCGACACACTTGAAATCGAGTGGCCGGACGGACGTCGTCAAACGCTGACCAACCTGCCGGTCGATCGACTGCTCACCGTTAAGCAATCAGACGCGACAGCCGGTAAACCTGAGTCGCTGATCAGTCGCAAGTCTGCGCAGCGTTTCGAGGCGATCAAACTCCTCGGAGTGAACTACGCGCAGGGTGAAGCGACTCAGCTCGATTATCGCGTTCAGCCATTGCTCCCTTATCTGATCTCGAAGCACGGACCTCCGCTAGCGGTTGCCGATGTTAACGGAGACGGGCTCGACGATTTGTTCGTGGGCGGGGGAGGCGGCGAACCTGGGAAGTTGTTCATCCAGCAGGTTAACGGAGAATTCGTTGAGTCGCGCGGGCAACCGTGGGAAGCTGACAAGGGCTATGAAGACTGGAGTGCAGTTTTCTTCGATGCAAACGGCGACGGTAGGACAGACTTGTACGTCGCGAGCGGTGGATATCAGCTCGCCCCGGGATCAGGTCTCTTGGAGGATCGACTTTATCTCAATCAAGGAGCTGGAAGGTTCGTGCGTGACGCGAACGCGCTGCCGCCAATGCTAACAAGCAAAAGCGTGGTTCGCGCAGGTGACTTCAATGGCGACGGTCGTCCCGACCTCTTCATCGGGGGGCGCCTCCAAACTCGCAGCTATCCTTACCCCACACGAAGCTACATTCTCCGCAACGACGGAGGTCGGTTTACCGATGTGACGAAGCTGGTTGCCCCGGATTTGCTCGAGCCAGGTGGGATGATCACCGACGCACAATGGGTGGATTTCGATGGCGATGGGCGACTCGACCTCGTTACGGCCGGCGAATGGATGCCGATCAACTTCTATCGCAATGAGGGAACGCGCTTTCATAACGTTACTAACGCCACCGGTCTGCCATCGATGCGCGGGTGGTGGTACGCCCTGGCGACTGCTGACTTCGACCACGACGGTCGGCCTGATATCGTCGCCGGAAACCTCGGATTGAATTACGCCTACACGACGTCGAAGGACTCCCCATTCGGGGTGTACGCCGGTGATTTTACCGGTAACCGGGTAACGGACGTCATCCTCACGAAATCAATCGGTGGAATCGAATACCCGTTCCAAGGGCTGGCGCCGCTTGGCTGGCAGATGTATCCCCTCGCAATACGATTCCCAACCTACGGATCGTTTGCGAACGCTCCCCTCAAGGAGGTGCTGACGGAAAATCAGCGCCAAAACGCAGTACACTATCAGACTGATACTTTTGCAAGCCAGTATCTACACAACGAGGGCGGTGGCAAGTTCTCCGCGCGCCCGCTGCCGAACCTCGCGCAAATCGCGCCCATCAAGGCAGTCGTCGCGAATGACGTCGACGGTGATGGCGACCTTGATCTTATTATCGTCGGCAATCTTTATGACGCCGAACCGAACACACCGAGGGACGATGCCGGCAACGGTCTGTGGCTACGCGGTGACGGTCGCGGGGAATTTCTTCCCGTCTCGCCGAGAGAGTCAGGCTTCCTCGCGCCACGCGCGGCGTCGAGCATTGCCACAATGAGAGCGCGAAAGGGGGCGATTGTGGTCGTCGCGAATACGGCGGATTCGCTGCAGTTTTTCAGGATCAGGAGCAGGTAGGCTGCTGACGTGTTGAACAGGCCCGTCCGGTATGGGTTCCGGTAATCGTATGCGGCGGCCCGTCGCCATTGCCGCGGTAATTGCCGCGGTAACTGTGTTCGTTGTTTTTTTCGCGTTCGGAGCGCGCACGAATCGCTATGAACCCGAACCGGTGCGAGCAGAGAATGCGGTCGGCGATCCGACCTGTCTTAGCTGCCACAACACGAAAGCAACTTTCGAAACAACCGCACATCGCCTAACGTCCCGGTCGCCAACGCCGGGCGCGATCATCGGCGCCTTCCAATCGCCTGAGAACGTGCTTCGCACGAGCAATCCGCGGCTGTACTTCCGCATGGACTCTACCCCGGGTGGATTTTATCAGACGGCAGTATTCGGCGAGCGTCCAGACACCACTGTACGGTCAGAACACGTAGACATCGTGACTGGCTCGGGCCGAAGGGGACAGTCTTTTCTCTATTGGCGCGGTGATCGACTGTATCAGTTGCCGGTATCCCACTGGACGATTCTAGGCTGGGCCAACAGCCCTGCTTATCCCGACGGTCGCGCCAATTTCGATCGACCTATCCCGCCGCGCTGCCTCGAGTGCCACATGGCGGCGGCGCAGTCGATCTCCGAGCCGAACAACCCCGCGCACAACCGTTACGTGCCCCAAGGCTTGATGCTTGGCCTGATGTGCGAAACGTGCCACGGCTCGGGCAAGGAGCACGTGAAGCGTGAGCGCTCTGTGCTTCATCCAGTGTTAGGACCCGCGATCATTAATCCAGCGCGTCTCTCACGGTCCCAGCGAATCGACGCTTGCGCACTCTGTCATGGCGGCGCGATCGACCTCCAATCAACACCATTCACCTTCGTGCCCGGTCAAAAGTACGTGAAGAAAAACGCTTTCTATGCGCCACCGACCGGCCCTCAGGTGGATGTGCATGGTGATCAAGTCGGGCAGTTGGAGCGGAGCAAATGCTTCGCCGCTTCCCAAATGACCTGTCTCACATGTCATGACGTTCACCGGGTTCAGCATAACGTCGAGGAACTCTCGGGTAGGTGTCTCAGCTGTCATACCACCAGGAGCTGCGGCCTGTTTCCGACCTATGGAAATGCGCTCGCCGGCAAATGCGTCAGCTGTCACATGCCGAAACTTCCTTCGCTATCGGTGATCTCGAACTACGGCGGCCGTGCCGTAAGACAGCCAATCCGTGCGCACTGGATCAAGATATACCCCGAATTCAACACCCTCGCGGCGATCGCTGATTCGACAAAGAGGTGACACCAGCAAATAAAAAAAAGGGGACGGCTTTCGCCGTCCCCTTTTTTACGGAGTGAATGTTACCAGCCAGGATTCTGCGTCAGCCTTTCCTCGCTCCCAACCTTGCTCAAGTCGATCTGGATCTTTGGAATTGGGTAGAAGCGGTGACGGTCTGCGAATAGTTCAGCAGATACTTTGTAAGTCCGTCGCGTGTCCTCGCGCCCACCGTTGCTGCCATATGGCGCAGCTCCAGTGCCCCTCAGGTAGCCGTTGATGACATCCTTGGCAATTCCCCAACGGCGCAGATCGAAGAGGCGCTGACCTTCCATCGCCAACTCGAGACGACGCTCGAATCGCACAGCCTGGCGCGCGTAGTTTGCGTCAGGGAAAGCCGGATAAGGGCTGATCCTGTACGTCGCCCAGGTTATTCTCGCATCATTGGGCGCAATTGCCATATCAGCACGGGTCGCGCCGGGCCCCTGGGCACTAACTGCCGCCCGCGCTCTGATCTGATTCACAATAGCCAGGGCGCCGGCAAGATTCCCGGTCTCCACATCCGCCTCAGCCAGCATCAACAGCATGTCGGCGTACCTATAAATGTGAATGTTGATTGAGCTTTGCTGCTGCGGTACCCAGCCGACTGTTGCTTCCTGCCCGCTTCCTTTTTCGTGAATGATCTTCTTCGGCATATATGGACCGCCGTTGGCCAGATCGCGAACCCAAGCCACACTGTAGAGCCCCCAATCTTTGTACGGCACTCCATCACGACCAACCGTCCAATCAAGACGGGGATCCACCGTCGCCATGTTACCGGCGACAAACGCTGCGTTATTCGCATTCCAGGAGCCAGGCGCCGACACCGCCAGCGGCAAGCCAGCGGCATCCGTGCGGAAGAAATTCACCAGGTTTTGCGAAGGCGGGTCAAACCCGCAGCAACTGAAGTGGCTCGGATCGTACGGGAAGTTCAGACGCTCGCCCCAATTGGCATTATTGGAGTTTGGATCACCGTCATTCGCCGAAGCCTGATAAGCGAAAATCGTCTCGGGCCCATTCTGCGCATCGGTATACGCCGACCATACGCGATCAAAGCTCGTCTCGAGCTTGTACGGTCCGTTGTTCACGACGTCTTCGAATGTCGTGCGGGCGGCTGCAAATCGGTGATCGTACATCTGCACGCGACCCTTGTAGGCCTTCGCGGTCCACACCGTCGCCCTGCCCTTCTGCCCATTACGCGGAATCGTCGGCAGCAATGCGATGGCGTCGTCGAGATCCTTGAGGACGTCCGCGATTGCAGCAGCCGAGTCCTCATTCGCCTTGCGGAAATCCGTATCATCCTCGCGGTAATACGGAATGTTGCCCCACATGCGATAAGCTTCGAAGTGGTAATGGGCCCGAAGGAAGATCGCTTCGCCTTCGATTCCGTGCTGATCCACCACGGAGATCTCGCTTGGGGATGCTGCTACGACCTCCTTCAGAAGGCGGATCGTCGAGTTCGATCGAACTACTCCCTCGTACACCGCCTTCCATTTCGAGTTGATATAGGTGTCGGCGTCACCCGTGCCCCAGTGGTAGCCTTCGATGTCATTGATCGGCGGTTGGTCGAGTCCGTCCGACCCCTTGTACGAATCATCACTGGCGACGCTCGCGAAAACCCAGTTGCTAACCGCGCATCCCCAACCGTCGAACGTCGAACCCGCACAATCCAGAGTACGGTAAGCTGCGATCAGGCTTCCTTCCACGCCGTCTTTCGTGGCAAGTGTGGAAGCGTTGAGTGTACCTTGCGGCGCCGCCGCGTTCTGCAGAAAGTCCTTGCATCCGTAAAGCGCCGCTGACGCAAGGATCACTAACGCCGAACCACGGAGCAGTGAGTTTGTTGAAGTGATTTTCATCGTTTGCTTCTTCCTTGTGTGAGCGATGCGTTAGAAAGAGGTGTTAATGCCAATGCTGAATACTTTGTTCGTTGGATACGATCCGCGATCGACGCCCATGAACTGGTCACGGATATCCCCTGCCGCACCGGTTTGGTTACCCGCCGGGATTGCCGGGTCCAGACCGTTGTAGTCCGTGTGTGTCCATAGGTTGTCGCCCTGCAGGTACACACGCGCACCGGACAAATACCTCGCCGCCATAGGAAGCGTGTAGCCGATCTGGATGTTACGCAGCCGAGTATACGATCCATCCTCGACGTAGTAGCTGCTCTGCTTGTTGCTATAAAGGTCATTGATGTCCAGAATCGGATACTTTGCATTCTGGTTCGTCGGCGACCAGGAATTCGAGAGCCTGTCTTTCAGCACGTTGCTCTGGAAGTCACGGAACACGTAAAAGTCCTTCTGGGCGTCGAAGATCTTGTTGCCGTAAGTGCCAAAAATTGTGGCGCTGGCGTCCCACGCACCGCGGTGCGCACCGAGGTCGATTCCCATCGTGAAGTTCGGGTGCGGGCTGCCGATGATCGTTCGGTCACCGTCGTCGACGACGCCGTCACCGTTGACATCCTTGAACTTGATACGCCCGGGCGCAGCACCCTCCTGGCATGGGCTTCCGACACCGCAGTTGCCAGCGGCCAGGTGAGCTGTGGCCTCCGCCTGATCTCGGAAGTAGCCGTCCGCGACCAAGCCAAAGAACGAGCCGATGGGATGGCCAACCTGGTTGATCACCGCTTGACCCTGGCGCAGCGGATTAGGCCCGAAGAAGTAGTCCTGCACGCCATCGATCGAGACGATCTTGTTCTTGTAGTGGCTTCCATTGAAAGCGATGTTCCACCACGTAGCCGTGTGGCCAATGGAGAAGTCGAAGCCCTTGTTCTCCATCTTGCCGATGTTCACGATCGGCGGGTCTGCGACACCAGCCGTCGCCGGCGTTCTCGGATCGAATAAGAGGTTGTTGGTGCGGCGAGTGTAAACGTCAAAGACGACGTTGAACATGCCGTTCAACAGTACCATGTCCGCGCCGATGTTGCTGGAACGGTTCTCTTCCCATTTCAGATCAGGATTGCCTTGAGCTGCCTGACGGAATCCTGGAGCAATGGTGGTTTGCGACCCGCTGATGTCGTAGAAGGTGTCTCCGCGGTCGCCACCGAACGTCGAGACAATGCGGCCGGAAGGAATGTTCTGGTTTCCGGTAACACCCCAACCATACCGCAACATCAAATCAGATAAGAATCTGTTGCCGGAGAGGAAGGGCTCGTTGGTGATATGCCAGCCGAGTCCAAATGCCGGGAAAGTCCCCCAACGGTGACCCGGCGCCAGGTTCGAAGATCCGTCGCGACGCAAGGTGTAGCTGGCAACGTACTTGTCGGCGAAGTTGTAACCAATCTTGCCGAACAGCGACAGCAGCGCGTTCTTGCCACCGTTGCTGAAGACGTTCTTCGTGCTGGGGTCGCCCAACGCGTCCTGAATGTATCTGTTATCAAGGCTCGGGTTGAGGAGAGACGACATCCCTCCCTGCACGAAACGGTTATTGCCCGCGCTCGCTTCCTGGCCCAACAGAAGGTCGAAGCTGTGTCTGTTCAGGGATTTCAGATATCTGGCGGTGTTGGACCACGACCAGCCGTACTGCTGGTAGTTCCACTCGTAAATCGAGTTGGTGAATTGGCCTTCGTTGTTCATCGGCGTTATGTCGTTGAACCCGCTCTGAGCGTTCTGCCTCAGGTCGAAGCCAAGATTTGTCTTGATGTTCAGGTCTGCGAGCAGGTTATACGCCGCGAACAGATTGCCGAACGTCTGATTGTACTTGGTAACGTTGTCTTTTTGCGACCAGGCCTGGTACAGCGGGTTATTGTCGTTTACGCCCGGAACGCCTTTGCCGCCGGCAAAGTTGCCCGCCACGTCGAAGACGGAAATCACCGGCTGGATGAGAATGTCCTTACCCAAAACTCCGTTCTCGCCGTTTGAATCGTCGAAGGTACCGGTGCCACCGTACTGGCGAGACAAGGTGAGAATGGCGTTCTCACCAAAGCTGAACTTGCCGCGGTTGAACGCGGTGTTCGCGCGCAAACTGCCCCTGCGGTAGTCGGTGTACTTCGCCGTTCCCTTCTGATCGAAGTAGTTGGCGGAGACGGTGTAAGCGTTGGCGTCGCTCCCACCTCTCACATCGAGGTTGATGTCACTGACGGGAGCTGAGCCCCAAACCGCCTTCCACCAGTTCGTCCCAGCGCTGCCGGGCATGATCAGGCTAAAGGGATAAGAGTACTGTGAAAGATCGACCTGCGTGGCCCGACCAAATTGATCTCTCGCCAGGACTGCGTTTGGTGCGGCGTAGGTGTAAAGGGGAATAGTCGGATTGTTCGGATCGCCCCAAATCGCCTGGAGCGAAGGCGGGATCTGCACACCCGCATTGTCGTAGCCAGCCTTCACAACTTTGAAGAAGTCAAGACTGTTTGTGATTATCATGTCGTCCAGGCCACGCACCGGTGTCTGCACGCCAGTTCTCACACGCAAAGTGGTCTGCGGCGGTCCCGCGATTCCCTTCCTCGTCGTCTCGATCAAGACGACCCCGTTGCCCGCGCGCGAGCCGTAGATCGAGGCCGCCGAGGCATCCTTCAATACCTGAATCGAGGTGATATCGTTTGGGTTCAGGAAATTGAGGTAAGAGTCAGAGACGGCCATACCGTCGACGATATAGAGCGGGTCGTTGTTCTGGAACGAGCTGACACCGCGAATTCGAACGGTGTTTCTCGCTCCTGGTGATCCGCTTGTTGTTACGGTGACGCCAGGCACGGTCGCGTCCATCGCCTTCAGCACGCTCGACTGTGTCTGCTTCGTCGCCTGGTCCACGTTCACGCTCGACACGGCCCCCGTGATGTCGCCGCGTCTTTGCTCGGTGTACGCCGTGACGACGACCTCTTCCAGGTAAGGAACCTGGGCCATCGTGATGTCGACTGTGTTGCGTCCGGCGACGGTCGTCTGAACCGGACGTTGTCCGACGAGCGAGAACGTCAACACTGCATCAGCAGGGGCGCTGATGCGGTATCGCCCGCTGGCGTCGGTAAGCGTGCGCACATCAGAGCCTTGCACGCGCACCGTTACGCCCGGCAGGGGCGAGCCGCCCGCAGATGACACGGTTCCAGTAACCGCGACGTTTTGCGCGAATGCTGTTCCGCTCAACACCAGCGCGAGCATCACGCTCACCGCCGTTGCGACGAGTACACGCCAGCGTCCGTGGCGGAACGCGCTGCTTCCGTACGACTGCTTCCTCTCCATGGTCTTCCTCCCAGTTGCGCCCATCAGTTGGTTACCTGCGGTCTGTGCATTGAGCTCAGACCCTTCATCGCGATCAGCTGGCGATACGTGATGAGTCGTACGTCGCGGGACTTCAGGGCGTCGCGCACCCGCGTCGATGTGATCGCATCCAATTCACCTTGACGGTTTTTGCTCATGTCGGGAAGAGCGCCGTCGGTGTTCATATCGACCAACGCACCCAGCTCCGCGTTGTCGATCCCAACATGCGTGACCACGAGGTTGAATCCCGGATTCAGGCGAGCGATCATCGCCACAAGGCTGTCAGCCTTGTCGGGTGGGGCAGCTTCGTACTGGGGATTCCCTCTGGACTCGCCGAAATACTGCGACATGCCAAGACCATACTCCTTGGCAAGGCGTTCCGTAAGAGCGCGGAACTCCGGTGTGCTGACTGCGGTGCCCATGTGGTAATCCACATAGTCGATCTTGAGACCGGAGTGTAACGCCCTCTCGATCTGCGCCCGCAGTTCCTTTTCCACTTCACCGATTTTGGGATGATTCTGGTGGAGTGCGGCAGTGCTCTGAAAAAAATAGCCGTCCGCATCGACGAGCGATGGAACGGCGGAACGACCGAGCATTGGACCCCAACGATAGTTCTTCCACTCGGAGTTCAACGTCAGATGAATGCCCACGGAAACTTCCGGATGGCGCTTCAAAATGTCGACTGTCTCCTGATACCACGGGGTGGGCCACATCACGGAGACAGATACTGGAATGCCACTGGAGATCAGTTTCTCGAGCGCCATGTTGACGCTGTGACTCATGCCGCCGTCGTCGGTGCGGACGAGGAGATAAACGGGGGCAGCGTCACCCGAATTATCGGACGACTTGCCCTGCGCGACGCCGTCGCGCGAAGCAGTTACCAACAAGCCACAACCCAGGAGCAAGGCGAACGAGCGAAGCGATCGCGTACGACTCTCCTCGAGACGGAATGGGTGGATTCTGTCTATCGCAAACGCGCTGCTTTTTCAGCAGCGCGTGAAATTTTGTGACTTGGGACACCCTCTAATACGGCAGGGCTTTTAAGCTGTCAAGTAGGTTTTTATTTCCGACCGCGGACTGACCCAGCCGGTCCGTCTCGAGCCATCCGGGAAATTCCTGTCGTCCGGCTTACATTTGGGCTCCTGCCAAGGCTCTCGTCGCTCCGACTCCACAAAAAAAAAAGCCGCCCGGCGATGCCGAGCGGCTTTAGATGCTTATCCCAATCATTGGTCATGCGCCGTGTAGGAATCGAACCTACAACCTAATGATTAAGAGTCATTTGCTCTGCCAATTGAGCTAACGGCGCTTCGATCGCTTGGCGCGCCAGGAGGGAGTCGAACCCCCGACCCACAGCTTAGAAGGCTGTTGCTCTATCCAACTGAGCTACTGGCGCGTGTAGAGGCGAAACTTAGCGGGACCGGAGAGTTCAATCAACGTGCGGAAAGCGGCCAACGACAAAAGAAAACGACCAGCTGGCGGCGGGCAGCTTTCAGCCGGCGGCTGTGGGCCGATGTTGATCATGTGCCGCCGGACGCAAGACTCTCCGCCAGAACTTTTTGCAACCGTCTGGTCAGCTCGCCCGGCTTTCCCTTTCCTACCGGACGATCGTCGAGGGTCACGATCGGCATCACGTCAGTAGTGGTGCCCGTCAGAAAGAGCTCCGTCAACCGAGGAATTTCAGAGGCGCGGATGGGGGTCTCGTCCAGATCGATTCTGAGACCATCCGCGAGCTCGCGCAGCACCGAGCGTGTAATTCCGGGAAGGATGTGATTGTCGCAGGGGTGTGTTCGCAGCGAACCATTGACCACGCCGAAGAAGTTGGTTTTCGCGCCCTCGGTTACGATTCCATCGCGAATGAGCATCGCCTCGAACGCGCCGCGTTCCTTCGCCGCCTGCGCGGCGAGAACGTTGGGTAGCAGGTTCAGGGTCTTCAGATCACAGCGCCCCCACCGCAGGTCCGGATGCGAGATCGCAGATGCGCCAGTGGCTGCAAAGTCGGAGTAGGGCTTGAAACGAGACACGGAGATGTAGACGGAAGGTGGCACCGGTGGCGACGGGAATGTGTGCAAGCGCGGCGCGGCGCCCCTACTTACTTGCATGTAGACAGTGGCCTCGCCTTGCGTCAGGCCGTTCTCGCGCAAAAGCTGCAACCCTATCTCGGAGAATCGTTCGGGCGAATCCGACTCCTCGAGCACGATGCCAATGCCGTCGAGACTACGCCTCAGACGATCGTTGTGGAAACGCGTGGCGAAGAGCCTGCCGTTGATCGCGCGCAAAACCTCGTAGACGCCATCGCCAAAGACGAATGCTCTGTCCTCGACCGATACGCGTGCTTCCGAACGCGGGCAAAACTCGCCGTTTAGATAGACAACGTCCTTTTCCTTCATCACGCCTTGGTTCCGCTGGCGGTGTATTCGCACCCGCCGGCGCTGAACATCGGCGAAAGCCCGGGTTCGGGGTCAGTAAGGGTCCCCGTGAACGTGGCAGAGGGGGTTAGCGTCCCGCGCAGCTCCATGCCGCTGCCTCCGCCCCCAGAGCTGAGAGTGAGATCTGTCGTTCCATCGCTCAACGTTACCCTGCCAGAGACCGGTAGCACCGCGCCGGTAGACGGGTTCTGCCAGCTGCTGGCGTTGACGGTACCGTCGCTCTGAACACTGAGGTGAGTCACCAGAATCTGACCGTCGGCGAGTGATCCCCCGGTGCACGCGAGTGTCGTAGTTTTTCGCAGAGTGAGCGACCAGTCTCCAGAAGCTTCTGCCTGTGTTACCGCCCCTCCGCCACCTCCAGGGAATCCAATCAGGTTGTCAACGCTGGTTTCACAGGCGGTAGCGACGGCAATCACAGCAAGACAACGGGCAACGACGCGAATCAACTGATCCTCCGAGCTATGTGAGCTTGCGCTTTGCGCGCAAAACGTGCAATTCGTTTGCCGTCAGAGCTACAATTTGAAACGCGAAACTGCTGGCTGCGTAGAGCAAATCGTCCCCCCAAGCCCACGCAATCTCTAAATGCCGGTCGATCCGAATCTCATAGTCCAAACTGTGCTCTCCTGGGCCGTTCCAGGCCTGGTCGCGATCGTACTCGGCTTCCCGATAGTGCGGCTCATTACCAAATGGCTGGAACCGCGCCCCGTTCCCCCACGGGAGCTCTCGACGATCAGTGGCCGCCTCGAGAAAATCGAGGCAGCTGTCGATGCCATCGCCGTTGAAGTCGAGCGGATATCGGAATCACAGCGGTTTACGGCGAGACTCCAATCGGAGCAGGCGAAGCAGCTGCCGTCCTCAGGAACCGGGACGTGAGGCCAGAGGCGATTACCGGTTTGGCTTACTTCGCCAAACGTAGGCAAAACGAAAAAAGGAGCGCCTCTCGACGCTCCCTTTTCATTTATCCGATCAGGCTGATTACACGCAGGCAATCACACCGTTCGTCATAGCGCAGGTCTTCGCAGACTGCGAGTGCGTTGCGGTCGCGCTCCACGAGGGAGGCGGGCCGGCGACGCTCGTGACTACGATCGTCACGTTTTGCGATGGCGTGAACCCCTGGAGTGGCGCAGCCATCGTCGCGGTTCCACCGAAGTACGAACCACCGTTGTCGGCAGCGTACTGCTCTTCGTAGGTCGCGAGGTTGCGCAGGTCAGACTTCATCTGCGCGACATAAGCCTTGTCCTTCGTATTTGCAAACTTCGGAATCGCGATCGCCGCCAGAATACCAATAATGACGACAACGATTAGAAGTTCAATCAGCGTAAAGCCCTTTTTGTTGCTCATTGACGAGTCTCCTGAGTCAGTGATGACGGCGGGACGCTGCCGTCAACACCTCAAAGACGGGACGTTTTGCGGTATCGCAACCCCTGTAATGGCAATGACATTGCCAAATTCTCTACACATCTGAAGCCGTTGCACTACAAAGGGTTACAGAGTCGCGCTCACGTTGTTTAGTAGGCAGAACCGTTGCAATTTGCAACCGCGTCTGCAGTCTGCGGGGTGTTCCTCAAGTTCGTTTTAAGGTGTTTTTTCGGAGCTTGTCGAACGGTTTTTTGAGCGCCGTCACCTACAAGAAAAGCCCCTGCAATCACCTCGATTGCAGGGGCAATTAAATCGGGGCGCCCGGATTTGAACCGGGGACCTCCTGCTCCCAAAGCAGGACCACGCATTCACAATTTACGTCAACTTGCCGGCTTGTCCCAGCGGATCGAGCGTCGGAGCCGATCGCGCACGACAGCATGACGGGTAAGCATACCCCGAAAAAGGCATCACAACAGACACAGAAACAGACGCACTTCCCTTCTCCACCGGAGGCGGCATGACCGCGCCCGATCGGAAAAATGGGAAGCGTCCACACCCCACAAAAACCGCCAACAAAACCGCGAAGGCTGGGACACGCCTGG
>DASUZC010000066.1:0-3445 GCA_036377095.1 Gemmatimonadaceae bacterium
TTTCTCACCGAGCAAGGCGTGGCCGAGGCGTATCAGTTCCTCCTGGAAGCGACAAACGCAGACGTGAGGCGCGCATTCCTCGAGCGCTGCCACGTCGTACCGGCCGCGCACCGCACGCTGGACAGTCGTGAGGTGCGACGAAAATGGCGCGACGACCCGACGACTGTCGTGTTCTGTGGCCGCGATTACTACCAGAAAAATGGGCGGCTGGCGCTTGTGGTAATGACATCGATGGCGCGCCGATTTCCTCAGGCGCGCTTTCATTATGTTGGAACGACCCCCGACAACTCGCTGAGTCGCAGGTTTTCCGCGCTCCCGAACGCTACGCTGCATGGCCCCTTAACTCGCGGCAGAGCCCTCGCCGTGATTGCGGCGTCTCATGTTTTGTTTCACCCCGCGCGCTACGAGAGCTTCGGGATGGTGTACGCAGAGGCGATGGCGGCGGGTCTAGCCATCGTCAGCAGCGCGGGACGGCAAATGGAGCACGTCGATCAGTTACTCGACAGCGGCGGCGCTCGACTCGTTCGGCGTAGCGACGACTTCGAGCGTGACCGAGCCGCTTTCGGGAGGGTACTGCAGCGACTGCTGGAGCGCAGAAGCGAAGTGGAGGCAATGGGTGCGGCGAATTACCGTTGCGCGACTAACGGTGTACTCTCCGTTCGTCGGAGGAACGCATCTCTCGGCAGAATCTACAAGCGTGCGCAGGCAGAGCTCGCCGAGCCGTTGTCGATCGCAGATCTGGGCCTCGATTGCACCGACTGCATTCGGCTTAGCGCAGCGGAAGTCGTCGAAGACTTCCGCGAATTCAGACGTGCTTCGCCACGAGCGCCGATGTCAGTTCTAGTCGAAGACCTTGACTACCGAAAGCCTACTCTGCGCTGAGTAGATCGACGCCGGCGCGACGCAACTTCAGGAACGCAGTCACAACCTGAGGGTCGAAGAGACCTCCGCTTTCGTCGCCGATGAAGGCGAGCGTTTTCTGCAGTGACCAAGCTGGTCGAAAGGGACGGTCGTGGGTCAGTGCTTCGAAGGAGTCGACCATCCCAACTATGCGTGCTTCTATCGGAATCCGCTCGGCAGCGAGCCCATTCGGATATCCTTTGCCCGTCCAGCGCTCATGATGACTGAACGCAATGCGCTCCGCGGTCTGCAGCAGCGCTGACTGTCCGCCCGCCAGGATCCTTGCACCGATCGCAACGTGCGTGCGCATGATTCGCTGTTCCTGCTCGGTGAGCGAAGTTTCTTTGAGCATGATGGCATCGGGGATTCCGATTAGCCCAATGTCGTGAAGCGGCGCTGCGCGGCGAATGTTGTCGACCACTTCCGCAGATAGCCCGATTTGCTCAGCAACCAGACCGGCCAACCGACCGACACGCTGCGGGTGCTCGCCCATCTCATGCACACGAAATTCGGCAACTGCGGCGAGTCGCTGCAGAACCTCGACGTGTTCGTCTTCGATTTCGCGCGTGCGCTCTGCCACGCGCTGCTCGAGAGTGTTGGGCGACATACGGCTGCTGCTCAATGCCCCGTGAAATCGTGGCGATTATGCCGCGAACGGCCGTTGCCCGCAAGCTCGTGGACGCACACTTCTACGTACGAGCTCGCTGATATCGCCAATAAAGCGCGACCGAAGCTGGCTGCGCGATGTTGGACCATCTTGGCATGTGAATCTCGTTGGGCGACGTTCCTCCTATAGACGCACTGGTCGTTAGACGGGTTTCGGGTCGTCTGAAACAAACGCGCGCGTCTGCATCGTATGTTGATTAGGACCATCGCGGAGGTACCAAATGCGTCGATACGTTTTGGTCTCGGGTGTCTTCTTCACGCTGCTTGCCACAGTTCAACTCGTCCGCTTCCTGCTGGGCTGGCCCGTCGTCGTGGACGGTATCTCCATTCCCAGATGGCTGTCACTCATCGCGGCAATGATCGTCGGCTCGTTCGCGATATGGGCTTTGCGAGTCAAATCACGAACTGACTGACGGGGCAGGCGGTGGCGACGGTCGTCGCGCAGCATTGCGGCCGCTGATTATAGCTGTCGGATCTTGCCATCGATCGTGAGAGTGGTAAGGATGTAGCGAGGCGGCGTGGCGAAAGACTGCGCCGAAGCGACTGGCCGCCACGCTCGATCAGAACTCGTAGAAGACTATGACGAAACGACTGCGCTACCACGTGGCGGTGACTCTGGACGGCTTCATCGCCGGACCAAAAGGCGAGTACGACTGGATCGTTGGGGATCCCAGTATCGACTTTTCTGCGCTGTACAAAGAGTTCGACACAGCGGTGATGGGACGGAAGACATACGAGGTCGGGATTGCCGCGGGCGCAGACATCGCGATGCCCGGCATCGATGTCTTCGTGTTCTCACACACTCTGCCACCGGAGACTCGGAAGGGTGTGCGAATTACCAGCGATGATCCGCGAAAGGTCGTCGCCGAGCTGAAAGCGAAGAGCGGTCGCGACATTTGGCTCTTTGGCGGCGGTCAGCTTTTTCGTTCGTTGCTCGATGCCGGGCTTGTCGACACCGTCGAGCTGGCGGTAATGCCCGTCATGATTGGCGCGGGAATCCCGGTGCTTCCACCGGGCGCCGAGAAGAAATTGACCCTCGTGGATTTGAAGCGACTGCCGGCGAGCGGGATCGTCGTCCTCGCGTACTCCGTGGAAGGAAGTCGCGCCAAAGCGCCGAGCATCCGATACATCAAGCCGGCGCGTGGCAAGCGCGCGAAAGCGAAGCGCACTACCAGTAAGAGCCGCAGACGGAAATCATGAACGACCAACGGCGGATTGAGCTCAGCATTCATGCGTGACATTCGCGTAGCCGCCGTCCAGTTCCAGCACCAACCCAACGACAAGGATTACAACCTCGGCCGCGTCCGCCACTTCGTCGGCGAAGCAGCGAAGTCGGGCGCAGAGATCGTTGTGTTTCCGGAGATGTGTCTCACCGGCTACTGGCACGTCCGCAAGCTGTCGCGCCAGCAGATGGAAGCGCTCGCCGAGCCAGTCCCTGATGGCGAGTGCACCCAGGAGTTGCTGAGGATATCGCGCCAGCATCGCGTGACGATTGGAGCGGGGCTGATCGAGCGCGACGACGACGGCCGATTCTACAACGCCTACGTGGTTGCGATGCCTGACGGCCGCTGGGCTCGGCACCGCAAGATGCACGAGTTCGTCAGCGAGTTTCTGTCGGACGGGGATCAGTTCACCGTCTTCGACACGCCGCACGGTTGCCGAGTTGGTGTACTTATTTGTTACGACAACAACATCATCGAAAACGCCCGTGCCACGGCGTTATTGGGCGCGGAGATTCTATTGTCCCCGCATCAAACCGGTGGTTGTAATTCGGTGAGTCCCCATGCGATGAAGCCGATCGATAAGGAGATCTGGAATCGACGCGCGCAGGATCCTGCCGCGTGCGAGGCCGAGCTGTGTGGACCGAAGGGACGCGGCT
>DASUZC010000067.1:0-12320 GCA_036377095.1 Gemmatimonadaceae bacterium
GCGCTCGCAATCCGCGGGCGATGCTGGTCGGTCAGGCCCCGGGAAAAGTCGAGGCCGAGGGAGGAGTTCCGTTTGCCGGCCGCGCCGGGCGAACCCTCTTCGGTTGGCTTGCGCGCGCCGGGCTCGATGAACAGACCGCACGCGAGCAGATCTACATTTCGGCTGTCACCCGCTGTTATCCCGGACCGCATCCGAGCGGTCGCGGCGATCGTGTGCCGTCCAGATTGGAGCAGGCGAGCTGCGGTGATTGGCTAGAAGGCGAGCTGCGGATCATACAACCGAAGCTGCTCATTCCGGTGGGGAGGTTGGCGATCGAGCGATTCCTCCCCGCGCTGCCGCTGGACGAGCTAATCGGCATCAAACACACCGTTGTGCACGTCGGTGGGCACTCAACGCTGATTCCGCTCCCCCATCCCTCCGGCGCCAGCAGCTGGTTCTATCAGGGCGGGAACAAGAAATTGCTGAATAAAGCGATTGGCCTCATTGCTGCCGAGCTTGGCCGTCTCTGACCAGTCGCGCTAAACTAGGGTCACCGCCGTCAGGCGGCGAACACAGGAGGGTCGCCATTGTCGGGAAGCTCCTCGGCGCGCCTCGCCAACATTGGCCCCGGCGAAAGGCGCAAACGCCTCATCGCGGGAATCATTGGGCTCACGGTGGGGGTGCTGCTCGCAGCGGGGCTGATAACGCTGCGCTCGCCCGCAATGTGGCGAATGTTGCTGTTCTTCCCGTTCCTTTTTGGCGCACTGGGAGTTTTTCAATCTCGCGACAAGACGTGAGTGAAACTCGCATCGCGCGGTCAGCGCGACCTCGACACCGGACCGCAGCCGATCGACGACAGCGCCGAGCTCGCGTTGCTGCGTCGACAGGCCCGCGCGGTGTATGTGAAATCCATTTTGACGGCGGTCATCCTCACCGTATTAGCGCTCTTTTTGTAGTTGTCGTCGTAGCTGCTCTTTCTCTCTTTGCCCCGCCGGTCGCGGACGCCCAGATCGCTGCACGTCTCGACGCAATCGTACAAACGCAGCGCGACAGCGGATTTTCCGGTGTCGTGCTCGTTGCCAGAAACGGCAGCATCATCATGGAGAAGGCGTACTCGCCGCTGAGCGGCAATCCGCTTGCGACGACGTCGCGCTTCAATATCGGCTCCATCACAAAGGGCTTCACCGCCGCCGCGATTCTTCGACTGCGGTCGACGCACCGTCTCGCGTTCAGCGATCCAATTGCGCGCTTTTTTCCATACGCGTCGCCCGGCAAGCGAGACATCACTGTCTTTCATCTGCTGACACACACGTCGGGACTCGCCGGTCATTCCGCGGGCAATGGGACTGTGCGACGCGACGGCGCGGTGACTGCGATTCTGTCGCAGCGGCTGGAGTACCCGCCGGGGACCCATTACGAGTATCAGGATGACAACTATCAGCTACTCGCCGCGATAGCCGAGATAGCGTCCGGCGAGAAGTGGGAGGATTACATCGAGCGCGAGTTGTTGATCCCCGCCCGGATGCACTCGACCAGTTTTCAGGGCGGTGACTGGGGGCACAAGGGCGCCAATGGCATGCGCAGCACCGCGCGCGACCTGTATCGCTGGCTCACGGCAATTCACGACGGAAAGCTGTTTGGCCGAACCGAAAGCCAGGAGCTCGAGTCTCCATTGATGCACGTGCGCAGCGAGCCGCCCTATGAGATCCATTACGGCTACGGCAACCGCATCTACGTGCGCAACGGTCGGGTCGCGGAAGTGATGCATTCAGGCAGCGGCGACGCGCGTAACACCTCGATCGCGCGGATGCTCGCCGACGGAACGATCGTTATCGTGCTGTCCAATTCGGGGCAGCATAAGGGGACGACGTGGGCATCGTATCTGGCGCAGAAGCTTGTGCCACGCAGATAATTGCTGGTCCGTTGCAGCTGCAGATTGTCGCGCCAGATGAGACTAAGACAACTGCATGCTAGGCGCTGACCGCTGCGGTCGCTGACCGCTAACCGCTGCAGACGACCAGACAGATCGGGAAGTCGTAAAGAAAACAACTACGCGCGTACCGGATGGATGATGTCGCCCCATTCACTTGCGGACATCATCGAGCGTGGCCGACTTCAAGAAGCTCCGGGTCTGGAATAAGGCACACGCTCTCGCGTTGAGTGCGGAGCGGGTGGCGTCCGAAATTCGTGACGCGGCTCACAAACCGCTTAGAGCCCAATTGAATCGCGCGGCAATGTCCATTCCCACCAACATTGTCGAAGGCAGGGGTAAGAAGACTGATCGGGATTTCGCTCGTTATCTGGGCTATGCTCTCGGCTCAGCATGTGAACTCGAGTATCACATCATTCTTGCGCGCGATGTTGGTGCGATCCCCGAATCGGACTTCGACGGTTTGATGCGCCAAATCGTCGACATCAAGCGAATGTTGCACGGCTTGATAGATAGGCTGTCCGAGCAGTAATGGCGGAGCGATCTGTCTGGTCGCTTGCAGCGGTCAGCGCTCAGCGACAGCAGCGGTAAGCGCCCAGCATGCAGGTGTCTTCGTCCAGAACTCCCGCCGAGCACTTAGAATCGCGCCAGATATCAAACCTTCCGCCCCTTCCACCTCCCCTTCCTGAACAACAACGCACTCACAACCGCGAGCGTCGAGTACGTCACGAGCATCGACACAAATACTCCGCGCGGGCCGCGGTGGATGCCGATGCCAAGCACGTACGCCAGCGGAATTCCCCACGCCCAGAATACGAAGAGGTTGATCCAGGTTGGCGTCCACGTATCGCCGGCACCGTTGAACGCGCTGGTCAACACCATTCCGTACGCGTAAAAGGGGAAACCAAACGCAACGGTCCGCAGGCCGGCCACGGCGTACTGCGACACCGACGGATCCGATGTGAAGAGCGAAGCGATCGGACCCGCGAGCAAGACGAATATCAGACCCACGCCGCCGAGGAACCACACGTTGTAGCGCGCCGCCATCCACACGGCCCGCTCCGCGCGATCGGGTTTGCGCGCGCCGAGAGCCTGGCCCACCATCGTCGCGGCAGCGTTGCTCAATCCCCATGACGGCAACAGCGCGAACATGATCACACGCATCGCAATGGTGTAGCCGGCGAGGGCGGCGCTGCCAAAGGTCGAGATGATGCGAACCAGCGCGATCCAGCTGGCGCTGCCGACAAGAATCTGAAAGGTCCCTGATCCGGACAGCCTGATCATCTGCCACATCAGCGGTGGATCGAGCTTGAAGTGGGGCCCGCGCACGCGCACTCGCGCACCCGGCCGGAAGAGTCGACTCAGCGCGAACACCGCGCCGGTGCCGCGGCCAATCGTCGTCGCCACTGCCGCGCCGACCACGCCCAACCGTGGGAATGGCCCGACACCGAGGATCAGCATCGGACCGAGGAAGATGTTGATGGCGTTGGCGAGCCACAGCACCCGCATCGCGATCGCTGCATCGCCGGCGCCGCGGAACACGGCGTTCACGAGGAACAGCATCACCACCACGATGTTGCCGCCGAGCATGATGCGAGTGAACCGCACATTGGCGAGCACGCCCTGCGATCCACCCATAGCGCGGAGCAGAGTAGGTGCGGCAATGGCGCCGATCACGCCGAGCGTCACCGCGATGGCAGCGGCGAGAACGATCGCCTGGGCGGCAGCGTGCGATGCGCCTTCTGAATCACGCTCACCGATGCGGCGCGCCACCGTCGCCGTCGCGCCGATTCCGAGTCCCATCGCCAATGTGTAGATCAGCACCATCATCGACTCGGTGAGTCCGACGGTCGCGACGGCGTCGGCACCCAGCCGCGAGACAAAGAACACGTCGACGACGGCGAAGACGCTCTCCAGCACCGTCTCCAGAACCATCGGTACCGCGAGCAGGAAGATCGCCTGACCGATGGGGCCGGCGGTGTAGTCATGGTGCGCGCCACGCAGCGCGTCCTTGATATCCTGCCAATAACCGCGCGCAGTTGTTGGCGTCGCCGTCCCCGGGACAGCGATCTCCGACGTATCAGTCATTCTCTACTATGGCTTTGCTGTTGTGGTCGGCTCGGTTTTCTGCTGCGCCGGATCGTTTGCCCGCATGTCCAGCGCAATGTAGGTGACCGTGTCCCAGGCGTTGTGCACCCCAACGGAGAGGAGCAGCAGCGACGCCGTTCCAATCGCAAACAGGGAAGGCGTATCGAACCGCGTCAACATCAGCGACGCCCCGAGCAACAGGAAATAGGCGATGAACGGCAGTATCACGTGAAAGATCCAGTCTTCCATGACCGGTGTGTATCGCTCGGTTTGCCGGGCGCGACGGGTCACGATTGCGGTGTAAGCCAGGCCAGTGACGCCGAACACACCAATCACGATCGCGACGTGGGACAGATCCTCCCACGGCGCACTGATAATCGATCCGACGAGAAGCACAGCGATGAAGTGAACAACGGTCGGGGTGCCAAACGCCGAAATCTCGTTGTGCCCGCCCGTCCCAGGCCGGTCAGCAACGAGCGCTATAACCACGAACTGAAGTCCGGTGAGCGCACCTGCCGACGATCCGACGATGACGTAGAAAGCTTCCCACTTGCTCAGGATTTCGTGCGCGCTCATTCGACAAAGTTATTCGCGGCCAGACGACGTGGAAACCACGGACAGCGAGCGGCGCACACCCAGCAGCCGGCGGTCACAAACTTTCAGGATGATTTGTTTTTTCGTAATCGTTGTCGATTTCCACGCGTGTCAATCGACGAATTGTTGTGAAGCGAGAGAAACCTGAATCAGAGCGCGGTTGGGTACGGCGCTTTCCGCTGCTGCTGTGCGTTCTCGACCATCAGGTCGACGAGGTGGACCAGGTGTTCACCGAATTGACGCATTCCGACGCACTGAACACACGAGTGCGCGCCTTCGAGCAGCATGGAGAACAGGTTGGCGGCGAGATTCGGGTTCTGGAAACCAGCGTCCTTGCACAGTCGTACGACCCGTTTGTGCTCGCGAACCTTGAACTCCTGGATTGCGCGCCGCGCCGGATGTTCCGGATCAGGAAGCTCGGCCAGCGCGTTGCCGAGGGCCGACCCACGCTCCTCCATCGCCCGGAGCTTGGCGGCGGTGCGCCGGCTCCAGTCCTGAAGCAGTCCCTGCGGGTCGCCGGCGTGGGCAGCGTTGAGGTCCTTCCACTCCTCTTCCTTGTGCGCGAGCATCCCGCGAATCCACTCGGCGATGAGGTCGTCCTTCGAGTCGAAGTAGCGGTAGAGCGTCATCTTGTTGGTATCAGCCGCTTCCGCGATCGCCTCGACTCCCACACCGCGGATGCCGTGTTTATGAAAGAGGTCGCCGGCGGCAACCAGGATGCGATCACGGACCGGCAGGCGCGCCGTCCGCCTCGCCGTCAGCTTGCGACCCTTTTTCTGACTATCTGTTTGCATGCCGGCTTATACCCGCACTTGACGAAAATGTTACCGACCGGTAACATTGGATCACCTGCGCAGTGTTACCGGTCGGTAACATACTACCAGTTCGAGCGCAGTGCCACTGTCAGCTGTCGTCGTCCACCGCTACGGAGTCGTGCAACATGAGTTCCACATTGTCTCGCGCCGATTCGGCGTCACTCAGAATCCACAGCGGCGGCTGGACCGCAGCCGCCGTTTTCGTCCTCGCGACTTCGGGCTGCAAGAAAGACGCTCCGCCGATGCAGGCACCGCAGGTAACCGTCGCTCCGGCCGTGGAGCGTGTCGTTGGCGATTGGGATGAGTTCACCGGCCACTTCGAGGCCGTGAACTCCGTCGAAGTGCGGCCGCGCGTTGGCGGGTTCGTGCAGCGCGTCGCCTTCACGGAAGGCGCCACGGTGCATCAGGGCGATGCGCTTTTCGTCATCGACCAGCGACCATATCAGGCCGAAGTCTCGAGGGCGGAGGCGGTACTGGCGCAGGCACGCACCCGTAATCAGCTCGCAACGATGGAGGTCGAGCGTGCCAAGAAACTCGTGAGCTCGCAGGCGATCTCGCGCGAGGAACTCGATGCACGCACCAGTGGCCAGGCCGAAGGCGACGCTGCAATTCGCGCCGCCGAGGCCGCGGTGAGAATCGCGCGGCTCAACCTGGAGTGGACCGTCGTGCGCGCGCCCATCACCGGGCGTGTCGGACGCGCCGAAATCACCGCCGGCAACCTGGTACAGGCGGGACCGTCGCCGAGCCTGCTGACGACAATCGTGTCGCTGGATCCGATCTACGTCTATTTCGACACTGACGAGCAGGCGTACCTGAAGTACATGGGCGCCCAGTCAACCGGTCCGAAGGGGCAAGAGGTTCTGATCGGCCTCGCCAACGAGGCGGGATTTCCGCACCAGGGTCGACTCAACTTCGTCGACAATCGAGTCAACGGTGCGTCGGGAACGATCAGCGCACGGGCGATGTTGTCCAATCCCAACGGTCTCTTCACGCCCGGATTGTTCGCGCGTGTGCGACTCCTTGGCAGTCAGCGTCACCCGGCGACTCTCGTTCAGGACCAGGCCGTCGGCACCGACCAGGATCGGAAGTTCGTGCTCGTGCTGAAGCAGGACAACAGCGTCGAGTATCGACCGGTTGTGACCGGCAGAGTTGTCGACGGATTGCGCACAGTCGTATCCGGCCTCAAGCCGGGAGAGCGCGTCGTCATCAACGGCATGATGCGGGTTCGTCCAGGGATGAAGGTCGCCGCTACAAACGCCACCATGGTAGCCGAGAGCGCCGCACCGGCGCCTACCGCCCGGTAGCGCAACTTTTTCCGAGTACCTCCAGTGCGTTTCTCACGCTTTTTTATCGACCGCCCGATTTTCGCGGTCGTGCTGTCGCTGGTAATTCTTGCCGGTGGATTGATCGCGGTTACACAACTTCCGATCAGCGAATACCCGGAAGTCACGCCGCCGACCATCACGGTCAGCGCGATATATCCCGGCGCTAATCCGACAGTGCTCGCGCAGACAGTGGGGACGCCGCTCGAAGACGCCATCAACGGCGTCGAGCGGATGCTGTACATGACGTCGTCCGCCTCAGCCGACGGCACGTTCAATCTCACCGTCACGTTCCAGATCGGCACCGATGTCGACCTGGCACAAGTACAGGTGCAGAACCGCGTGTCCCAGGCGCTGGCCCGATTACCCGAAGAAGTGCGTGCGCTCGGTGTCGTCACCCAGAAACGCTCGCCGGACATCACGATGGTCGTGCACTTGTTCTCTCCGGACGGACGCTACGACCCGGTATATCTCCGCAACTATGCGCTGCTGAACGTGCGCAATGAGTTGTCGAGAATTCCCGGCGCGGGCCAGGTGATCGTGTTCGGTGCCGGCGACTACGCCATGCGCGTCTGGCTCGATCCCAATCGCGTCGCTTCTTACGGATTGTCGGCGAGTGATGTCGTGCAGGCGATTCGCGAGCAGAATCTCCAGGTTGCTGCCGGCACTGTTGGCGCTCCGCCAGTGAATGATCCGGTGGCGTACCAGTTGACGGTCGTTGCGCGCGGGCGACTCACCGACGAAAAGGAGTTCGGCAACATCATCGTCAAGACGAGCCCTGAGGGAGCTGTCACCCGTCTGCGCGATGTGGCGCGCATCGAGCTCGGCCCCGGAACCTATGGTCTGCGTGCGCTGCTGGACAACAAGGCGGCCGTCGCCGTCGTCGTATTCCAGGCGCCCGGCTCGAACGCGTTGGCTCTCTCCAGCGACATTCGCGCGAAGATGGCCGACCTGAAGACCCGGTTCCCGCAGGGAGTTGAATGGTCTTCGGTCTACGATCCGACGTTGTTCGTCCGCGATTCGATTCGCGAGGTGATCTACACGCTGCTGCTGGCGACTTTAATGGTGGTCATCGTGGTCGTGCTGTTCCTGCAGACGTGGCGCGCATCGATCATTCCGCTCGTTGCTGTGCCAATCTCGATCGTTGGCACCTTCGGCGTGATGCTGGCAACAGGGTTCTCCATCAATACACTGTCGTTGTTCGGACTCGTGCTAGCGATCGGAATCGTCGTCGACGACGCCATCGTCGTGGTGGAGAACGTTGAGCGACACATCGAAGAGGGTCTCTCGCCTCTCGATGCGAGTCACCGCGCCATGGAGGAAGTGAGCGGACCGATCATCGCCATCGCACTGGTGCTGTCCGCGGTGTTTGTCCCCGTTGCATTCATCAGTGGCCTGGACGGACAGTTCTACCGGCAGTTCGCGCTGACAATCGCTTTCTCGACGCTGATTTCGGCGTTCAACTCGCTGACGCTGTCCCCGGCGCTGGCGGCTCTACTTCTCAAGCCGCGTGGGGCGGCGGAAGACGCGCCAACGCGCTTCATGCACCGGTGGCTTGGCTGGTTGTTCGATCCATTCAACCGTCTGTTCGGCAGGGCATCCAATCGCTATGGCAATGTCGTAACACGTGTCACGCATCGTTCGGGTGTCGCGCTCGCCGTGTACGCGGTGCTTGTCGTGATTGGCGTCATCGGATTCATGAGAGTGCCGAAGGGATTCGTACCGAGCCAGGACAAGCGTTATCTCGTCGCCATCGCACAGCTGCCCGACGCGGCGTCGCTCGATCGCACAGAAGCAGTGATCAGGCGGATGACCGATCTCGCGCTCAAGACACCGGGCGTGGAACACGCCGTTGAATTTCCGGGACTGTCCATCAGCAGCTTCGGGCCCAAGTCGAACGCGGGCGTCATCTTCTTCGGACTCAAGCCGTTCGAAGAGAGAAAATCCAAGGATCTCAAGAGCAACGCGATTCTGATGGCGCTCAATCAGAAGTTCTCATCGATTCAAGAGGGCTTCGTCGCCGTATTTCCTCCTCCCGCAGTGAATGGCCTGGGATCGATCGGCGGTTTCAAGATGATGATCGAGGACAAGGCAGGCCTCGGCGATTCGACTCTCTATGCGAACACTCAGGCATTGATCGGCCGCGTCTTCCAGACGCCCGGGCTCGCCGGCGCGTTCTCGAGCTTCCAGATCAACGTGCCTCAGCTCTTCGCCGACGTCGATCGCGACAAAGTGAAGCAGCTCGGGATCCCGCTCAACAACGTGTTCTCGACGCTGCAGATCTATCTAGGCTCACAGTACGTCAACGACTTCAACAAATTCGGTCGCACGTATCAGGTGATCGCGCAAGCGGACGCACCGTATCGAGCCAACGCCGACAACATCGCTCAGCTCAAGGTTCGGAATATTCGCGGCGAGATGGTGCCGCTCGGGTCGGTGCTGACGATGAAGCAGTCGTACGGGCCGGACCAGGTAACGCACTACAACGGATATCCCGCGGCGGACATCAGTGGCAGCGCTGCGCCGGGAACGAGTGCAGGCTCGGCGGTAAAGATTATGGAACGGCTCGCCAACGAGACGCTGCCCAACGGCATCGGTTTCGAGTGGACTGAGCTCACCTATCAGCAGAAGCTGGCCGGTAACACCGCCATCCTCGTCTTCCCGCTTTGCATTCTGCTCGTATTCCTGGTTCTCGCCGCGCAGTACGAGAGCTGGTCGCTGCCGCTCGTGATCATGCTGATCGTGCCGATGTCGCTCGTTTCCGCAATCGCGGGCGTGTGGCTGACTCGCGGCGACAACAACGTCTTCACCCAGATCGGGTTGCTCGTGCTGGTGGGACTCGCATGTAAAAACGCGATTCTTATCGTCGAGTTCGCCCGCGATCTGGAGCGTCAGGGACGCGATCGGTTCAGCGCTGCCCTGGAGGCGGCTCGCATCAGACTGCGTCCAATTCTCATGACGTCGTTTGCATTCATCGCCGGTGTGATTCCGTTGATCGTCGCCAGCGGCGCGGGCGCCGAGATGCGGCGCGTGATGGGTATCGCGGTGTTCTCCGGAATGCTGGGCGTAACCTTCCTCGGACTTCTGTTCACACCGCTCTTCTACGTGCTGGTGCGCGGATACATTCACGGCCGCGCCCAAACCCCGGTGCCGGCCTCCGGCCAACCGGTCGACACTCCTGACGACATCAAACCTCTCCATCCATGGCGTCCATCGCTGGTGGCGGGAGATGAGGGTAGCAGTCATGCGTAACGTTCTCATCGGATTGAGCGGATTTCTGGCGGCGTGCGGCACGCCCGCGTATCGCGCGCCGGAAATCCCCGTCCCCGCGACTTACAACGCCGGTGTGGCAAGTTCCGCCGTGCCCAACGCCTCGAACGCTCGCTCGGAGGTGGCTGATGATCCCACGGCGAGCACGGTCACCGTTAGCGCGACACTCGCCGCGGCTCCGTTCTGGAACGAGCTGGGCGACACGACCCTGACGATGCTGGTGCGGGAAGCGCAGCGCGCGAATCTGGATGTGCGCGTCGCCGAGTCGCGACTGTCGAGTGCACGTGCTTCGCGGCGTCTCGCCGCACTTGACCTGATGCCGACCGTCACAGGAACGGGGAGCACATCCCGCTCGCAGATCTCGCTGGCGCAGACTCCGGGATTATCCAGTCAGCTTCCTACTCAGACTTTGTACGATGTCGGCTTCGATGCATCGTGGGAGATCGACTTCTTCGGCCGCGTTGGTCGCAACGTGAAAGCGGCCAGCGCATTGGCCGAGTCGTCGCAGCATGGGTTGGAGGATGTACAAGTGAGCGTGGCAGCCGAGGTGGCGCGCACGTATTTCGACCTGCGCGGCGCGCAGCGGCAGCTCACTGTGTCGCAGCGGAACGCCGCTACGCAACGGAAAATCGTGAAGCTCACCGAGGACAGACTCGCCGCTGGTCGCGGCACCGCCTTCGACACGGAGCGGGCGAAGTCGGTTCTCTATCTCACGCTTGCCGCAACGCCCGGACTCGAATCGCAGATCGCAATCGATCGCAATCGGCTCGCGGTATTGCTCGGCCGCGCGCCCAACTCGTTGCCACCAGCGTTGCTCGATTCCGGCGCGCTGCCGCGGCTGCCGGATACCTTGTACGTCGGCTCCCCCAATCAGCTAGTTCGACGCCGGCCCGATGTATTGCGGGCGGAACGACAGCTCGCGGCACGGGCACTGTTCCTCGGCTCGGCGCGCGCGGAGTATCTCCCGAAGGTGACCCTGAGTGCGAGGGCCGGTTATCTCTCGACATCAGTCGATTCGCTATTCAAGCGCGGAAACTCGCGGCTTTTGGTCGGACCGGTCCTGACGTTCCCGCTCTTTGATCTCGGGCGGGTGAGGCAGCGCGTGGAGGTCGCGGCTGCCGGAGAGGACGAGGCGCAGGCCAGCTACAATGCCACGGTGCTGCGCGCGCTCGAGGAGAGCGAGGCATCGCTGGTGACGTACGATCGCGCGCACGCGCGCCTGGCGATCCTGGAGAATGCTGTGCGCTCGAGCTCGCGCGCGGCCGACCTGGCACAGCAGCGGTTCGAAGCGGGACTGACTGATTTTCTGCAGGTCCTCGACGCGGAGCGTACTCTGCTTGACGCCGAGAGTCAGTTGGCGCAGGGACACACCGCCGCCGCAACGGCACTCGTTGCAGTCTACAAGGCTGTTGGAGGCACCTGGCCGATCAAGTAGCTCCGTATTTCGAACCAACGGATCACTCCGCATCGACAACTAATTGCGAATTGGGGAACCTACTCCGAGCTACGAACACTGCGCACTAATTGCGAGCTGACTTCGCACTACAGAGAACTAGTTGGTAATTCGCAGTTAGTACGTAGCTCTCAATTAGTTATCGATGCGGAGTGATTAGTTGGTTCGAAATACGGAGCCGTTACGCGGCGACTGAGACCCAGTAGAGCATAGTTATGAGAGCGACTACTGCAGTCACTAGATAAAGCGCTGCGATGCCGAGCTCTCTGATGAGAGTCGACGCGAGCGATCCGCCGTAAACACGCATGAAGGCGAGCGTGGCGTAAACCGGAATCCAGATCAGAACGGCGACGCTGGCAGCGATGGCGAGCGGAGCCCACGCCGGAAACTTCGCGACGACATTGAGACTGAGCGCGAGGAAGATGAACGCGTGCAGGTGGATCGCGAAGTAGAGGTGCTCGGGATACTTCCTGCCGTGGTAGAAGACAGCGACGATCGCGGCAAAGATCGGGAGCAGCGCGAATAGCATCTTCGGCATCGTCTCGAAAAGCCCGCGCTTGAACCCGTCGGGATCCGCGACGACCCGCCGAAGAAATGGCTGCATCAGTCTCGGCGCGCGCTGGATGTCCTTTAACGCCTGCTGCTTTTCCGCCTCAGTGATCGGTTGCCCTTTACCCATCGCGTCGTTGGCGGCGGTCGCAACTCTTTCCGCCGCGGTCGAGGAGGCGGCTCCCTTCGTCACGCCAATCCGGAGGCCTGAGACGCTTCTCCCGTTCTCGAGATTGATTTCTGGCGCCGCCGCCGTGAGCAGGAAGTAGACGACGCTCGCGCTGAGATAGAGCCGAAGCGGCGAGATGTAGCGCGCGCGC
>DASUZC010000068.1:0-21128 GCA_036377095.1 Gemmatimonadaceae bacterium
TCCCGCGGAGGGCGCGAAGTACGTAGAGCAGGAGCTCGCCCCGAAGCTGGGAATTGATTTCGACAATCCACGCGGGCGCGCCACGCTGGCAGCAATGGCGGCGTTCGAGGGGGTGCCGCGACTGCGCTCGACGCACGTTGGTGGATTCGTTTTGTCGTCAGCTCTCCTTGGCGATTACCTGCCGGTCGAGCACACGACGATGGGCCGCACCATCATCCAGTTCGACAAGGACGATCTCGACGCGGTTGGAATTCCCAAATTCGATTTCCTGGGACTGGGCGCGCTATCGCTGGTGAGACGAGCCTTCGACATGATCGAAGTGCGCACCGGTACGCGGCCCGAGATGTACAAGCTGCCGCCGGACGACGAGGCTACCTACAATCTCATCGCCACCGGTGAGACGATCGGAACATTTCAGATCGAGAGTCGAGCGCAGATCGCCTCCGTGCTACACACGAAGCCAGATCGGTTGTACGACATCGTGGTGCAGGTGGCGCTCATTCGTCCCGGTCCGATCCAGGCGAACTTCGTCCACCCGTACACTGCGCGACGGCGCGGGCTCGAGCCGGTTACTTATTTACATCCTGATCTAGAACCTATTCTCAAGCGCACGCAGGGGATTCCGATCTTCCAGGAGCAGGCGATGGCGATCGCCATGAAGCTAGGAGGGTATTCTGCCGCGCAGGCAGACGAGCTGCGCCGCACCATGGGCCACATTCGAAAAGTCGAGAAGCTGCATCGCGTCCTCGAGCAGCTGCGCGCACGGATGGTGGAGCGGGGCGTCAAGGAAGATGTCGCGGCGCAGATCGCCGAAGATTTAAAGAGCTTCGCCAACTACGGATTTCCGGAATCTCACGCCTGGAGCTTCGCGTTGATCGCCTACGCAACCGGCTATCTCAAGGCGCATTACACGGCGGAGTTCTATGCCGGATTACTCAACTCGTATCCGATGGGATTCTATCCGCCGTCGACTCTTATTCACGATGCGCGTCGTCACGGGTTGAAGGTTCTGCCGCCGTGCATGCGCGATGGTGATTGGGAGTGCACCACCGAGCCGACGGACAATCCGGATCGTTTGGCGCTGCGCATTGGCTGGCGGCACATTCGCGGGCTGGGCGAGAAATCTCTCGAAGCACTCAAGGTCGCCAGAGGCTGGGATCGGTTCTCGTCGATCGACGACGTCGTGCAGCGGGCGAAGCTGCAGCGGAACGACGCATTGCAGCTGGCGCGCGCGGGCGCGTTCGCCTGCTGGGAGCCGGACCGTCGTCGAGCGGCGTGGGTGGCGATGCGAGCGGTAGGAGACTGTCTGCCGCTGGCGCCGGCGCGTCACGTTCCATATGAGCCGCGTCCGCTTACGCGCGACGAGCTGATCTTCCTCGACTACTTCTCGGTCGGCATCAGTGTCAGCGGCCATCCGATGGAGCATCTCCGCGAGCAGCTGCGTGGGGAGGGAGTGCTCGACTCGAAGCAGCTGGAGAAACTAAAGGGCGGAGAATGGATCAAGACGGCGGGACTCGTCACCATCCGTCAGCAGCCACAGAGCGCGAAGGGGACTGTCTTCCTGCTGATGGAGGATGAATTCGGCTTCATCAACGTCATCGTCTCCAAGAGGATGGTCGAGGAATACTCGGAGGTGGTGAGATTCTCGACATTCATCCTGATAGAAGGGAAGTTCGAGCGGGACGATGGGGTGCGGAACGTGATCGGGAGGAAGTTCAGCGAGATCAAGGTGAGAGAGTTGGTTCACGCGAGTCGCGATTTTCACTAGGGAGGATTGAGGGCTGAGGACCAAGTGCATTGATAATCGCGGACTAATTGAGGATTGAGGACTTGAAAGGCGCACGACACCGCTGGGAGCTGATAGCAGCTCGCTGTTAGCTGTCCGCTGCAAGAAGACGTGACAGATCTCCCTGGCGATCTGATCCACAACCCGCGCTTGTCAGACTCCATCGCAATCTGTCACATCGCCTGCAGCGCCCAGCGGTCAGCTAGCTGCGGACAGCGCCCAGCGGTGCACTTCGCTTCTAGGAGTTCTCGATCCTCAATTAGTCCGCGATGATCGATGCCGTTGGTCCTCGGCCCTCAGTCCTCCACCCGCGTCCCTCTTCCCGCTTCCCTCTTCCCGCAGTTATCGTAGGCTGATGCGGCAAGAGAGAAACCCCGGACGCGCCTTCGCCAGCGACAATTGGGCTGGGGTGCATCCGGAAGTCCTGGCGGCGATGGCCGCGGCCAACGTCGGTCACGTGCCCGCCTACGGCGATGACACCTACACCCACGAAGCACTAAGCAGAATTCGTCGGGAGCTCGGTGAAGACGCCGAGGTGTTTCTCGTGTTCAGCGGCACGGCAGCCAACGTCCTGTGCCTGCAGAGCATGGTCCAGTCGCACCAGGGAGTGATCTGCGCCGAGACGGCGCATGTGCACAACCACGAGTGTGGCGCGGCGGAAAAACACATCGGGTGCAAGCTGCTGCCGGTTCCTTCGCCCAACGGCAAGATTACGGTCGCCGGCATTCGTGAGCACCTGCACGACATCGGCGACGAACACCATGTGCAGCCGCGCGCGATCACCATTACCCAGGCGACTGAATACGGGACGGTGTACACACCGCAGGAGATTCGTGCCATTGCCGATTTTGCCCACAGTCATGCGCTGCTGCTGCACATGGACGGCGCGCGGATCTTCAACGCCGCGGTGTCGCTGAATGTGCCGCTGGGGGCGATCACCAGTGGGGCTGGAGTCGACGCGCTTTCGCTCGGCGGGACCAAGAACGGCCTCGTCGCCGGTGAGGCAGTAGTATTCTTCAAGCCGGTACTGGCCGACGATTTTGAGTTCAAGCGCATGCAGGGGATGCAGCTTTCATCGAAAATGAGATTCATTGCCGCGCAGTTCAACGCGCTGCTGACTAACGATCTGTGGAAACGGAGCGCGGCGCACGCCAACAGGATGGCCCAGCTTCTGGCCCGCGGATTGTCGGAGATCGATGGAATCTCGCTGACGCAGGAGGTTCAGGCTAATGAAGTATTCGCGATCATTCCGGAGAAGGTGATCCCGAAGTTGCAGGAGTGGTGGCCGTTCCACGTCTGGAATGGGAAGACTTCGGAGGCTCGCCTGATTACCTCGTTTGACACTACCGAGGAAGACATCGCCGACTTCATCGAGCTCGCGCGCGAGAAGATGGGGTCGCGGGAGAAGCAATGGACCTGAAGAATGCGGCGGTGCTGGTGACAGGCGGCAGCTGCGGCATCGGCTTCGAGACCGCGCGAATTTTGCGCGAGCGCGGCGCCAGAGTGGCGATCTGCGCGCGTCACGGCGACATGCTTGAATCAGCGGCGAAGCAGATAGACGCCTTCCCGATCGTCGCCGACGTCAACAAGGAAGACGACGTGCAGCGAATGATTCGCGCGGTGGTCAAGGAATACTCGGACTACAACGTCCTCATCAACAACGCCGGCTTCGGCGCCTTCGCTCCACTGGTCGATCTTACCGCCGAGGAGTTCTTTCGCGTCTGGCAGACGAACGTACTCGGAGCCATGCTGGTTGCGCGTGAGTCGGCGCGGCACTTCATCGGTCGCAGTTACGGCAACATCGTCAACATCTCGTCGACTGCAGGGCAGCGCGGATTTGCGAATGGGTCGGCGTATTGTGCCAGCAAGTTTGCGCTCCACGCTCTGACGGAGTGTTGGCGGGCGGAACTGCGGCAGCACAACATCCGCGTGATGCAGGTCAATCCCAGCGAAGTGCAAACGAGTTTCGGCGCCAACGAGTCGCAACCAGTCAAGCCGCAGAACATGAGCAAGCTGACGGCGGCCGACATCGCTCAGCTGATCGTGGGCGTGCTGGAGATTCCAGATTACGGTTTCGTCACCGAATCAACGATCTGGGCAACCAATCCGCAGTAGCCCGTCAGGCGATTAACGCCTGTTGGATCCAGGCTTCCGCGGTTCTACGTGAAGCGAACCAGGCTTCTACGTCATAGTTCGTAACGCGTAACCACCCGGCGACGGGTAGTGTTCAGGCAGCGTCAACAGCGACGTGATCAACCTCCAGCCCCGATCGCCATGAACGCACCGTTTACAGATCCAGCCGTCACCCTGACCGATTACGGGCTGGCGTTGGAGTGCGCGCTGATCGTCGCGTTGTTGATGAAACCGCAGCCGAGTGATCCAACACTGCGATTCTGGTTCGTCGTTTTCTTTGCCGCCGCCGGCGCCGCCTCGCTGCTCGGTGGAACGGTTCACGGCTTCTTCAAGCCGGCAGACAGTAGCGGGCGAGCGATACTCTGGCCGGCGACGCTGCTGACGATTCTTGTGACGAGTCTTGCGGCATGGTTCGCGGCAGCACGACTCGAGCTAGCCCCAAAGGCTGAGCAGATAGCACGAGCCGTCGCCATCACCATCCTGGCAGGCTTGGCGCTGATCGTGTTGTTCGTGTCGCGCAATTTCCTGGTCGCGATCATCGGCTATCTGCCTTCAACGCTGTTCTTGCTTTACGCGTTGGTGTCCACATACCGCCGTCAGAAAGCACGGGCCATAGGCTGGGGCATCGCCGGCATTGCGTTGACTTTGGCGGCAGCGGTAGTGCAGCGAGCACACATCGCAATTCACCCGGTCTACATGGATCACAATGCGTTTTATCACGTGATTCAGGGAGCCGCGTTCTGGATGATTTACAAGTCAGCGCGGTTCATCTCCACAGTACGGCCACCGCTCAGGAGGACCAATGCTGTCACGGCGTGACTTCCTACAGTTGGCTGCCAAGGCTGGCGTCGCTACAGTCGCCGCCTGCAAGACTGCGCCGCAGGTTGGCGGCGAAGGCGTCGTCGTCAACGACGTCCACTCACACCTCAATCCGACCCGTGTGCGCGAGGTTGCGCGCGTCGATTCGATCGACGCAGTGCAAGCTGTTGTTGGTCGCGCCCGATCACAGGGCGTTGCAATCAGTGTAGCAGGCGGTCGCCACGCGATGGGCGGCCAGCAGTTCGGCACCGATGCCACACTGATCGACATGAACGGAATGAGTCGAGTCCTCGAATTCGATCGTGAAAAGGGGGAGATCGAAGTCGAGGCGGGCATGCAATGGCCCGAATTGTACAAATATCTGGTCGATACTCAACGCGGGACGAATCCGTCGTGGGCGTTCGTCCAGAAGCAGACGGGCGCAGACAAGTTGAGTATCGGTGGCGCGCTCTCAGCCAACGTCCACGGTCGCGGGCTGACTTTGCGTCCGTTTATCGGTGACGTGATTGCATTCACCATCATCGGCGCCGACGGTCGCGTGCGCCGCTGCAGCCGCACCGAGAATGCGGAGCTCTTTCGCGCGGCAATAGGCGGATACGGATTATTCGGACCGATTGTAACCGCGCGTCTGCGGCTGGCGCGGCGTCATAAGGTTCAGCGCATCGTCGAGGTAATCGATATCGAGCAGCTGCCAACGATGTTCGAGCGCCGTATTGCCGCCGGTTTTCAGTACGGCGATTTCCAGTTCGCCACCGAGCTCAACCCGGAGATGCTGCTGCGCAAAGGCGTCTTCTCCTGCTACAAGCCCGTTGATGATTCGACTCCGATGCCGGCGACGAGACTGCATTTGGAAACCGAGAACTGGCACGAGCTGATTTATCTGGCGCACGTCGATCGAGCACGGGCGTTCAAGGCGTACGCGAGCTATTACCTCACGACGTCAGGGCAGTACTACTGGTCGGACGAGCACCAGATGAGCACTTATGTTCCGGATTACCACGAAGCGCTTGGCTCGCGTCTTGGCCAGTATGCGCACGGCAGCGAAATGATCACGGAGATCTACGTGCCGCGTGAGTCACTGCCGCGCTTCCTGAGCGACGTGCGTTCAGATTTCCTGGCGAACCATACCGATCTCATTTATGGAACCATTCGCCTGATCGAGCGAGATGATGAGACGAAACTGGCGTGGGCGAAGCAGCCGTACGCGTGCATCATCTTCAACATCCACGTGATGCCCGACCCGGCCGGCGTCGAGAAGGCGAAGGGCGAATTCCGCCGTCTCATCGACCGCGGACTGTCATACGGCGGGAGCTACTACCTCACCTATCACCGTTGGGCGGAGCCGCGACAGGTGATCGCCGCCTACCCGCAATTCCCCGAATTCCTGCGCCTTAAGAAGCGACTCGATCCAACCGAGACATTTCAGAGCGATTGGTACCGACACTATCGGAGCATGTTCGCGGGTCAGGTTTGATGGAACTGCAGACTGAGTCCGTAAGCCTCAGTCTGCAGTCGTAGCCCCTCGCAGGTGGAAATGCGCGTAGAGCAGTAGGAAGCTCGCGAGCACGAGATGGAAAAACGTCGGCAGGTACGATGTAAACCACCGGCTCTCGCGCATCACCGTCAGCCCAAGAATCAATCGCCCGAGCATCGTGAGAAAGTAGACGACGCCGAAAGCCATCACCCACATCCCACGGCGGCGGTGCGGCGTCACGTCGCCTTTATTGAACCGCCTCGCCGTGCGTGTGAACCAGGCGATGATCAGAAGCTGCGCGAACAGCAGCGCCGGATATGGAAGAACGCCGCCGTGCCACGACTCGAATCGTGGCAACAGCGGCGAATCAACGATCAGCGATAGTGGTTGTGCGATTACCCGAATGACGAACAGCGCCAGCAGCAGCCAGAGCCAGGGTGCATACGAAGTCGATGGATTTTGATTTAGACCAGTCGTACGCTCAATCCTGAGTTTGGTCTGCCGAGTGCGGTCACGAATGGATCGGAGCTCAGTTCGCCGCGCAGATATTTTAGAACTTCATCAGCGGGAAGTCGACGGCCTTCCAGCTCCGCCGATTCGCGACGTGGCTCCATCGACAGTCGCGCGCGATACACTTCGACGACTTGTCTTCCTTCCTCGGCCGCCCTCAACGCAACGCCGCGCATGTAGTAGCGATTGAAATCTCCTTCGGCCAGCATCCGCGCCGCCATCTGCGGGAGCTTCACCGCCGTTTGTCCGCCACTCGGCGTGCGCCGAGGCTCGAAATCGATCATCAGATCGGATGCGTGTTCCTCCAGCCAGCGATCGTCGTAGTATCGCAGCGCCTCATGCAGATAGCGCTGATACTCGGCGATTGCCGTATGCCGAATCCGCTCCGATGTGTGATAGGCGCCGGTCGTGAGGTCGCTGTCGAGCTCGGCGATTGCGAAGCGGCGCGTGGTCGGGTCGAGAGATTCGTATTGCAAAGGCATGGTTATCACCGACAAATGCGAGAGTCACAAAAAGACAATCGCATGACGCAGGCCGTTGCTACGGAAGAGGATACTAGCTCAGCTGTTCGGCGGGATTTACTGTAGAGTTTTGTGATGCCTCGTGCAGTCGGCTCACCAGATAAAGCGCTGTTACGAGCGCAACGACATTGACGCTGATCATCAGCGACGGAAATGCCGGATCGTGGAGAACGATGAAGGATCCTTCGAATCCCCACGGCTTCCAGATCCTCGGCCCGCCAAATCGAAGCGTCCACTGCAGTCCCGCGACATAGCGCACGGCGGTGTGCGAGATAATCACCGGCAAAACCTGAAAGAGCTGGAGTCCGAGTGAGAGCGCGATACCAACGCGTGAGCCGCGGTATAAGAGAACGCCGGCAACAACCGTCAGCAGCATTACGGGAATACCAAGCAGCGCCTCCAGAATTCTGAAATCACTGTCACCCGCCATCGCTCCAATGGATAGTCCAACGAGCGTGCCAATCCCGAACAGAATTTCGATCGTGCCAATCGTGCGATCGAGCACTCGATAGATGAACCGCTCGCGGATTTGACGTCGCTGCGGTGGCGTCGTCGCAGTGTCGAGCATTGACGTGGTGGGACGAACTGCCGGTGTGGTTGACGTCATTTGAGCTCCGCCTTGGAAAAGCGCTCGATCATTTCGGCTTCTGAGGCTGGCTGCGGAATGTCGCGTGTTGCCAGCGAGTCGGCTTCAGGGTACGGCGTCGCTCGGACACGATCGCCCGCTTTGGCGAAATCGTAGAGCGTGTGACGCAGTTCAACGTCCGGCCCGAGCATCAGCCAGTACGCGCCCGGGTTTCCGAACGGCAACCCGACGCTCCCGGCGTTGACGACACGCTTGCTGCCAATCCGTCGATCGAACTGCATGTGCGTATGTCCGCAGACGATGACGGCTTCATCGACGGCTTCGAAAATCGGTCGCAGCTTCGCCTCCGCCGTCTGGCGCGTGAAGATCTCCATGTCGTTGCGCGGAGTGGCGTGGCAGAACATCACGTTGCCAAGCCCGTCGATCTCGAGGCTGGTAGTCCTGTGCCAGCTGGCCAGCAGAGTTTCGTCGGCTGGGCCAAGCTGCGAGGCGACCCATCCCATTACATGTCGAAATCTCTCCGGCACGGTTCCCGTCTCGATGCCGCGCATCCTGGCGACGATCTCACGATCCCCATTGCCGGTGATGAATCGCATAGGGAGATCTACGGCTAGAAGCCGGTCGATTGTTTCACGGGGCATGGGTCCGGGGACGACATCGCCGCCGACTACGATCTGATCTACTTTCTCTCGGCCGATCTCGTCCAACACGGCTTCGAGAGCCGGTAGATTGGAATGGATGTCGTAGATGGCTGCGACCCGCATGTCCATCAATTATACAGAGCGCATGGCCGAGTTCATCCAGGATTCACCAAAGCTTGCGAATCAGTACGACGATGACCTCGTTTTGAGGTCGTACCTTCGCTGGCGACTGCCCGCACAAGTTCTCAAGGAAGTCGAACCTGATTTGCGTCGACTCGGGGAACGCACGGTAACCGACATTCTTGCTCTCGGAGAGGAGGCCGAGCGATCGCCGCCGCGTCACGTTCCGTATGACGCCTGGGGCAGGCGGGTCGACCGAATCGAGACCAGCGAAGCGTGGCAGGCGCTTGACGGGATCTCGGCGACAGAAGGAATCGTTGCCACGGCGTACGAGCGTGCGCACGGTATCCATTCGCGCATCGATCAGTTCGCTCGCCTGTACCTGTTCGCGCCGTCCTCCGCGTTGTACAGTTGCCCGCTGGCAATGACCGATGGGGCGGCCCGTTTTCTCGAAGTGCACGGCGACGAATCGACGCGACCGGTATTCGCGCATCTGACCTCCCGCGATCCGAGGCACTTTTGGACGTCGGGGCAGTGGATGACCGAGCGGAGCGGTGGGTCGGACGTCGGCAGCACGTCGACAATCGCGAGATGTGAATCAGGCAACGACTATCGGCTGTACGGACTCAAATGGTTTACCTCGGCCACGACGTCGCAGATGGCGATGACGCTCGCGCGCATCGAAGGCGGGCCGGCGGGTGGTGCCGGCTTGAGCGTGTTCCTCATCACGCTGCGCGATCGCGACGGGCTGTTGCGCAACATTCGCGTCGAGCGATTGAAGGACAAGCTCGGCACGCGCGCTTTGCCGACGGCGGAGCTGACACTTGAAGGCACGCCGGCGCGCCTGGTTGGCGGTGCAGGCGACGGCATTCGGAAGATTGCGACGTTGTTCAACGTCACACGCGTTTACAACGCGGTGGCCGCTGTCGCCGGGATGCGTCGGGCGATCGCGCTCGCCACCGACTATGCCAGGCGGAGAGTCGCATTTGGAAAGCCGCTGATCGAGCAGCCTCTGCATGTAGAGACTCTGTCCGCACTCGCCCTGCAATTCCGGGCGTCGTTCATGCTTGCTTTCCGAGTCGTGGAGCTGCTGGGCAGGGAAGAATGCGGTGAGGCGAGTGAGACCGAGCTGAAGTTGCTACGACTTCTAATTCCGGTGGCCAAGCTTTACACGGCCAAGCAAGCCGTAGCAGTCGCCAGCGAAGTAGTCGAAGCATTCGGTGGGGCGGGTTACGTCGAAGACACGGGCATTCCGCGATTGCTGCGCGATGCCCAGGTCCTGCCGATCTGGGAAGGAACGACGAATGTCCTGAGTCTCGACACCATGCGCGCGATCGAAAAGGTCGACGCGCTTTCGGTATGGTGCAACGACGTACGCGCGCGTGTGCGCGGAATTCAGCGCACGGAGCTTGGCGCCTGTATCAAATCAGTCTCCGACGCCATCGAACAAATCGAGACTCATTTCAGCAATCGAGCTGACAAAGACTCCAGCCAAGTCGGAGCGCGAGCGTTGTCTTTTTCGATTGCTCGCGTTGAAACCGCGACACTGTTACTCGAACAGGCGGAGGCGCTCGGTGATGAATCGTCCTCGATTGCAGCCCGGCGCTGGTGTGCGCGTCCGCTGGCGTCGTTGATAGAGACGAGCCCGGCTCACATTACCGAGTCGCGAACACTTCTTCTGGACTGACGTCTACTCGGTGTAGACGCTCTCTTCGGGCGCGTCGCTTGGGCTCTCAAAGAGCAGGTGGTACCCATCGGGATCGGTGATCTCTGTCACCCATAATCCATTACCGACGAAAGGCTGCTTCGCGTCGATTCCGCGACTGCGGAATTCCTTAAACAACGCTATCGCATCCTTGCACATGAAGCAGATAGAAACACCAACGCCCGGTTTTTCGGCAGGGACGTTGGTGCGCGGGCCCGAGCGCCAGAATTCCTGAAGCATGAGCGGTGCTGTGCCGAGCTCGAGCCAGCACCACTGCACCTTTCCGTCAGGTGCCCATTCAATGGTTTTGTTGAAGCCGAGCCCGTCGATATAGAATCGCAGCGAAGCATCAATGTCGCGAACCCAGAAGAAGGGTACTGCGCGCTCGACGTTGGCTTCAGTTCTGGTCGCAACGGTCATCTTAGCGCGAACCTCATTCGTGCAGCGGTGACGATCAAGTCCGCCGCTCCCTGAATGCCAAGTCGCTCGGTGTTCACACTCACATCAAAATTCTCATGGGCCCGGCGGTCACGCTCCCAGTGGAGCCTCACCCACTGATCGCGCTGCTTATTGGTCTCGTCGACCAGACGCGCGGCTTCTTCCGCGCTCAGATCTTCACGCTGCATCGTGCGGGCGATCAGCGCCTTGCGTGGTGCGTAGCAGAACACATGGAGAGTGTCCTCTCTCTCAGCGAGCATCTCCTGTGTGCCCCGACCGACGACGACCAATGGCCCCCTGGCGATCGCTTCTTCGATGATGTGATGGGTGACTTCGATCAGCTGCTCGTCGGTCGGTCGCTTCGCGGCCGCGAGCGGCGTCGCCCACTCCTGCGATCCCATCGCCATCGCCGAAGTCAGTCGCTCGACCAAGGATGGCACGCGCTCTTCCCGTGCCTGAACTTCGGCGACACTCAAGCCCATGCGCGCAGCGACGGCATCGACAACAGTGTTGTCGAGCAACGACCAGCCAAGAGTTTTTGCGACGATCGCGGCTACCTCAGAGCCTCCCGACCCGAAAAGCCGCGAGACCGTGAGAATCGGCACGAACTAATCCTGATATGGACGGCGACGCTTTTCTTCCACGGCGCGACCGTAGGTGCCGGCATCAGAGCGCGTGATTTTCTTCCGCGCGACCAGTGACTCGAGCACCAGCTCGCAGCCGGCGGCAACAACGGGGAGATCATCCATTGGCGCCAGGCCCGCGGCGTTTACGACCTGCATCAGTCCAGGCACGCTGCCGAATCCTTCGACGACCGCTTCCACCGGAACATCGTCCGTGACCTGCAGGGCGCCGCCGACATCGAACCACATGATGATTTCGTCGGTGCTGATGCCGCCCGCCCGATCCTGATAGGTAGCATCGGCCGCGCGACGAATCAGCTCGCGCGCGATGTTGTGACCACCCACCAGCTCGCCCTCGTATTCCAGCTCGATCTTGCCGGTGATTGCCGGCAGGGCGGCGTAGATGTCCGCGATGCGGGGAACGATGTCACGTTCGCCAGTCTGGATCGCGCGACGTTCGGCGTTGGAGACGACATTCTCCAGCACAGTGATCGGCATGCGCTGTGAAACTCCCGAGCGCTTGTCGATGCGCTTGTCGCCGCGGGCTTCGAAGGCGACGCGCTCGATCACTTCCGCGATGAAATCAGGTACGCGCACTTTGCCGGCGCCGCGCGCCGTCCACGCTTCCTGATTGGTGATCGCCATGCCGAGGTCGACACTCTCCGGATAGTGTGTCATGACCTCACTGCCGATACGGTCCTTGAGCGGCGTGATGATCTTCCCGCGCGCGGTGTAATCCTCGGGGTTGGCGGTGAAGCACAGCATCACATCGAGCGGGAGGCGGACGGGATAACCTTTGATCTGAACATCGCCTTCCTGCATGATGTTGAACAAGCTCACCTGTACTTTCCCGGCGAGATCCGGCAACTCGTTCAGCGCGAAGATTCCGCGATTCGCGCGCGGCAGCATCCCGTAATGCATGGTCAGCTCGTCACCGAGGATGTGTCCGCCGCGAGCTGCCTTGATCGGATCGAGATCGCCGATGATGTCGGCGACGGTCACATCCGGAGTGGCGAGTTTCTCGACGTAGCGTTGCTCCGGCTCGAGCCAGGCAATCGGCGTATCATCACCTGCTTCGTTGAGCAGATTCCTGCCGTATTTCGAGACTGGTGAGAAGGGATTGTCATTGACTTCGCTGCCGGCGATGATCGGCAATGTGGGGTCGAGCAGTGTGATCAACGATCGCAGAATGCGGGACTTGGCCTGACCGCGCAGTCCGAGCAGAATGAAATTGTGCTTACTGAGAAGCGCGTTGACGATCTGCGGCATGACCGTCTCTTCGTAACCGATCACGCCGTTGAATATCGATTTGCGCGTGGCGAGCCGCGTCAAAAGATTCGCGCGGAGCTCATCCTTAACTGATTGCTCGCGTCGTTCAGGCGCACCGTAAGCGGAACGCTTCAGCGCACCAAATGTTTCTGGCAGGACTGACACTTATGCTCCGGGGGAAATACCAACTTTCGAGTAATCTAGCCCGCGTGTCCGACGCCTACTAGACGGAGCCAATTACCCTTGACACTGCTTTCTGATGAGATAGATTCTTGCCCGCGCCAAAAACGGGCACTGCGATCGCGTGCACGGACCGGCGAATTTTCCACGTTTGCCTCTCAAGGAGATCGTAAATGAAGCGCCTGGCCCTTGTCGCCGCAGTTCTGGTTCTCGCTGCATGCACGTCCAAGAAGGACGAAGCTGCGACCGCCGATACCTCCGCTCCGGCAATGGCTCCGGCCCCGGCAGCGATGGATACCGGCATGAAGATGGACACGACCGCTAGCACAACTCCGGCGGCTTCGACCACGACGACGAAGACGACCACCAAGACGACCACCAAGAAAAAGTAAGGCTCGATAAGATCCAGTAGATCAGCGCGACGCTCTAAGTCAGCGCGATTCTTCTGGTGATGGTGAAGGCGCCACTAAACAGTGGCGCCTTTTTCGTGTTGTTCGACCTGGACGCTGCATTCACCGTCGGGCCATCGCGCCTGCAGCGTTGTTCCGGGAAGGATCTCGCGCCGCACCATCCCCAGCGCCACTCCACCGAAGCGTGGTGACAGCGCCGAGCTCCTGATTTCGCCGATCACTTTTCCCGCCTCGTCCAGCAATTCAGCGCCTTTCGGCGGCGCGGGACGAGTGACGAAGCGGAGCCGGCGCAGAAATCGATTGACATGCCCGCGAAAGTGCACGCGCGCCACGGTCTCTTGCCCGATGTAGCAGCCCTTCGTGTAGGATATCGCAGAGAGCTCGTCGAAGTTCACTTCCTGCGGCAGCGTCGAATCATCCATGTCGACACCCCACTCCGGTCGTCCGCTCTCGATGCGCCCAATGTCCCATGTTTCCTTGCTGCCCGCGTTGATGCCTGCCGAATGAAAACTGTTCTTCAGCGCGCCGACAGCCTGACTCGGGATGAAAATGTCGAAGCCTTCGACATCGAGATCCGGAACGCGCGCAACGGTCACGGTTACATCGGTGAACGGTCGACTGATGTGACCATAGGGCGGCAGCGCCAGCAGATCCTTGTCGTCGATGTCCAGCACCTTCGCCACCACCGTTCTCGCTGAACGTCCGAAGATGCCGAAGTCGCTCATTTCCGAGGTGACGTCGTGATAAGGAGCAACGCGCGGATTGATGTACTTCCGCACCATCTCCTTCCAGCCGGCCGCGGCGGCGGCGGACGTATCGATCAGCAACGAATCCTCGAATGCGAAGATGCGAAGATCCGCGACGATCTTTCCTTTTGGGGTGAGCGCTGCAGCATACTGGCCTTCGCCGGGTGCGAGCGCCGAAACGTCGTTCGTCACCATACCTGTGACGAGCTCCACGGCCTTCGGTCCGGCGACGCGCACGCGCGTTCTGTCGGAGCGATCGAAGAACAGCGCACCGTTGTGCAGCGCGGAATACTCACTGAGCTCCGCCATATTTTGCAATTAAGTCAGTGCGTCGCGGTCGCGCTACTGGCCGATCGCGGCGTAGGATGCGTCCAATAGATCGACCGGATGAATCGAGCGCGCGCTCATTTCGGCGCGAATCAAGCCGGCACCGATCTGCATCAGGCAGCCGGGATTCCCGGTCGCAACCCATGGCGCGCGCGTCGCGGAAATGTTCGCCAGCTTAGGCGCCAGCACCGCATCCGACGTAGCAGGTTCGATGAGATTGTAGATGCCGGCGCTGCCGCAACACATATCGGAATCGTGCAGCGGCACCAGCTCGAGACCGGGAATCGCCGCCAGTACCGACAGCGGCGCCTGCGTCACGCGTTGCGCGTGTTGCAGGTGGCATGGCGCATCATAGGTGACTCTGATCGGTAGCGCGCCACCAGGGCGCGGCCCCGCATCGGCGAGCAGCTCGCTCACATCTCTCACTTTCGATGCAACCGCAGCCGCACGCTCATGCCACTCGGGATCGTCTTGGAGCAAGTGCCCGTACTCCTTCATGATTGCTCCACATCCGGCGGCGTTGGCGGCGATGAACCTGGCACCCGAGCGCTCGAATGCGGCGATGTTTGCTTTGGCGAGCGCGCGCGCTCCCTCCAGGTCACCCGCATGCGCGTGCAGCGCCCCGCAGCACTTTTGTCCGCTCGCCGGGACGGTCGCGTAGCCGTTCACTTTGAGCACGCGATCGGTGGCGCGGTTAGTGGATTTGAACAATCCATCCATCACACAACCGCGCAGAATGGCAACGGTTCCGCGCTCCCCGCGCGCCACCGGATCATAAGATGACCGCTCGATCGATCGCCCGGTGGAAGCGAGCATTGCCATTGCAAATCCCAGCCGGCCTTTGATGCCCGACAGCAATGTCGGAATCGGAGTCGCCGCCAGCATTCTGGAAAAGAACATTGCTGGACGAAGCAGCCATTCTCGCGCGAAGACGAACAGGATGATGCGCGCGATCACGGGCATTGACTGATAGTCGTCGAGCGTCGCTCGCGTTGCTTCAAGCAGGTGCCCATATGGTACGCCGCTCGGGCAAACGGGCTCACACGCGCGACAGCCGAGGCATTGATCGATGTGCTGTTTGACCGTGGCATCGGTGGGAGCGACTGTGCCCTCGAGCAGAGAGCGCATCAGAAAGATTCGTCCACGCGGACTGTCGTTCTCGTCTTCCAGATTGAGATAGGTCGGGCAAGCCTGCAGGCAGAACCCGCAGTGGACGCAGGCGTTGATTCCAGGCAATGCTGCGGCGAGCGGGGTGCCGGGCAGCGCGCACCCGGGCATGGTGTCCGGCGGCAGCGGATCGCGAGGCGGTGGAACGACTGGAAGCGCGGTCAATTGATGTCGCCGAGTATGCCGGGATTCAAAATGTTGGCCGGGTCGTACGCTTTCTTGATGCCCTGCGACAATTGATCGGATACTACGCTAGGTGAAACGACCCGCCACAGGTCTGCCGGCAGCTTCTCGAACACCAGCTGGCTGGCACCGCTCGCCTCGACGCCGGCCGCAATTTCCGTCGACGTTTGGGGAGCGCCACCACCGCCGGCAACAACTCGAATTACTCCGCGGCGCGGATCGATCGACGTGAAGACTCCGGGCACGTCATCGCCAAGAATGCGCGCCGCTGTGCCGACGACGCGTTGCGGCAAGCTCGAAATTCTCAGGGATGTGTGCGAATCACCATCCAGCTGCCGTATGTCGACCCATTTGCTGGATTCGATCTCCTCACAGTTTGCAATGTGGCCAAGTGCAGCCGCTTGCGCTTTCACCACCGCGGAATTGCCGGCGAAGCGAATCAGGCCGACAGGCGCTTCACCGAGCCGCAGCGAGCGCGCGATCGATACACCCAGAAGCTGGAACGCGTAAGGGCTCATCGGAACTGCGAGTATCGCGCGCAGAATCGAAGCGGTTTGCTTTTCAGAGCCACGCAGATCGATGACGAAGGTGCGATCCACTTCCGGTAGCGCGTAGAGTCGCAGAGTGATTTCGGTGATGACGCCGAGCGATCCCCAAGAGCCGGTCAGCAATCTCGACAGATCGAAGCCGGCAACGTTCTTTACGACCCGGCCTCCCGCGCGGACGATCTCGCCACGCCCGTTCACAAACTCGAGACCGAGCACGAGGTCGCGCGGCAATCCGAAGTTCGAGGCAAGCGGCCCCGCCGACGCAGTTGCGATCGTAGCGCCAATGGATCCGTCCGCCGTTCCGTAAGGATCGAGTGGTAGCCATTGATTCCGCTCGTTTGTTGCGCTCGCGATCTCGGAGAGCGTAGTTCCGGCGCGAACCGTGATCGTAAGATCGGCGGGAACGTACGCCGTCACGCCCGTCTCGCCGCGCATCGACAGGGTCTTGTCAGCGCGCACCGGGCGCCCCGCCTCGAGCCAGTTGCCGCCGCCGGCAATCCTCAGCGGCGTGCGCGACGCAAAACTTTCCTTGACCTGCGCTGCGATGGACTCGGTGCTCACGCGACGGGCCGCGAAGGCTCGGCCTCCAACGGAGGCGCTTCTCTTTCGGCGCGGCGCGATGCTGGCACTCCGATCCACTCTCGACACGAGTGGATCGGGACGACCTTGCCGGGGTTCGAGCGATGCTCCGGGTCGAACACCGATCTCAGCTCACACATCGCGTTGAGCGAGGTCTCCGGAAAGATGGATTCCATGTATCCCATCTTGTCGAGTCCGACGCCATGTTCGCCGGTGATGCTGCCGCCGGCCGAAATGCACGCCTGCATGATTTCCTTCATTGCCCGATGTACACGCTCGCTTTCAGCGGGATCGTCGGCACTGTATGCGATGTTGGGGTGGAGATTGCCGTCTCCGGCGTGGAATACATTGCACACGACGACCTGATACTTCTCGCTGATCGAGTGAATGGTGTCGAGAATTTCCGGTAGCTTCGTGCGTGGAATCACCGCGTCCTGCACGATGAGGTGTGGGGCGAGACGCCCCATCGCACCGAACGCCTTCTTGCGACCCTGCCACAATTTCATCCGTTCGGCTTCGTCGCGCGCGACGCGAACGTTGCGCGCTCCGCCCTCGGTACAGATGCGACGCACAGTTTCCAGGTCGGCGGCCACTCCTGCTTCGAGTCCATCCAACTCGATCAATAGAATTGCCTCGGCGTCGCGCGGGTAGCCGGCGGCGTAAATGGAATCCTCGACGACACGAATCGTCGGACCATCCATGAACTCGAGCGCGGCGGGAACGATGCCCGACGCAATCACCGCGGAGGTGACCTGCGCCGCCTGATTCACGGACATGAAATCGGCGAGGAGCGTACGGACGGCCTGCGGCTTGGGCGTCAGCTTGACCGTCACATCCAGTGCGAGCCCAAAGCATCCCTCCGACCCGATGAACGAGCCCCGCAGATCGTAACCGTCCTTCTCACCGACTCCGCTCCCCAACTCGACGATTTCGCCGCTGGGCAACAGCACCGTGATCGCGAGCACGTGATTCAACGTCACGCCGTACTTCAGACAATGCGGGCCGCCGGCATTCTCGGCGACGTTGCCGCCGATCGTGCACGCCGATTCGCTGGATGGATCGGGGGCGTAGAGCAACCCGTGGGCGGCAACGTGGCGATTGAGCTTGAGATTCACCACGCCGGGCTCGACGATCGCCCGTCGATTTTCGACGTCGACTGAAATGATCTTCTTGAGTCGATGGAGGCCAACGACCACGATGTCGTCCGCCAACGCACCACCCGAGAGCCCGGTGCCGGCACCACGAGGAACGAAAGGGACTTTTTCCTCAGCAAGCAGCCGCACGACGGCGATTGTCTCGTCACGTGTTCCCGGAAAAACTGCCAGTCGCGGTTGACGACGATAGCCGGGCAGACCGTCGGAGTTGTACACGAGCAGCTCGCTCGGCCGGCTGAGAACGTGTTGAGCTCCGACGACGTCAGCCAGGCGTCCAGCGAGATCTGGCGGGTATGCGAACGGTGACGTTTCCGCGCGGGTGGCGGGTTGGGTCATCCGTTGAATCTAGCTATTCACCATCCACGGGCGGCGCCACCACCAGACGCAGCGCATCACGTTCGATTCGGTAGTCGAGCGGAGTGTTCATTCTTTTCAGCTCGCCGTCGAGTCCCAGCATCGTCTGTGGGCGATTCAGGTCGATCCGGCCGCCCGTGACCAGGAAATCATCGAACTCGGGCAGCTTCTCTGCTTCTCTCGTACCTTTGGCGATCGCTGCCAGCCCGACGTTAAACAGTCGCGCGCGCGCCCGGCCGCGGACGACCATTACGTGAAGTCCGGTCTTTCCGTTTTTCACCCTGCTCCCAAGCACCGGCATCTTGAGCTCCCGCTCTCCCACACCGATGAAGACGAGCGAAGCCCGATAACTCCTTTTGCCGCGTTCGTTCTCCAGCGTCACGGTAAAGGTTCGTATCTGGTGGAGAGTCTTGAAGAACGCGCCGACGCTGGCGAGCGTGTAGCCGACGTGCTTCTCGAAACGCTCGCGATCGCGGACGAAAGTCACGTACGCCCCGATAGAGCTGGTGTTGAGAAAGACGCAGTCGTTTACGTAGCCGAGGTCAGCACCGACGACGACTCCCTCAGTGGCTACGCGTGCTGCCTCGGCTAGATCGGTGGGAATGTTGTGGTCCTTGGCGAAGTGATTGAGGGTACCGCCGGGAAGAATGGCCAGCTCTATTCCGGTTTTGGCGACGAGCGCTGCCGCGGTGGCGATAGTCCCGTCGCCGCCAGCAACCAGAATCCGCCGGGTTCCACCGTCAACTGCTCGTTTGATCCGGCTCTCGATGTCTTTCGGATCAACCTCGTCGAGATCGAACCCTGGTTTCGTTAGCGCTTCCCGCGCTTTTTCCGCGTTGCCGCACTTGGAATTGAGGAAGGCCTTGAGTTTCAGGCCGGCCGCCGCGGTACGTGTTGCCATTGAGGGAAGCGGGAAGGAGGAAGCGGGAAGGGGGAAGCGGGAAGCGGGACTGCTAACCGGTGCCTATACAAGAAAGACGCCGACCTTTTGGGCCGGCGCCGTTTGATGCTGTTTGGTTTGCTTGCGCTTCCCTCTTCCCGCTTCCCGCTTCCCGCCCTAGCTCCAGAATCCCGCTAGCGCCGAGCCATCCGGCGATTCGCGTAGCTTCTCGAATGCGCGCTCGCGAATCTGTCTGATACGCTCACGCGTGACGCCCATCAGCGCACCGATCTTCTCCAGCGTCATCGCGTCGGAGCCCTGCTCCAGGCCGTAATAGAGATGAAGAATCTTGCGCTCGCGCGGCGTCAGATACTTCCGGAAGACGCGGTCGATGAATTCGCGCATGAGATGGAAATCGGTGACGTCCTCGATCTCCGCGCCATCGACGCCGGCAAAGCGCTCACCGAGCGTGCACGCCTCGCGATCGGACCGATCGATCGGCGCATCGAGCGAGATCTCGGTCGCTGACATCTGCTTGGCGGATCGTACCGCGTCGGGAGTTTCCTCCAGCAGGCGTCCGATTTCGTTGTCAGTTGGGTCGCGCTTGAGAACCTGGGAGAGAACCGTCTGTGCGCGGGCGAGCTTGATCAGCTGCGAATTCTGGTTGAGCGGGATTCTCACGCTCCGTGTCTGTTCTGCCAGTGCCTTCAGTACTGCTTGCCGGACCCACCACACTGCGTAAGAGATGAATTTGACGCCCTGATCCGGATCGAACTTTCTTACCGCCTTAAGCAATCCTTCGTTACCAATCGCAACGAGCTCACCGAGGTCGAGTCCGTGGCCCTGATACTTCTTCACATACGAGATAACGAATCGAAGGTTGGCGGTGACCAGCCGCTCGGCTGCTTTTTCATCTCCAGCCTGCGCGCGACGCGCAAGTCGACGCTCCTCTTCGGCGTCGGTAATCAGTGGGAGTTTCTGTATGTCCTGGAGGTACTGGTCGAAAGCGGTGGAAGGGGAGGAACGGAAGAAACCTTTGGTCCTACTCTCGCCCGTAGTCTGCATAGGCCCCTTGGTAGAGACATTTCCGACGGGCGTACCTGAGGTGGCGCGCCCGGCTTCCGATGGACGCGCACGTTAACTATCGGTGTGCTCAGCCGTCAACAGCCAATGTTCATGCCACAGGCGGGCTTGGCGGGTCTTTGGTCTTCGTTCGGGTAGTGGCAGTTACGATTGCAATCCCGATTAAAATGATCGCTCCTACCACCACCCATGTCTGTGATATGCCGACCAGAATCGCGGCGATCGCCAGACCGATGATGAGAACGATGAATCCGATCAGGTAGGTACTAAACGAGGACATAATCCTCTCAGGTTGGAGTTTCGGGCTTTGAGACCGCGCAATCGTCATACCACATCTCGATTCCGTATTTCGAACTAACGGATCAGTCCGAATCGACAACTGATTGCGAATTGGGGGACCTACTCCGAACTGCGAACACTGCGAACTGATTCCGAACTCACTCCGCACTACCGAGAACTAGTTAGTACTTCGTAGTTAGTACGGAGCTCTCAATTAGTTGTCGATGCGGAGTGATCGGTTAGTTCGAAATACGGAGCTGTTAGTTCGCACTTCGAACAGCCGACCAGGTCTTAGCGTTTCGCCAAACCATCCCAACGAGTTGGAACCAGCGTATCGTTGGGAACCGCCTCCACCGCGCGGGCGACGAGGATCGCGTTGCCCCAGTGCCGTCCGAAGCGCGCGGCTTCTCTGCAGTCGGGATTCCAGATGTCGAGCGTGGCGCCGAGTACGTTGCCGCCGGTGTCGTCGACAAGATAGCGACCGAGATACTCCTTGCCGAGAAATACTTCGACATAACGCGAGAGCGGGAAGATCCTCGGATCCGCGGCGACGATGCCGTGGCGGGTCTGACGCCCGCGTCGCGTCTCACCCTGCACGCAGTACTGGGTTAGA
>DASUZC010000069.1:0-15336 GCA_036377095.1 Gemmatimonadaceae bacterium
CGAGTTCGAGAGCATTCCGATCTCGACGGTCAAATTCGTATCTGAACGGGTGAAGGTATTCCCGCCTTCGAAAGCTCTCGAGACAGCGCAGGACCGATTGTTCGAGAAGCAGCTCTTTGAGTCGCTGGACATCCCGACGCCGGTGTTCGCCGCTGTCGACAGCATCGACGATCTTCGGCGAGCCATCGACACTATCGGACTGCCGGCCGTGCTCAAGACAAGACGCCTGGGCTATGACGGGAAAGGGCAGTTCGTTCTGCGCACGGAGAAGGACCTGGAAGCGGCGTGGAAAACGCTCGGCAAATCGCCACTGATTCTCGAAGCGTTCGTCCCGTTCCAGCACGAGCTGTCGGTGCTGGGAGTGCGCAACATCACCGGTAACGAGGTGTTTTATCCGCCAGTGGAGAACGTGCACCGCGAAGGTGTGTTGCGCCGTTCTGAATCGCCGGCTCCCAACATCACACCGGAATTGGCTGCGCTCGCAATCGAGTATTGCCGGCGCATCATGGATCGGTTGGAGTACGTCGGCGTATTGGCGCTGGAATTGTTTGCCGCTGACGGAGCAGTCATCGCAAACGAGATTGCTCCACGCGTGCACAACTCGGGGCACTGGACGATCGAAGGCGCGGAAACGAGCCAGTTCGAGAACCATCTACGGGCGATCCTGGGTCTGCCGCTGGGGGTGACGACGCCGCGGGGCCGGTCGGTGATGTACAACGTTCTCGGACACATTCCCGCACTAGAGCGCGTAGTGGCAATCGAGGGTGCACATCTGCATCTCTATGGGAAAGCGCCGACGGAAAGGCGGAAGGTTGGGCACGTTACGCTGGTAGCGCAGACATCTGCGGGGGCTGAGCGGGGCGGGAGACAAGTTGCCGAAGCGCTCGGGCTAGCTCCTGAGGATGCCTGAAAACGTCGTTTTTCGGCTTTAGCCCTGCCGAATCGCGCCCGAAAGGCTTTCAAACCATGACTGGACTGGTGCTGTCATAAGGGCAGCCTCAGAAAAACCCTAATTGCCGCGTATTCAAACCTTTGACCCGTCCAAACTATCCAACCTCGCAACAAGGTCCGGACGACGAGCTGATGGCAGGTACGGGGGCGACGGCGATATCAAACGTGGTACGCGCGCCAATGGGTGATTCGGCTGACGTGGCCCTGGCCGCGGCTGGAGATCGTCAGGCTTTCGAGCGACTGTATCGGATACACGCCAACAGGGTGTTCACACTCTGCGCGCGGATGGCTGGCAGTAGATCGAGAGGTGAGGAGCTTACCCAGGATGTGTTCGTGCGGACGTGGGAAAAGCTTCCGCAGTTCCGTGGAGAAAGCGCTTTCTCGACGTGGCTGCACAGGCTGGCGGTGAACGTAGTACTGAACGCGAGGAAGATCGAAGGCAAGCACGACTCGCGCACCGAACAAAGTGACGTCGAAGACGAGCGGAGAGACGAGATGTCGCGTGCTCCGCTGCTGATTGAGAGAATGGACCTGGCAGATGCGATTGCAAAGCTGCCAGAAGGCGCACGGAAAATATTCGTGCTCCACGACGTGGAAGGATATAAGCACGAAGAGATTGCCGAGATGATGGGAATCACTTCGGGCGGAAGTAAGGCGCAGCTGCATCGCGCGCGACTTCTTTTGAGAGAGGCACTGCAACGATGACAAACTCCAACATGACCTGCGAAGCTTTCGACGCGGCGCTCCCCGATCATCTCGAGGGAACGCTCGACGGATCGCTTCGTTCAGCCGTCGAAGGGCACCTGAGAGAGTGTGTGCGTTGCGCAGGGCTGGTGCGGGATCTCCGCAACATTGAGACGGAAGCCGCGAAGCTTCCCGATCTGGTGCCTTCACGTGATTTGTGGCAGGGAATCGAGGCTCGTATCGCAGCGCCGGTGATTCCACTGGCGGCGCGGCCGGAGCGCTCGAGACGCATCGCGCCGACCTGGATTGGCATTGCCGCTGCCGCTCTCATAGTTACGACGGCGGGCATTACCTATACGCTGACTGCTCGTTCATTCCGCGCCTCGACTCCTACAGTTGCGACGTTCATTCCGGGTAGCATTCGAACCAGCGGCGCCGATACATCGACTCCGGATAACGGCGTGGCTGAGACTCCGACACAGGGATCGTCAGAGCAGCTCGCACCGTCGTCCTCGGGCGCAGTGGCGAGCAGTCGTCGCCCAAGTGGCGCGCAAAGGCAGCCGACGGCGAGTCTGGTGAGCGCCACGCAGGGCCCTTCCGAGGCCGTTTACAACAAAGAAATCACGATGCTGCAGAAGATCGTGAGCGATCGCAGAACGCAGCTCGATTCAACGACTATCGCGATCATCGAGAGAAATCTCCAGATCATCGACCGCGCAATCGAGCAGAGCAAGGCTGCGCTGGCGCGTGACCCTGCCAGCCAGCTGCTCAGCGAACAACTGACACATGCGCTCGACAAGAAAGTCGAGCTACTTCGCACGGCGGCGATGCTGCCGGCAAATACATGACAATGAAAACTTCACTCAAGCTCTCGGCTTTCGTCGTAGCGACATTGCTGGTGGCGGCAGCTCCGAGCTGGGCGAGCGCGCAGGATGAGCGCTCTCTCAGGCAAATCGACACGACTCTACGGCTGGATCGTGGCGGCGCTGTAGATCTCTCGCTTATCTCCGGGCGCATTCGCGTCGTCGGCTGGGACCGATCCGACGTCCACATCAAGGCGTCGATCGACGACGGCTACCTGGATCTGAGCGCCAACTCCTCTCGTATCAGCCTGAGCGTCGAGGATTCGGATAGGGATCACCGTGGTCGTCACCACGGGAATGTCGGCGAGGCTCAGTATGATGTCTCGGTGCCACGTGGGTCCCGACTGATTCTCGAAGCGGTTTCTGGTGACGTCAGCGCTCGCGGATCTCAGGGAGAGATCGAAGCAAACAGCGTTAGCGGGGACGTCGAAATCTCCGACGGCGCACGCATGGTGAGCGTTGAATCAGTTTCGGGCTCGGCGCATGCGACCAATGTAAATGGGAATTTGCGGATCGAGACCGTAAGTGGTGATCTGCGCGCCGAGACCGTAAGTGGCAACGTGGAAGCCAATTCAGTCAGCGGGACCATTCGGCTGACCGGGATTCAATCGCGCGACGTTCGAACCGAAACGGTCAGTGGCGACATCATATATATAGGAAGTATCGAGCCTACCGGCCGCTACGGCTACGAGTCACACTCGGGAACTGTGCGGCTGGACATTCCACGCAATGCCGGCGCTTCATTCAGTGTCGAAACGTTTAGCGGCGATATCAGCACCGACTTCCCCGTGACAGTCCCGCCAGGCCCGCGCCGGCGCGGCGGACGTGTGGAGTTCACGATCGGCGACGGTCGTGCGCGGGTTACGGCGCAGACATTCAGTGGACGCATTGTGATCAATAGCGGTGACTCAACCACCCGGAGAGATGATGAATAGCACGAAGCTTTGGGCGGCTCTGGCACTGGTGCTTGCCGCGCCGGCAGTAGGCGCGCAGCAGCAGTTCGGGCGCGATTCAGATATATGGCGTTGGGATGGTCAGGTTGGCGCCGGTCGCTGGATGAACGTGTTCAACGTCAACGGCTCAGTCGACTTCCTGCCCAGCGAGGATAATCAGGTCCACCTCGTCGCCGAAAAGAGAACGCGCGACGGTCGTCGACCCGATGACATTCACTATGAGGTTGTGCAGGCGGGCGGCAACGTCACTATCTGCGCGATCTGGAACGACAACGCCCGGTGCGAAGACGGTGGGGTTGAGAGTTTCCGCAACCGTAGCAACAACGAGAACCACACTTCAGTGAAGTTCACCGTCCGTGTTCCGCGCTCCGTGAGAGTCGGCGCACATTCGGTGAACGGCGGCGTTTCCATCCGCGACGTCGGCGCCCAGGTGCGCGCGAACACGGTCAACGGCGGCGTGACGGTACGGAACACAGCCGGTCCGGTTATAGCGACTACGGTAAACGGCGGCGTGGACGTTTCGACGGCCGTCGGTCCGGTGAGCGCCGAGACCGTCAACGGCAACGTCGATGCGCGGATGACTGCGCTTCAGGGCGACGATGACATGCGCTTCAAGACTGTGAACGGGTCCGTCTCGATCTATGTTCCGGCGCGATTCGACGCCAATTTCAGATTCGACACCGTCCATGGCGGGATTGACAGCGATTTCCCGATGACGATGTCGGGGCGATGGGGTCCCCGTCACGCATCGGGCACGATCGGGAACGGCGGACGCGACATTCGCGCGAGCAGTGTCAACGGCAGCATCGAGTTGCGCAGGCAGGAATAGTCAGCAACCTGACATTGAAAGGGAGCCGTCGAGGCTCCCTTTTTTTTTCAGGGTGAGACGGCGACCCCCCAGGGCTGCCGCCCAACCTTAACCGTTGCGGTGACTCTCCGCGTCGATGCGTCGATGACGCTCATCGTGTCCGAGAGTCCATCAGCGGTGTAGATCGTTCGCCCGTCTGGTGACACAGCGATTCCCCAGGGCCGTTTGCCAACCGGAATTCTACCAACGACGGCGTTACGCGCGGCGTCTATGACCGAAACCACGCTCGCGTTCCCGTTGGCGACGTAAACCGACTTGCCGTCGGGAGAAACCGCCACGCCGACGGGTTTTCCCCGTCGCCCTTCCAACCCAATCGTGTGGGTGACAACCCGCGTCCTGGTATCGATAACCGACAACGTGCCGCCGATTTCCGCACTCACGTAGGCCCGCTTGCCGTCGGGAGAAAATGCGACGGCGCGAGGTCTCACATCGACGAGGAAATTTGCGACGACCTTATTGGCGCGGACATCGACCACTGAAACACTGTTGCTGGTTTCGGCGGTCACGTAAACCCAGCGGCCGTCAGGCGTCACGCCCACGCCTTCAGGCTCGATGCCGACAATCAGACTCGCGATCGTCCTGCGCGACGGGATATCAGTCGCCGTCACTGAATTTCCGTCCTCATTGGCCGCGTATAACCGCTTGCCGTCAGGCGTAATTGCAAAGCGCTCGGGATCGGTGCCGGCCGGCAACACCGCGGTAGTCCGGTTCGAACGAACATCGATTGCAACGATCGCATCGCCGCTACCCTGCAATCTGATTTGCGGATCGCTGAGGGCGACGAAGATCTGCTTGCCGTCGGGACTGAAGGCGATTCCTCGTGGCCGCTGAGGTAAGCCGATATTCCTGACGACTTTCAATGTACGCGCATCAATCACTGTGACGGAGTGTCCGAGCTCATTGCTGACGGCGATCAGCGAGCCGGATTGACCGCCCGCCGGCTGGCTGGTGCCAATGGTGCACGCGATCAGTGTCGCGCTCAACAATCGCGCACCGTCGCTCATCGATGGCGGGGCCATGAACAGCCAGGTGAGGATGGCATTAGAGTGTCGAGCGCGCGATTGGCGCCGGCGATCCCGTCTCCCTCCGCCATTGCGCTAACCTCCGGAACCTCGCGCAAAGCGGCGCGCGCTCCGCCCGCAGTCGGTGGCGAGACTACATAAAGAGGTTGTCGCAATTGATGATCTACAGGCCGGAAGCTCAACGGCCATCCCTTGTGTCCGTCAAAACTGGCTGCAGGCGACTCGAGGTAGGACAGAATCGCATCAGGGTGGCTGGAGCGCGCTCTCAGCGCAGCCTCTGCGGCGATCTTCACCGCGACCCAACCAGCCCATGCGCCGCCGTCCATTGGCAGACGATGGCGGGCGTAATATCGCTCGTTGATTTGACTAGCTCCATACCGCTCCAGAGTCGGCGCCCAAAGCACCACTGTGTTGCCCGTAAATGCAGACTCACGGCCAGCGCGTCGCGACGCGATCGCATACATCGAGTCACTGGCTTCAACGTGGAGCGTGTAGCGATGGCAGGAAGCGCGCAGCGACGGTGCGCGAGACGCCACGTTGACGAAGATCAGGCGGTGTGAATCGGCAAACTGCGAAAGTGCGTCAGCATCCGTCGCTAACGATCCCAGCAGTATTTCAACCTTACTCTCAGATAACAATTTCTGAGCGGCACGCGTGGGATCCGCGGCACCGACCGCTTCGAACAAGAGAACGTCGCCGCCAAAAAGATTCGCTGTTTGCTTCGCTTCAGAGGCGCCGAGACGCACACCACGCTCGATGGATGAGGCAGTAGTGACTGCAGGGCTACTACTGCTGCTCACGAGACCAACTCGCAGTGTTGGTGCCACTTGCGCGACGAGCGGTGCCCCCGTCGCGATGCGAGAGACCGCGGCGAGAATCACGACGAAGTCACGTCGGATACCGTACAATGAGAACCTTCTTTCGATTTGGAGTGAGCGCATGAATTCGTGATCCGCGATCGAGTTTTTTTTGTACAGAACCTACAGTCGACGCGGGAATAGTTTCTGCAAGGCACGAGCGGCGAAGAAAGAATCTTGCGAGCACCAACGCGCGAGCTGACTGCAATTGTAGTGCGCCATCAGCGACGGACTACGAGGAGGCAAATGTCGCGAGGCTGTAAGGTCGCCAGGTGTCCCACGGTGATTGCTTTGTGGTGTGCGGCGGTATTGCTTCTTGCCGCCGCGTGCTCCGGCACCAAAGCGCCAAACGAAAAGGGACAAGCGCCAGCGGCACCCTCGCAGACTCCAGCTGCCGGCCGCAGCAACGGCGGCGCCATCGCGCAGCAAAACGAAGACGGTCAGTGGACGCGGCCGGCGAAGAATTACGCCAGCACGCGTTTCAGTGGCCTCAATGAAGTCACTACCGACAACGTAAAGAATCTTCGCCTCGCCTGGACTTTCGAGACCGGAATTCTCAGAGGACAGGAAGCCGCGCCTCTCGTCGTGAATAACACGATGTACATCGTGACACCGTTCCCCAATTACCTCTACGCGCTCGATTTGACCAAGCCCGGTGCGCCGATGAAATGGGTGTACAAGCCGCGTACGCTCGCGGCCGCGCAGGGCGTGGCGTGCTGCGACGTAGTCAATCGAGGTGCCTCATACGCCGACGGCAAGATCGTCTACAACACACTGGACAACCAGACCGTTGCGGTCGATGCGGTATCCGGTGGCGAGGTGTGGAGGACCAAAGTCGGCGAGATAAATCTCGGCGAAAGTCTCACGATGGCGCCGCTCATCGTGAAGAACAAAGTCATCATTGGGAACAGTGGCGGTGAGTTTGGCATTCGCGGCTGGGTGACGGCCCTCGATCTTGCAACCGGAAAAATCGCGTGGCGGGCATATCATACCGGTCCCGATTCGGCGGTCCTCATTGGATCCCGCTTCAAGCCGTTTTACGCCGAAGACAGAAAACCAAACCTCGGCGTCCAGACGTGGCCCGGAGACACGTGGAAAATCGGCGGCGCGGGCATGTGGGGATGGATCTCGTATGACCCCGATCTAAATCTCATTTACTACGGGACGGCCAACCCCGGACCATGGAATCCGGATCAGCGGCCCGGCGACAACAAGTGGAGCTCGACCATTTTTGCTCGAGATCCAGATAACGGAGAAGCGGTGTGGGCGTATCAGATGAGCCCGCACGACCTCCACGACTACGATGGCGTAAACGAGAACATACTGCTCGATCTCCCGATCAACGGCCAGACGAGAAAGGTTCTCATCCATCCCGATCGCAACGGCTATATCTACATGATCGATCGGACGAATGGAGAAGTGCTCGCCGCCGATCCGTTCAGCTACGTCAACACCTCCAGCGGCGTGAATCTGAAGTCCGGTCGTTTGCAGATGGCGGAAGACAAGTATCCGCACATCGGAGAGGTTGTTCGCAACGCTTGTCCGGCATCACCAGGCGCCAAGGACTGGCAGCCGTCTTCCTTCTCCCCCGTCACCGGACTGGTCTATATCCCGCACCAGAATCTCTGTCAGGATGTCGAGTCGGTGGAAGCGAACTACATCGCCGGCACGCCCTTCGTGGGGATGAACGTAAAGATGTCGCCCGGCCCCGGTGGCAATCGCGGCTTCTTCGACGCCTGGGACCCGGTTGCGCGCAAACTTGTCTGGCGCGTCAACGAGAACTTCCCGGTCTGGAGTGGCGCGCTCTCGACTGCAGGCAACGTCGTTTTCTACGGAACGATGGAAGGTTGGTTCAAGGCACTCGACGCACAGACGGGAAAGGAGCTTTGGAAATTCAAGACCGGCTCGGGCATCATCGGCCAGCCGGTCTCGTATCGCGGCCCTGATGGCAAGCAGTACGTCGCGGTACTCTCGGGCGTCGGCGGCTGGGCGGGCGGCATCGTCGCGGGTGGCATCGACCCGCGCGATTCATCGGCAGCACTCGGCTTCGTCAACGCGATGAACGACTTGCCGAGTGTGACCAACAAGGGCGGCACTCTCTATGTCTTCGCGCTTCCGTAAGCCGGGTGCGATTCGACTCGTAAGCGGCGCGTTGCTCGCCTGCGTGATTGCAGTAGCTCAGTCAGCGTGCAGGCAGGCGCGCGCCGCAACCGAAATGCGGGACCTCAGAGTCTGCGCCGATCCGAACAACCTGCCATTCTCGAATGAGCAGCAACAAGGACTCGAGAATCGCATCGCAGAATTGGTGGCGCGAGACCTGAACGCGAATCTGCGCTACGTGTGGTGGGCACAGCGTCGTGGTTTCGTGCGCAACACGATCAATCAGAATCAGTGCGATGTGCTGATCGGAGTACCATCGAGCTTCGAGCGGACCCGTCCGACTATCCCGTACTATCGATCCACATACGTCTTCGTTACGCGACGGGATCGCCATTTGAACATCGATTCGTTCGACGATCCACAGCTGCGCCGGCTACGGATCGGCGTGCAGCTGATTGGGGACGATGGGACGAACACTCCACCCGCGCATGCTCTCTCCAATCGTGGGATCATCAAAAACGTCAAAGGCTACAGCGTCTACGCGGATTATCGTGAGCCGAATCCGCCGGCACGAATCATCGATGCCGTGGCGAGGGGAGACGTGGACGTCGCCGTCGCCTGGGGTCCGATGGCGGGCTACTTCGCCGCGCGCGAGCCTGTCGCGCTGGATGTCAAACCGGTTGCGCCGCAAATCGATCTCCCGTTCCTGCCATTCGTCTTCGACATATCGATGGGCGTGCGCCGCGGGAATGACACACTGCGTGAACAGCTCAACACCATCATCGAGCACCGCCGCGCCGACATCGATCGCATCCTCAGTGAATACCGGGTCCCGCGTGTCGACGTCGCTCTGACCGGGAGCTCGACTCAATGAAGCTGCGTCCGCAGATCGTTCTCTTCGTGGTCATCGCACTGACCCTGGTAGCGTGCAAACGTGAGCAGCGCCGGTTCAGGGAGACTCCCCCCGCCGCCACCGCTTCAAATGCGATCCTAATGAGCACACTGCAGCCGGGCCCGGCCGTTGTGGAAACGGGAATGCGCAACCCTTACGAGGACAATGCCTACGCCGTGTCCGAGGGTAAGCGGTTATTCGATCAAATGAACTGCTCCGGCTGCCATTCGCATGGCGGCGGCGGAATCGGTCCGCCGCTCACCGACGACGAGTGGATCTATGGCAGCGATCCACAGAACATTTTCTCGACGATCGTCGAGGGGCGGCCAAATGGCATGCCCGCGTTCAGGGGCAAGATTCCGAACTACCAGGTTTGGCAATTGGTCGGCTACGTGCGCGCGCTCGGCGGGCTTCAGGGGAAGGCAATTCGCACGACGCGTGACGATCACATGATGTTCAAGGAATCCGAACAGGCGCGCGACAAGGGTCACCCGTCTCCAACGTTCGTCCCGCCGACGTCCGTCAAGCAATGACGGCATCGCGGAGCCGCGTGCATCATGTCACGCGACGTTGCGCGGTTCGGCTGGCACCGCTCGCACTCGTCGCCTGCACGGGATTTCAATCAGCGCTGGATCCCAAGGGCCCGCGGGCGGAGGCCGTCGCGAGACTCCATTGGACCCTCACCGCGATTGCGACCGTAGTCTATGTGGTCGTGATCGGCGTTCTCCTGTTCGCACTCTGGCGCGCGCACACCCGCACGCCGGTCGCAGAGGAGCACGCGTATCACGAGAATCCGGACCACGCTGCCGTGATGAAGCGTGGGGTCATTATCGGCGCTGTAGCGACGACCGTCATCCTCGCCACCTTCCTCGTCGTCAGCGTCTCGACTGGCAGCACAGTGGCGAAAGTCGGCGGCGACAAACCTCTCCGGATCGACGTCGTCGGGCACCAGTGGTGGTGGGAAGTCACTTATCGTGACCCCATTCCGCAAAACGAGGTCAAGACTGCCAACGAGATTCACGTACCCGTTGGACGCGCGGTTCTGATCAAAATGTCCTCGAGCGACGTGATACATAGCTTCTGGGCGCCCAACCTCTCCGGAAAGAAGGATCTGATTCCCGGTCATGAGACGATCACCTGGTTCCGCGCCGATGCGGCGGGCGTCTATCGCGGGCAGTGTGCAGAGTTCTGTGGGCATCAGCACGCGCAGATGGCGTTTTTCGTGGTCGCCGAGTCGCGTCTGGATTTCGAGCATTGGCTCGACCAGCAACGTGGTGAGGCCAAGAGACCTGCCGACTCACTACAGCAGGCTGGCGAACGCGTTTTCCTGAGCGGCCCATGCGCGATGTGTCATACCATCGCTGGCACTGGCGCTGGTGGGAACATCGGGCCCGACCTCACCCATCTCGCCAGCCGCCGCACCATTGCAGCCGGAACGCTCCCGCTGACCACCGGCAATCTCGCCGGATGGATTCTCGACCCGCAGACAATCAAGCCTGGTGTGAAGATGCCACCCACACAAATCGACCCGCAGTCGTTGCAGGCGCTGCTCGCGTATCTGGGGAGCCTGAAGTAATGGCTCACTCGCAGGCGTTGCCGATGCGGGACGACGTTCCGGAGCCGCCACCGCTCATCCCTGTCGACACTGAGAACGATGTCCGCGCGAAGCTATCCGCAAGCTGGAAAGAGAACTCGGGATTCTATGGGTGGCTGACGTCCACCAATCACAAGTCGATCGCCAAACGCTACGTCGTAACGGCAATCATTTTCCTGATTCTCGGCGGGATCGAAGCAGCGATGATGCGTGCACAGCTGTCGCGTCCCGAAAACAGGTTCATCGGTCCGGACCTGTACAACCAGATCTTCACCATGCACGGCAGCACGATGATGTTCCTGTTCGCCGTGCCGGTGATGGAGGCGGTGGGACTCTATCTCGTGCCTCTAATGATCGGGACGCGCAATGTCGCGTTTCCGCGATTGAACGCGCTCGGTTATTGGATGTACCTGGGCGGTGGAGTGCTGCTTTACGCAGCCTTCTTCATGAACACCGGACCCGATGCAGGCTGGTTCTCGTACGTACCGCTCGCCGGTCCACAATACTCGCCGGGAAAGCGCGTCGACATCTGGGCGCAGATGATCACGTTCACCGAGATCGCTGCCCTGATCGGTGCAGTGGAGATTGTTACCACCGTGTTCAAGCTGCGCGCGCCTGGGATGTCGCTCAATCGCATTCCTCTTTTCGTGTGGGCGCAGGTTATCACGTCGTTCATGATCATCTTTGCGCTGCCGGCGATTGTCGTGTCGAGTACGATGCTCGCGACCGACCGGCTCATCGACACCCACTTCTTCAATCCGGCCGAGGGCGGTGACGCGCTGCTGTGGCAGCACCTTTTCTGGTTCTTCGGCCACCCAGAGGTCTACATCATCTTCCTGCCGGCGCTGGGGATGGTGTCGTCTGTTGTTGAGACATTTACACAGCGGCGGATCTTCGGCTATCCGGCGATGCTGCTGTCGATGGTGAGCACGGCTTTCCTCGGTTTCGGGCTGTGGGTCCACCACATGTTCGCGACGCCGCTGCCGCAGCTGGGTCAAAGCTTTTTCACAGCGGCAAGCTCGGCGATCTCAATTCCATCCGGAGTACAGATATTCTGCTGGATCGCCACGATCTGGTCCGGCCGACCGAGATTCACGACCTCGTTCATGTTCGTGATCGGGTTCTTCTTGCTGTTCATCATTGGTGGGCTGACGGGTGTCATGATCGCCTCAGTGCCCTATGACCTGCAGGTGCACGACACGTTCTTCATTGTCGCGCATTTCCACTACGTGCTTATCGGTGGCGCCGTCTTTCCGCTCTGGGCCGGCTTCTACCTCTGGTTCCCGAAGCTGACGGGGCGAATACTGAGCGAGCGGCTGGGTAAGTGGAATTTCTGGCTGTTCTTCATCGGCATGAACGTCACCTTTTTCCCCATGCACGTACTCGGCTTGATGGGAATGCCGCGGCGCATCTACACATATCCGCCGGAAATGGGTTGGGGATCGCTCAACATGCTGTCCAGTATTGGCGCGGTGCTGATTGCGACAAGCGCGCTGGTGTTCGTCATCAACGTGCTGCGAAGCTTGCGTGGCGGGTCGCCGGCGGGCGACAATCCGTGGAATGCGCCGACTCTCGAGTGGGCGACCAGCTCGCCGCCTCCCGGCTACAACTTCCTCTTCATTCCGGTTGTTGAGGGTCGCGATCCATTGTGGGATGCGCCGCACGACGAGCTCTCGGTGGTTACCGGGCTGAGAACCGATCGGCATGAAGGTCTGGTCACCAGCATCATGGATGCAATCCCGGAACACCGCTACGAGTTCAAGAAAGAAACAATTCTACCGCTTCTCCTCGCCGTCTTCGGTGGTGGTACCATCGTGATTGCCATCTTCACACCCTGGGGCGTGACGATCGGCGCGATTCTCTCCTTCGTCATTCTCGCCGCCTGGTTCTGGCCCACCATCTCGCCCGATCATGACACTCCCGTTGTCTGGAGGGAGCCATGAAGCGGCGTGCGGTGCTCGATGTCGCGATTCTGGATGACCACTCGTTCAGCTATCGCGCTCCAATCTGGTGGGGCAATCTGCTGATGATCTTCATCGAGGGAACTGCGTTTGCCCTGATGATCGTCGCCTACTATTACATCCGCAGGAACTTCAATACCTGGCCGCCCGAGCGCACGTACCTTCCCGATCTCGGCGTGTCGACGGCGAACCTGATTCTGCAGCTCGTGAGCGTCGCCCCGATGTGGTACGCAGCGAAGCTCGCGTTCGCGCACGAGCCACCGGAACGAATCAGCCGCTGGCTGATGCTGGTTGTCGCTTTCGGTCTGGTGGCGATCGTGCTTCGTGCGTTCGAGCTCAAGGGCCTCCACACCCGATATGACTCGAACGCGTATGGCTCGATCACGTGGATGCTTCTCATCACGCATCTGGCGCACCTCATTGCCGGCTCGCTCGAAACGTTTCTGATAGCGCTCGTGCTGATCACCGGTCCGGTGGAGAGGAAGCATTACACCGACGCGACGGTGATGGCTGTCTACTGGTACTTCGTGGTCGGATCGTGGCTTGCCCTGTGGCTGGTCGTATTCGTGTCGGTGAGGTTCATATGACCGAGAGCATCGCCGCCGAAGAGCGTCAACGCCAGGACCTCGCACGCCCTACACGGACGCGCTGGCTTTGGTTCGGATTCCTGGGCGGGCCCCTGGCGGGCCTGCTCATGGTGTGGATCAATTATCCCCTCGTCGATCGCGCGTGTGTCAGCGGCAACCGATTCTGGCTGCACGCGTCCTCCGCTCTCTTCCTGCTTATCGCTATAGCCGCGCTGCTTGATTCGCGGCGTTTTCTCCAGCGCGTCGGTGATTTTCCACTTACAGAGGGGGGCGTGATGCCACGGACTCGGTTCATGGCTCTCGTCGGCATGTTCAGCTCCACGCTCGCCATCGTGGAGATCATCTTCCAGTGGATTCCGATCTTCTTCATTGGGTCATGCATCGGAACCTGAAGCAGCTTGTCGGCGTCGTTGTTTCCATCGCCATACTGCCGGCGTCGGCGGCAGCCCATACGGGCACCGCAGTTCAGCCGCACGATGTTTGGAGTGCCTGGAGCCTCGAGCCGATTGTTATAGTCGGACTCGTTCTGTCATCCGTGCTCTATGCTGTAGGTGTTGCGAGGCTATGGAAGAAAGACGTGGGTGCCGGAATAAGAATCTGGGAGGCTGCGGCGTTCGCCGCCGGTTTGATTGCCGCGGTGATTGCGCTGGTCTCACCGCTGCACGCGCTCGGGGCAGTTCTTTTCTCCGCACACATGACGCAGCACGAGCTGCTGATCTCTATCTGCGCGCCGCTGCTCATTATCGGCCGACCGCTGATTCCGTTTCTTTGGGCGTTGCCACCGTCGTGGCGGCGCCGCCTCGGCGGGCTGTTGCGCGACAACCGTGTCAGCCAGGCGTGGCGAACTTTTACGCTGCCAACGGTCGCGTTCTCGCTTCATGCGATTGCGTTGTGGGTCTGGCACCTGCCCGGGCCGTACCAATCGACGCTGAACAGCGAGCTGATGCATTCTCTCCAGCATGTGAGTTTCCTCGGTACCGCTCTCCTCTTCTGGTGGACGATTCTCAAAACGCGCGGTTCCGAGCTGGGCTACGGCGCGGCGGTGTTCTACCTCTTCGCGACGGCATTGCAAACCGGCGCACTCGGCGCGCTGCTGACGTTTGCGCCCCGTCTTTGGTATCCGGCTTATGCTGCCACGACGGCACCATGGGGACTCACGCCGCTCGAGGATCAGCAGCTGGGCGGTCTCATCATGTGGATTCCCGGCAGCGTCCCGTACCTGATTGCCGCGCTGGCGATTTTTGCACGGTGGCTTCGTGCAGCTGAGATCAGATCGATGCGTCACGAGTCAAATGTGCCGGTTGCACAGGCGTTGCTTTTGATCGTGGCGCTCGTGGCATTGCCGGGATGTGACCGTGCGTCCGGGGACACACGGCACCTGCTCTCCAATTCGGACACAGAGCGCGGTCGCACTGCAATTCGCAGATACGGCTGCGGCTCCTGTCACGATATTCCCGGCGTCAGCGGGGCTTCGGGGATGGTGGGACCGCCACTCGGAAAAATTGCGCAGCGCGTCTACATAGCGGGCGTTTTGCCGAATGAGCCCGACAATATGATCAGGTGGCTAGAGAATCCGCCTGGCGTAGATCCACTGACAGCGATGCCGTACATGGGCGTCACTCCGCGAGACGCGCGCGACATCGCCGCTTACCTCTACACGCTGCGTTGACCCGATCGGTTACCGTCGCGCCGCGGCGACGAGCGTAATTCCGACGAAGTACGCGCGCTCCGAGCCCGGCTCGTAGAACTTTCCTCCCGATGCATTGACGCTGACCGACGATATGTACTTGCGGTCGAAGACGTTCTGCGCGCCCACTGTCAGCTCTGCACCCGATCCGCGCCACAGCGCAGCCGAGACGAGACGCACGTTAACGATTCCGAAACCGGGCGCTCGCTCCGAGTTGGCGTCATTGACGAACATCTTGTCGGCGAAGTTCGCTTCAGTCACCAGGCTCGCGATTCTGCTACGCAGTGTGGCCGATGCCTGAAGCGTCTGCGTGGGGA
>DASUZC010000070.1:0-12101 GCA_036377095.1 Gemmatimonadaceae bacterium
GCGCCGAAGCTCTGACCCGCCGAGCCGGTGAAGCGGAAGGATATCGTGTTGTCGGGGAGTCCTTCGTCGCCATACCGTTTCGCGATCTCGCCCGACAGTGTAGCGCCGACGGCGCGATCGGCATTGGTGATCGGCAGCGACGCCTTCACCCGCTCGCCACTTTCCAGAGCGGGTTTCGCGACTTCGAGCAGGATCCCATTAAGTGATTTCTCGGCGACCACAGGTCGTGGCTTGCGCGGCATGTAATGCCGGACGACCCGCTGCCCGTTGCCCGCTGCCTGCTGCCCGTTCCTCGTTGCCCGCTGCCCGTTTCCCGCTGCGCGCGGCCCGCCGCTGTACAGCAGCGCGGATAAATCGAGCGTGCTGCCCTTGGCATGGCCGGCTGGTGGATCGGCGCGCAGCAGATCCGTGCGCCCGATGACTTCGTCCAAGTGTCTGAATCCGAGGCGCGCGAGAATCTCCCGCACTTCCTCGGCGACGAAGAAGAAGTAGTTGACGACGTGCTCGGGCTGACCGGCAAAGCGCGCGCGCAGCTCCGGATCCTGAGTCGCAATGCCGACGGGGCAGGTGTTGAGGTGACACTTGCGCATCATGATGCAGCCTTCAACGATCAGTGGCGCTGTCGCGAATCCGAATTCGTCGGCGCCGAGCATTGCCGCGACGACGACATCGCGACCGGTCTTCAGCTGGCCATCGGTCTGCACCCTGACCCGGCCGCGCAGATCGTTCATCACCAGCGTCTGCTGGGTTTCGGACAAGCCGAGCTCCCACGGAGAGCCCGCGCGCATGATCGATGACAGCGGCGATGCTCCGGTGCCGCCCGAATCGCCGGAGATGACTATGAGATCCGCGCGCGCCTTGGCCACCCCGGCGGCGACGGTGCCAACGCCTGCTTCGGCGACCAGCTTCACGGACACGGCAGCCTGCGGATTGATCGCCTTCAGGTCGTAGATCAGCTGGGCCAGATCTTCGATCGAATAGATGTCGTGATGCGGTGGCGGCGAGATCAGTGTCACGCCCGGAATCGAGTGGCGTGTCCTGGCGATGATCGCGTCGACCTTGTGGCCGGGGAGTTGCCCACCTTCACCAGGCTTCGCTCCCTGCGCGATCTTGATCTGCAGCTCCTGCGCATTCATCAGATACTCGGCGGTGACGCCGAAGCGCGCTGAGGCAACCTGCTTGATGGCGCTGTTGCGGTCGGTGCCGAAACGCGAGCGCTCCTCGCCTCCCTCTCCGCTGTTGCTGCGCCCCCCAATGCTGTTCATCGCGATGGCAAGTGTCTGATGGGCTTCAGCGCTCAACGAGCCGAACGACATCGCGCCGGTGCAGAAACGGCGGGTGATCGCACTCGCCGGCTCTACTTCGTCGATGGAGATCGGCTCACGGGTCTCAAAATCGAGCAGGCCGCGCAGTGTCGAGCGCCGTCTCGTTTCATCGTTGGCGAGGGCGGTGAATTCCTTGAACGTCGAATAATTGTCGGTGCGCGTCGCGTGCTGGAGCTTGGAGATCGTCAGCGGATTCCAGTTGTGATGCTCACCTTGAATGCGGTACTGGTATTCGCCGCCGGCGTCCAGCCTCATCGCCGTTTCGTCGAAAGCGGCAGCGTGACGGCGCAGCGTTTCTTCGGCGACCAGCTCGAGGCCAATGCCGCCGACTCGCGACGGAGTGCCGTTGAAGTGTTTTTGCACCAGCACTGCATCGAGTCCGACCGCCTCCCACAACTGTGCGCCGCAATAACTCTGCAATGTCGAGATGCCCATCTTCGACATCACCTTCAGCAGGCCTTTTCCTACGGCTTTGATGTAGTGCTGAACTGCTAAAGAAGGAGTACCAGCCGGCGGTTGGCCGCTTTCAGCCGGCGGCTGTGAGCTTTGCCCGGCGACTAGCTTTGGGCGCGCGAGGGCGTCCACCGTCTCCAGTGCGAGGTACGGATGAACGGCACTCGCGCCGTAAGAAATCAGAAAAGCGATATGCGAGACTTCGCGGGCTTCGCCGGTCTCGGCGACAAGACTGACACGGCCGCGCAATCCTTCGCTGATCAGATGGTGGTGGACGGCAGAAACTGCGAGGGCCGGCGGAATCGGCGCGTGCGCGGCGTCGACGGCGCGGTCGCTGAGAATGAGAACTCCGCAGCCAGCGCGCACAGCATCCGATGCTGCGCGACAGAGAGCCTCGAGCGCGGGCTCGAGAGTCTGGGCACCCGCCGTCACGTTGAACACGGTCGACAGCGTGTGAGCCTTGAGCGTTCGCTCGGTCACGGAGCGTAGCGCTGCGATATCGGACTCGGTCAGAACCGGCTGTGGAATGCGAATCTGACGCGCGTGCTCGGCGCCAACCTCCAGCACATTGCCTTGCGGTCCGAGGTTCATCGCCAGCGACATCACCAGCTGCTCGCGCATCGGGTCGATTGCAGGATTGGTTACCTGCGCGAACATCTGCCGGAAGTAATTGAACAGCAGCTGCGGCCGATCGGAGAGAACTGCGAGCGGCGTGTCATTTCCCATAGATCCCGCCGGCTCCTCGCTGTTCTCGGCCATCGGAGCGAGGACCATCTTCAGCTCGTCGGCGGTGTAGCCGAATAACCTTTGCCGCGTGAACAACGGCAACTGAACTGGTTGTGAGTTGCGGGTTCCTGGTTGTGGGTTGGGGGTTGAGCTCGCAGCTGACCCGGAACCCGCAACCTGGAACTCACAACCCATAACCTGTTCTGTTGCTTTTAAGTCCTCCAGCTCAATCCTCTGCTCTGTCACCCACCGATGATAAGGCCTGACCATCGCCAGTTCTGTCTTGACGGCTTCGTCGTCCAGCACCTGCCCCGTCGTCGTGTTGACGACGAACATCCGGCCCGGCTCCAGCCGTCCCTTGGCGCGAATCCGCTCGACGGGGATTGGCAACGCGCCCGCTTCCGACGCGAGCACGACCAGATCATCCGCGGTGACGACGTAGCGCGCGGGTCTCAGGCCGTTGCGATCGAGAACGGCTGCGACAGAGCGTCCGTCGGTGAACGCCATCGCGGCTGGTCCGTCCCACGGCTCCATCAGCGAAGAGTGGTACTCGTAGAAAGCGCGGCGGTCGGGCGACATCGTCGCATGCGATTCCCACGCTTCAGGAATGATCATCGCCATCGCGTGCGCCAGCGGCCGGCCGGCGAGCGTCAGCATCTCAAGCACGTTATCTACGGACGCTGAATCGCTCTGATTCGGGGAGCAGACAGGGAACAGCTCATTGAATCGTCCGCCGAAGCGCTCGCACGACATTGTCGCTTCGCGCACGCGCATCCAGTTGAGATTGCCGCGCAGCGTGTTGATCTCGCCGTTGTGGCAGAGGAAGCGATAAGGATGCGCCAGCCGCCACGACGGGAACGTGTTGGTCGAGAAGCGCGAGTGCACCAGCGCGATCGCGCTGGCCAGATCCGGATCCTGCAGATCGCGATAGAACCGCGACAGTTGATCGGGGCGCAGCATGCCCTTGTAGACAACCGTGCGGGACGAGAACGATGCGAGGTAGCAATCCGCGCCATCGGGCGTCGCCCGCAACGCTGCTTCGATCTTCCGCCGCATCATGTACAGCGCGACCTCGAACGCCGAGTCGCTGGTGATGTCGCGGTCGACGAAGAGCCGGGTGACGAAGACTTGCCGGATGACAGGACGCGTCCGTCTCGTCGAGGAGGAAAGGACGGAATCATCCACGGGCACGTCCCGCCATCCGAGCGTCGAATACCCCTCACTGGCGATGATTTGCTCTATCAACCGCTCGCAACTCGCCCGCGCTGCCGCGCGGGAGGGCAGGAAAACCATTCCCACGCCGTAGCTTCCCGCTTCGGTCAAAGGAATGCCGGCAAATGCACAGGCGCGACGCAGGAAAACGTGGGGAACCTGAAGGAGGATGCCCGCGCCATCACCTGTGCACGCATCGGCAGCGACAGCGCTGCGATGCGAAAGATTGTGCAGCAGCTGCAGTGACTTTTCGACGATGTCGCGCGACCGAACGCCGTGGATATGGGCGACAAACCCAATTCCACAGGCATCATGCTCGTAAGCCGGGTCGTACAGGCCCTGCTTTACCGTCATCGCAATCCCTGGAGCACCGGGCTCCGTTGGAAGTCAGACAAGAAAAAAGGGCCTCGTCCTTTTGGGAGAGGCCCTCGCGCGTTTTTGCTACAAGTCTGTCGTCAGCTTCTTCGCCCGCGCGCACCCTCTCCCGTCTCCGCGATATTAATCGCGTCGATAAGGAGAATTCGGTAAGCGCGGGCTGAGGAATGCATAACTATGCAAGAATCTAGTATGCTGCAGGCCGTTGGACAAGATTGAACTGAATATGCAGTGGCGGGAAGCGGGAAGGGGAAAGCGGGAAGGGGAAGGGGGAAGCGGGGAAGGAGGGAAGAGGGTGTGATTCCACTGGCCCCTTCCCCCTTCCCGCTTCCCTCTTCCCTCTATATGTACCTCATCCACCCCGCCGGAGCCGTGGTCTTCCGGCGCCAGTACCACCTACAAGGGAAGTAGAGCAGGGTAACGACAACTATAAAGACGAGGTAGAGCAGACCGAGCGACCACATATAGCCAGGTGGCGCTGGAGGATTCATCATCGGATGGTTTTCGAACAACCAGCTGTCGACGCTACCTTCACGAATCAGTGAGACGATAACGGCGGCGAAGTGAATTGCGGGGATGTGCAGCAGATAATAGAACATCGGCACCCGCCCATACATTGCGACGATTTCGCTAATTCTTCCGCGAGCTCGCTCGAACAACGGCAGCAACAGAATGGTCGGGCCCAGTGTCATCAACAGGAACTGGAGCGAAGCCGGATACTTGGTAGTGTTGATGAACCGGAAGAACGTCGGGATCTGCATTGGACCTGTCGCCCGCCAATGTCGCGGATCTCCGTAGACGTCGATCGTCCGCAGCAGAAAGAACAGAACCACCGCCGCCACGCCGATCGCGACGCAGATGCGATCGCGGCGGGCCGGCTCCATGGTGAGCACCGCGCCGAACGCATAGCCGGCCGCCATCACGCCAATCCATGGAATGATCGAATACAAAACAGCGAGCGTCGGCCCGTGCTCGCCGAGCTGGATGGGACCGCCGTAATAAAGGATCTGCCAGAGCCAATCGAGCGTGCCGTGACCGAGTGAATCGTTGGGGGGCGCCAGGAAATCCATGGCGTTGTGCAGGAAAATCACGGCAACGCCGAACGTCGCTATCGCCGGCAGCGGCAGCCAGACGATCGCCGCCAACAACACCATGCACCAGCCGAGCATCCAGATCACGCCGGCCAGCAGATACTCGCCAAATCGAAAATTGAACGTCCACGCCACGCGAATCACCGTTAGCTCGAGCAGCACGAGGATCAGTCCACGCGTCAGGAGATAGCGTGACAGCGCGCGCTTGTCGCCAAGCTTCTGGCCGAGCAGGTAAGCGGATGTCCCGGAGAGAAACGCAAACGCCGGCGCGACGAAGTTGGTGATCCAGCGTGTGAAAAACACGCCCGGTCGCGGCCCGCCCGGCGGAACGCCTGCGTAAACGCGCACGTGATCGATCGCCATCAGGATCATGGCGACTCCGCGCGCGACATCGATCGAGTGAACGCGACGTGGGGACTGCACGCGGAGATTATGTCGCGCGCATGACATCGTCGCCATCCGCACGCTGCGAACGGCGCGCGCGAAGCTGCCAGCGGTCGATTCACGCGCCATCGTGCAGAGGGTGATTGCGCGCACAAAGTGCCGGCGATAGCGTGGGGCGTGCAACGCGCCCGCCGCATCCAACCGTGGATGCTCGTCTCGCTGGCCTGGCTAGGGCCGGCAATTCTCGCCGGCATCAGCGGCTTCGCCCAACAACGAATCTGGGGCGAGCCGGTCAACGTCGCCCGGACGCTGTTCTTCGCCATCGACTGGCTGCTCTACGGACTCTTCACGCCAGCGATCTTCGCCCTCGCCCGTCGCTGGCCGATCGCGCGGCCGCACATCATGAGGCGAGTGCTGCTGCACATTGCGCTATCCATCATCGTCTCGGCGGTGTGGGCATGGGCGGGAACGCTGCTCGGTGCGATGTTCGATCCGAGGACAATCCAACGCGGCATTGTCAAAGTCGGTTTGAGCTGGTTCTTCACGACGCTGCCGTTCGGATGCGCGGTTTATCTGGCAACGGTGGGTGTCGAGCACGCAATTCGGTATTTCATCGAAGCGCGCGATCGCGAGCTGCAGGTGACGCGATTGTCGGAGCAGCTGACTGGCGCGCGACTGGCGGCGCTCAAGGCACAGCTCAATCCGCATTTTCTGTTCAACGCGCTCAACACCATCACCGTCCTGATGCGCGAAGGAAACACCGCCGGCGCGACCGGCGTGATGGAGCAGCTGAGCGATGTGCTGCGCATGACGCTCAGTCGCACGGAGGAGAATGAAGTCACGCTGGAAGACGAGCTGGAGCTGGTGCGAAAGTATCTCGAGGTCGAACGTGCGCGGTTCTCCGATCGATTGCGACCGGAGTTCGTCGTGGCGACGGACACGCTGTTCGCGGCGGTGCCGTCGTTCGCGCTGCAGCATCTGGTAGAGAACGCGATTCGGCACGGCATCGCCCGTCGTTCCGACGCCGGCCGCATCACCATCGCCGCGCGGCGCGATGGAGGGATGCTGGAGATCACCGTCACCGACGACGGTCCAGGTATCGCGGCCGGCGCCGAAGAGCCGGATGGACACGGGCTCGCCAATACACGCGAAAGATTGAGAACGCTCTACGGAGAGCGGGCAACCCTCCAGGTGACGCCGGCTCCCGGTGGCGGCACTGTCGCGCAGCTCCGCGTTCTCTTCCACGAGGTTGCGATGCAGGACGGCACAAATGCAGCCGGCTAAATGGCGAGTGGTCGTTGCGGATGACGAGCCGGCGGCACGTCGTGGCGTGCGGCAGCTGCTGGGTCCGTTCCCTGATTTCGCGGTGGTCGGTGAGTGTCGCGATGGCAGGGAGGTGCTGACTGCGATCGAGACTCTCAAGCCCGACGTGATCTTCCTCGACATCCAGATGCCGGAGATCGACGGATTTGAAGTGATACGACGTCGCTCACCGGAGAAGATGCCGGCTGTTGTCTTCCTGACAGCCTACGACCAGTTTGCGATTCGAGCGTTCGAGGCCGAAGCGCAGGACTATCTGCTCAAGCCAGTGACGGAAGGACGATTCGCCTCGACGATGAAGCGCCTTGTCAGGCGATTGTCAGCCGGACCGAACGCGCGCGAAAAGTCGATCGTGGTGCCGACAGCGCGCGGCGCCGTCGTCATTCCGCTGCAGGAAATCGACTGGATCGAGGCGGCCGATTACTACTCGCGCGTGTGGACCGGCGGACGCAGTTATCTGATGCGCGAATCGCTGGACGCGCTCGAGAAAAAGGTCTCCACGCACGGCTTCGCCCGCGCGCATCGTAAAGCGTTGGTGCGCATAGCGGGAGTTCGCGAGCTGCGCAAGACGAATACCGGAGTGGTGGTTGCCGTGCTGGCCAATGGAGCGAGGATTCCGGTTTCACGGCGACGGCGGTCGGCGTTCATGGCGGCTGTGCGCACATAACGGAAACCGCGATTCAACCCGGCGGCGGGAACGAGTAATGCTTCTCTTCACGACAGACCATTGTCAGGAGAGGCAGGAAAATGTTCCCACTTTCACTTCTTGGATTCGCGGTCGCGACGATCGCTGTGGCTGCATCATCGGTGAATGGCAGCGGTAGCATCCGATTCGGCCAGTCGGTCGAGCACATCTCGGTGACGGCGAGCGGGAGCTCCGGCCGCGCGACGTTCGAGGACAAGGCAGCCGGTGGCAACGTCAACGGGCAGATCGCCATTCGCTGCGTTACCGTCGTCGGCAACACTGCGACGCTGAGCGGCCTCGTAACCCACAGCAACAAGAAATCGATGATCGGGCAGGAGGCGGTGTTCCGCATCGTCGACAACGGCAAGCGCGGCAGCGACATGGCGAGCCTGATCAACTTTCACACACCGGGTACGGGTACAGATTGCACGGCCGGTGAGTTTGATCTCACGCCGGTTAAGGGGAATTTTACGGTTCGCTAGCTGGCGGGGGATCTAAGGTCCGGTAACTGGCTGCGATCGGGCCGTGCGCTCTGCGAAAGCCGGCGAACGGGCGCTGACTAAAAGCGACTAAGAGTCGTTCTTGTAGTATTCAGCGATTGCCCATTTGACGATCTGGTCCATCAGCAGGTCCACGTTCGAGGCTGGATATTTGGCGTGCTTCGGGTGGTAGCGGATGGCGCTATCCAGAGCGCAGGCCTTGATCGCCAGGATCATCTGGACGGGGCCGATGTTTGATGCTTTCAGAGAGTCAACGCAATCGGTGACCGCCGCCTGCAATTCGGCCATCGTCGCGGTGCTGCTCGTCATCGCATCGTGGAGCGCGACGTCGAAGTGCTGAGTCCGCTCGAGCGAAATGCAATTGGCAACGGTCGCTCGCGCGATTTGCATCTGCGACATCTGGTTTCTTTCCAACATCAAGGCGTCGCCAGAAGCGCCCGACTCTTCCGTTCCCGGAAGTCAAAACACGGGCTGGTGACTGAATTCCCGCGGAAGCCTATCGGCTATTCGGAAGCTACCCAGTGAGTCAGAGGCGGGCAATGCCGATCCAACTCGGCGTCGAGATATCGGCAACTAGCTGGCAATCACAAAACAGAAGACACGAGCCTCAAGCTTAGCTCGGCCGCTCAGAGCTGCATCTAATGGAACTAGAGGCAGCTATCAGCTAACAAGTTCTCTCGCTTGAGGCTCGTGTCTTCTGTTTTGAACCAAGCCCGATTCGCGTCGAGGTCTCTAGTCCGAGACCTCCTGCGGCCTATGCGCAGCCTGAAGTTTCTGCTGCAGTTGTGGCGGCGCCGGATCGTAGTGACTGAACTCGAGACTATACGAACCCCGCCCCGCAGTAATCGACTTCAACCGCGCCGGGAACTGCTCCAGCTCCGACAGCGGCGCCTGCGCGGTGACCTGTACGAATCCCGGTCGCGGTGAGTCCGACCCTTTGATCTGACCGCGATGCCCCGACAGCTCGCCGGCGATGTCGCCCATCTTGTCTTCGGGCGCAACGATCTCCACATCGACGATCGGCTCGAGCACGATCGGGCGCGCCTTGGCCAGCGCATCGAGAAATGCCTTGCGACCCGCTGCCTGGAACGCGACATCCTTCGAGTCCACCGGATGCGTCTTGCCGTCGTAGACGATCACGCGCACGTCCTGCAGCGGGTAACCGGCGATGTAACCATGCTCGATAACCTGCCGCACGCCTTTCTCCACCGACGGAATGAATTGCCTCGGTATCGTACCGCCCTTCACAGCATCGACGAACTCGAATCCCTTGCCGCGCGGCAGCGGCTCCACGCGCAGATAGACTTCACCAAATTGTCCGGCTCCGCCCGTTTGCTTCTTGTGTCGATTGTGACCTTCTGCTTTTGCAACGATCGTCTCGCGGAACGGAATCGAAGGCGGGTGCGTGTCTAGTTCGATCTTGTACTGTGAGGCCATCTTGTCGAGGATCGTCTTGAGGTGCATCTCGCCAAGTCCACGCATCACAGTCTCGTTGGCCTGCGCGTTGTGCTCGATGCGGAAGCATGGATCCTCGGCGGCCATCTTTCGCATCACGTCGGAAACCTTCTGCTCGTCCTTGTGATTCTTCGACGTTATCGCCAGACCGAATACCGGCGTCGGCAGGTCGAGCGGCCGCGCGTGCAGCTGCGCGTCTTCAGCGGAGTCGTGCAGGATGTGATCGAACGCGATTTCTTCGATTCTGGCGATCGCGCAAATGTCACCCGGTAACGCTTCCTGCACTTCGGTCTGCGTTTTTCCACGCAGCATGTAGAGATGACCGGGCCTGATCGGCTTGCGACTGTCGCCGATGTACAGCTGCATGTTCGGCGTCAATCGGCCCTGGTGCACCCGAAACACCGCGATGCGGCCGATGTAGGGATCAGTCTCGATCTTGAAGACGTGCGCGAGTGCGTGCTTCGAAGGATCCGGAACGGCCTTCAACTCTTCCCGCTTCCCGCCTCCCGCTTCCCCCGAAGTGCTGACGTACACGGGTGGGTTTCCCTCCGTTGGATTCGCCAGCAGCTTCACGATCACTTCGAGCAGCTCGCTGACTCCCGCGCCGGTCCTCCCGGATGTGAAGACGACGGGAATCAAATGCCCCTCGCGCATGGCCAGCTCGAGGGGCTCGTGTAATTCTTCGGGTGTGACCTCGCCTTTTTCGAGGTATTTCTCCATCAGGTTCTCATCGACTTCCACGACCTGCTCGATGAGCCTGCGATGCGCTTCATCCACCGAGGAGAAGTCCGCCTCCCCATCGGGTGTGAAGAAGCAGTCCGACACCCGGGCGCGATTGCCGGCCGGGAGATTGAGCGGGAGACATTCCTTGCCGAACATCGCCTGGATCTGGTCGAGCAGCGCCGCGCAATTGACGTTCTCGCCGTCGATCTTGTTGACGATGACCAGTCGATCGAGCCCGCGCTTATGCGCGGCTTGCATGAATCGAGTGCTCATCATCTCGATTCCGTTCTGCGCGTTGATTACGATTGCCGCGGTGTCGACCGCCGCCAGCGCGGGCAGCGAATGGCCGAGGAAGTCGGGATAACCTGGTGTGTCGAGGAGGTGGACGCGGGTGGGATCACCGCCGTTCTTTGCTTCGAAGCTCGCCACCGAGAGCTTGAGAGTGTGGTGCAACTGCTTTTCGAGTGGGCTGTAGTCGCAGACTGTACTGCCCCGTTCGACGCTGCCGGCCGAGGGAACCGCTCCCGCTTTCGCGAGCAGCGCCTCGGCCAGGGTAGTCTTGCCGCTGCCCGCCTGACCGACGAGCGCGATCGTTCTGATGTTGCTGATGGAATTAGCCACGAGCCCCTGCCTCCTTGATCCTTTATGACTGTAAACTCCGATTCACTCAGGCCATGTAGAATTCCCACGCGATGCGATCCGGATCCTTGAACGCGACGTAGTTCTTGCCCAGCGTCTCGTCCATCTTGGCTCCGGTATTCTCGATGCCGGCGTCGGCGAGCGCGGTCGCAACGCGCTTCAGCTCTGTCTCGTCGGTGCAGGCGAGCGCGATATGATCGACGCCCAGACGATGCGGATTGAACTTGTCGTTCTGCGGCGTCTGATCGTCGGGGCCACGCAATCCAAACGCGGTACCACCGGCGAGGAAGAGACACAGATTGTCCGAATCCATCAGGTGTTTGAAGCCGAGCGTATCGCAGTAGAATTTCTTGGCGCGGTCCAGGTCGCTGACGCGCAGAGAGATGTGGTGGACGCCGGAGGTGGTCATGTTGACTGCCATTGTAGTTCCCTCCTCGAGAATCGTTCTGCGGTCTACTGGTTGATGCCGACGGCGTCGAGCATGAATGCGTAGCGGAAAGCTCTCTCGCGCAGCACGTCGTAGCGCCCCGAAGAGCCCCCGTGACCGCCGGCCATGTTGATCTTGATGTACAAAGGATTCTGATCGGTCTTTATCGATCTCAGCTTGGCTACCCACTTCACCGGCTCCCAGTATCCAACCTGTGAGTCATTGAGCGACGTGGTGACGAGCATCCACGGATAGGCCTTGCGCTCGACGTTGTCGTACGGCGAGTAGGATCTCATATAGGCGTACTGCGCTGCATCGTGTGGATCTCCCCACTGCTGCCACTCCTGTGCCGTCAGGGGGATCGAGGCATCCATCATCGTATTGATGACGTCCACGAACGGGACGTCGGCGACCACGGCTTTGAAGAGGTCTGGACGCATGTTCACCACCGCGCCCATCAATAAGCCGCCGGCGCTGCCGCCGTTGGCGATCAGCCGGTCCCTGGATGTGTACTTATTGTCGACAAGGTATTGCGCGACATCCACAAAATCGTTGAACGTGTTTTTCTTGTTCATCATCTTGCCCTGGTCGTACCAGGCGCGGCCCATCTCCTGTCCGCCGCGGATGTGGGCGATGGCGTAACCGAAGCCGCGATCGACCAGGCTCAGCACGCTGGAGCTGAACGTCGGCTCGGTCGTCGACCCATATGATCCGTATGCGTACTCGAGCAGCGGATGTGTTCCGTCCTGCTTCCAGTCTTTGCCGACGATCATCGACACCGGCACC
>DASUZC010000071.1:0-34977 GCA_036377095.1 Gemmatimonadaceae bacterium
TATGGGCGGATGTGCGCGGGATTGACGATCGCGGCATCGAGCCCGGCCTGCACGCAATGATGCAGGAACACCGAGTTGAGAACGCCGCGAGCCTCGGGCGTCAAACCGAAACTCACGTTGGAAACGCCGAGTATGGTCGAGACGCCGGGAAGCTCGCGCTTGATAAGTCGGATGCCTTCGATGGTCTCCTTACCCGACTCGATCCACTCCGCGTCGCCGGTCGCGAGCGTGAAAGTGAGCGCATCGTAGATGATATCTTCGGGCGCGAGACCGTACTCACCGACGACGATGTCGTAGATCTTTCTCGCGACTTCGAGCTTCCGCTCGCGCGTCTTGGCCATTCCGATCTCGTCGATCGTCAGCGCGATGACGGCGGCGCCGTGCTTCTTGACCAACGGCACTACCGCGTCGATGCGCTTGCGGCCGTTCTCCATGTTGATGGAATTCACGATCCCGCGACCAGGGATGTGCTCGAGTGCTGCCTCGATGACGTTCGCCTCGGTGGAATCGATGACGAGCGGTGTCTCGACGCTCATCGACAGCAACTTGACCACCTTCGACATCTGCTCGGCTTCATCGGCGCGCTCGGTGAGCGCGACGCAGACATCGAGCACGTGCGCTCCTGAATCCACCTGATCGCGTGCGACCTCGAGGATCCCCTCGTAGTCGTCGGCGAGCAGCAGACGTTTCACTTTGCGCGAGCCCTGCGAATTCACGCGCTCGCCGACGAGGAGCGGCGGCGGATCCTGATGCAGCGTGATCGCGCGCATCGCCGAGCTGACGCGTGGAACATGACTGTGGTGCGCAGCCTTCGCCGATGACTCGGCCGACCGCACCGCACTGACGATCGCGGAGAGATGCTCAGGAGTCGTCCCGCAACAGCCGCCCACGATTCGCACGCCGAAATCGCGCACGAATTCGGAGAGTGCGTCGGCCATCGGTTTCGGCTCGAGCGGATAGACTGCCTCGCCAACTCCGGTGTTGATAGGCAGCCCCGCGTTTGGAATCACAGACAGCGGCAGCGTCGCGTGCTCGGAGAGATAGCGCACCGGCTCGCGCATGTGCTCGGGGCCGGTCGAGCAATTCAATCCGATTACATCGACCTTCAGCGCTTCGAGCGTCGTCATCGCGCTGGCGATGTCGGTGCCGAGCAGCATGCGGCCGCTGACATCGAGCGTGACCTGGGTCTGAATCGGAATGCGACGGCCAATCTCCGAGAACAGCTGCTCGATTCCGGCGACCGCAGCCTTGACCTCGAGAATATCCTGCGACGTCTCGATCAGAAGGAGATCGACGCCGCCTTCGACCAGATACTTCGCTTGTTCGTAGTAATTCGCCGCGAGCTCGTCGTAGGAAATTTGCGAGAGCACCGGATCGGAGCTGGAAGGGAGCATTCCCGTCGGTCCCATCGACGCAGCTACAAAGCGCGGTTTATCCGCTGTCGCGTACTTGTCGGCCGCCGCGCGTGCAATTCGCGCCGCCGCGACATTGATATCGCGGACCTTGTCACCGAGTCCCCATTCATGGAGACGGCGCGGCGTCGATTGAAACGTGCAGGTCTCGACGACATCGCAGCCGACCGCGAGGAACGACTCGTGGATCTCCTGAATGACGTCCGGCCGGGTCAGAACGAGGTTGTCGTTGCAGCCCTCGAGCGCTTTGCCGCCGAAATCCTCGGCGGTGAGATGATAGAGCTGGATGTTCGTCCCCATTGCGCCGTCATAAACGAGGACGCGGCGGTTCAGCTCATCGAGGTAGCGAGATTGGATCTTTCGTTCAGCCATTTATCGCAGCTCCCGCTCGTTAGCTGAGCGGTAACAAAAAAGCCCGCGCGTAGGCGCCGGGCCAGCGCTTTAGCGGATTGTTTAACGTGGCCGCAAGTTGCTTTAAATCGCCACGATTTCCGATTGAATACCCTTCACTATAGTAGTATGCGGGGTAGAGTCGGGCAAGCCTTGGCAGGTAGTGAGTCGCAGGTACGAGCTGAGTCCGAGCTACGAACTGAGTCCGAGATGCGAGCTAAGTCCGAAATACGAGCCTATTGCGAGGTCCGAGCTGGACGCACGGGAATCCAGGCAAGGTGGAGTCCGAACGCTTTTGATGACGCTGGCGGTGTGACGCGTGCTCGTGACGGGCAAACAAAGACATTTTTCGCCCAATGTCTCACATCCTCCCGCCACGCTCAGAGCATGATGACCCACTGACTCGAATGAAGGCCTATCGGTTTGCGCGCGAGATATTAAAGGACTGCTGGGCCGATGCGGAGCGAACGAAGCATCACGAGGTCACGCAAAGGGTGGCCGGCCAACTCTACGCCGCCGTCGGCTCTATATCCGCCAATCTCGCCGAGGGCTACTCACGAAGTTCCGGGAAAGATCGCGCCAGAATCTTCGAGTACGCGCTTGGTTCCGTCCGTGAATCCATGACGTGGTACTACGCCGCCGAGCCCGTACTTGGAGATGCTGTGGTCAGGGAGCGGTTGGACAAGCTAGAGCAAATCCGCCGAATGCTCCTCGCAATAATTCCCCGTGAGCGGAATCACCTCGTAAGGCCCAAGGCGTCGCCACAATCGTATGACTAGCTCGCAACTCGCATTAGGTTCGCACCTCGGGCTTGTTCGAACCTCGGGCTTAGTTCGAATCTCGGACTTAGTTCGAACCTCGGACTCTCCAATCCAGAGCTAGAACTGCAGTTGATAATCCTCGCCACCAGCCTCTCGTTGCGTCCGCCCCGTCGACTTCGATCGACTATCGAACGATTGCACTAACGCCATCAGTCTGTGCCTCTCCAGTGGCAATACGAGATGCGCTAGCGTCGCGCGCTGAAGTTTGGGCGGGAGGAATAAGTGCTCTCCGTGCGATTTCCCATATACGATAAGGGCTGCGCTCGGGCTGAGAGGCAGTGTCGCTCCGATTCCTGCATCGTCGAGTGCTTCGTTCGACACGACGGCGATGCACGTTTCGTCACCGTTCATCGCGCCTGCCGCCTCCGTCACTGTTCCGGCAAATGCTACATCGTGCCCGCAGCCCAGCAGGGTTTGCGCGAGGCCCTCGAGCAGCGCGGTGTCCGCTCCGACCAGAATCACTTTACACAACGGCCCGACTCCTCAGCCATTCGTTGAACCAACTCCAGGGGAATCCCTTGTACCTCGAGAACTTTCGTTCGCGAGGCGGAGCCGGACACGATGCACACATTGCGCCGCGGCGTGTTCAGTGCTGTAGAGATAAGATCGATCAGACTCTCGTTCGCCATTCCTTCCACCGGCGGAGCTGTGACGCGTACTCTGAGCGACGATCCCTGTAATCCTACGATTTCATTCTTCGAAGCGCGAGGCTGCAGCCGCACCGTGAAGCGAATACCACGATCTGTTTTTCTGGCGTCAAATTCGCTCACACCAGGCCGAGTAACAGCGACTCGATGAAGTAGAGCAGGATGTAAGCGACAATCGGCGTGATGTCGAGACCTCCCAGCACAGGAACGATTCGACGAAGCGGCGAGAGGATGGGCTCGCTCAGCCGATAACTCCAGTGAACCCACGCCGAGTACGGCGAGATCGGCAGCCAGGAGCTGATCACTCGAACTATCAGCGCCGTCTTGAGAATCGTGAACGTCCAGCTTACCAACAGCCGGAAAATTCCCGCCGATCCTTCCTGCGATGCGATGATTGAGCGCACCACTTCGAGACGGACGATGTCGAGCAGGGTCAGCAGCAGGATTCCACCAATGACCACTGCTGCCAGTGCCCACAATGGCGCCGACGCCGGCGTCCCGCCGGCGCGAACTACCCGACGCTCGATCGGCGCAATGAATGGATCGACGGTCGAGCGACAGAATCGCGCCACCGCATTGAAGGGACTGATTTTCCTGGTGCGTACTGCCCAGTCCAGCAGGCAGATCACGCCAAACACGACTGCCACCGACAACAGCGCGGTACGCAGTATCTGGATTACTGCGTCCGCGCCGGCGAGAAATGTCTCCATCTACTGGAGCGTTGGTCTCATGTGTAGTTCCTTCACCAGGAACGCAAATCTATCAGTTGCTTCGTCGATCAGCTTGCTCGTTGGCCGGCCCCCGCCGTGGCCGGATTTGGTCTCGATGCGCACGAGCACCGGATTGGCGCAGCTCTGCGCACCCTGCAGCGTCGCGACGTACTTGAAGGTGTGCCCGGGCACGACACGATCGTCGTGATCCGCGGTGAACGCCAGCGTTGGCGGATAGCACGTGCCCGGTTTGATGTTGTGCAACGGAGAGTATGCGCGCAGAAACTGGAACTGAGTCGAGTCATCAGATGACCCGTAATCCGATGTCCACGCCGATCCAATCGTGAACTTCTGGAAGCGCAGCATGTCCATCACTCCAACCTCGGGCAACGCCGCGCCGAACAGCTCTGGTCTCTGGTTTAGCACCGCGCCGATCAACAAACCACCGTTCGATCCGCCGCGAATCGCCAGCTTCGGCGTCGACGTGTATTTCTCCCGAATCAGATATTCGGCCGCGGCGATGAAGTCGTCCAATACGTTCTGCTTCTTCGCCAGCATTCCGCCCTCATGCCACTCCTTGCCGTATTCTCCGCCGCCGCGGATGTTGGGTTGCGCGTAGACGCCGCCCATCTCCAGCCACGCGATGTTCGCCGGCGAGAACGACGGCGTCAGGGAGATGTTGAATCCGCCGTAAGCGTAGAGCAGTGTGGGGTTAGTGCCGTCCAGCTGGATGCCTTTCCTGGCGGTGATGAACATCGGCACCCGCGTGCCATCCTTGCTGTTGTAGAACACCTGCCGTGTCTCGTAGGCGCTCGGATCGAAATCCACCTTCGCCGCGCGGAAGACTTCATTGCGGCGGGTATCGAGATCGAACCGGTAGATCGTCGTCGGATACAGGAACGACGTGAAGCTGTAAAACATCTCGTTGTCACCCTGCCGTCCCTGGATGACACCGACGCTGCCGATGGCCGGCAGTGGCAGCTCGCCTCGCAAACTGAATCCGCCTACAGAGGGGGTGCGCTCACGAGTGACAAGTGGGGCGGTGCTGGTGTCATCGTAGACATTGTCCGGTCTGCGCTGCTGCTGCTGCGGCTGACCGCGCGGACGATCATCGCGGCGATTGTCGCGCCCACCGGAATAGAATCGCACGGTTGAGTGGGCGTCCTGCAGGTAGTTGGCGACGATTTCGTTGCCAACCGTCGTTGCGCTCATCAGCGCGTCCTTCCCTTCAGGGATGATCGTCGTCCAGCGCTCTTCGCGCGGATTCTCGATGCTGACGGCCACAACGCGACCCTTTGGCGCGTTCTTGTCGGTGCGCACATAAAAGATGGTGCCCCGATTGCCGACGTAGTCATACTCGGCGTCGAGCCTGTCGATCAGACGCACTACGGGATTGTCGATCTGCGGTTTCCCGGGATTGTCGAGGTCGATGAAGTAGAGACGGGTTCTGACGTCGCTGCCCTGTGCAACGTTGATGACGAGAAATTGTCCGTCGTCCGACACTGTTCCGAAGAAGAGCCAGTCCGGCTGGTCGGGCCGATCATAGACCAGCTCGTCACGCGATTGGGGCTGACCAACGCGATGGTAGTACAGCTTATGGTTCTTGTTGGCGTTGATCATCTTGTTGCCCGATGTCGGCTCGTCGAACCGCGAATAGAAGAAGCCGCGATTGTCGTGCGTCCATGAAATGCCCGAGAACTTCACCCATTTGACAGTGTCAGGCACGTCTCGTCCGGTAGTGACGTCGCGCACGTGGATCTCCTGCCAATCGGAGCCGCTCGTCGAAAGACTGTAGGCGAGGTACCGTGCATCATCCGAGGCGGCGACACTTCCCAGCGCGACCGTCCCGTCGGACGACAGGACGTTCGGGTCCAGCAACACTCTTGGCGGCGATCCTCGTCCGTCCTGGACGAAGAGGACGCTCTGGTTCTGCAAGCCGGTGTTCTGGAAATAGAAGTAGCGGCCATTTTCCTTGAATGGTGCAGAATAGCGGGCGTAGTTCCACAACCCTGTCAATCGATTGTGGATCGCGGTTCTCTGGGGAATCGATGCCAGGAATGAATCAGTCAGCCTGTTCTGGGCTTCAACCCACGCCTTGGTCGCGGGCGCATCGACATCTTCCAGCCACCGATAGGGATCGGCAACGCTTACGCCGTGATAGACATCCACCTGGGTTCCACGGGGCGCCGGCGGATATGAGAGCGGTGAGCTCGCGGTTTGTGCTGTTGCGGCCGCGGTGATGATGAACAGCGGGAGTGCGGGCGCGAACAGGCGCGCCCGGAGAGTGTGGCGATTCATAGATACTGACCTGCTGGGATTGGTTGTTATGATGTATCTCAATCTACGGTGCTTAGACAGTTAGGTTCCACTGGGCCCTACACTTCTGACGGCGGTGGTGAATGGCGAAGGTCACGCAGGGCGCGCACAAAGACCGGCAGTACTGGCTGCTCAAGTCTGACGCGGAAACTTTCTCGTGGGACGACCTCTGGAACGCCCCTGACCGGACAACGCATTGGGATGGCGTGCGAAACTTCCAGGCACGAAACTACATGCGGGATGAGATGAAGAAGGGCGATCTCGCTTTCTTTTACCACTCCGGAGGAGAAAGTCCGGGGATCATCGGCATCGTCGAAGTCGTGCGCGAAGGCTATCCCGACACGACAGCCGTCGATCCCAAGGATCCGCATTTCGATCCGCGCAGCAAGGGCGGGGAATCGCAATGGTCGATGGTGGACGTCCATGCCGTCGAGAAGCTCCAGCGCGTCGTAACGCTGGCTGAAATGCGCACACACCCTGAGCTGGAGGGGATGCCCCTGCTCCAAAAGGGGAATCGGCTCTCGGTCCAAAAGGTTGGGCCGACCGAATGGAACGCTGTAGTAGCGCTGTCCAAACAAACACCCGCTGACGCGTAGGGCGTCCCCGACTGGATAAGTCCGCGTCCTCAATAAGTCCGCGATTATCAATGCAGTTGGTCCTCGGCCCTCGGTCCTCGACTGCCCACCGCTACTATAAAGGTGTTACCTGAGGGGGTTTTTACTCTTCCCTCTTCTATGACCTCCTCAGGGCTCAGCGCCTGGGCGCTGGCTGCTGCCGCCAAGTCCACTAATCACGTCTCTGAATTCGCCTCGATCCAGCTCCTGGCGAATGGGGAACCCTACATCCCCTAATCGATGGCAGCACCCGTCAAAGTCCTCGTGGCGGGACTGCCCGCGGAAACGGTCCGCGAAATCGGATTGCGGCTACGTGATGTAGCGGTCAGCGAATTCGAGAATTCGCAACAGATGGGACGCGCTGCCGCCCATGGCGAAGCGCGCCTGGTGATCCTCAGCGATGTACTGCCCACGGAGGATGCCATCTACGTCGCTCGCCGCGCCAAGGATGCGAGCGACGATATGCGCGTCGTCTTCCTCATCTCGATGCAGCAGGCGGAGAACGCGCTGCATGCGCTGAAGGACATTCAGGTGGACCGGTTCTTTCTCGTACCGGTCGACGTGGATGAAATGCTGCGCGAGCTGGCGAAAATGGCCGGCGTGGAGCTGCTGCCACCGCAGGCGTTGCACGCTGAGCACATCGCATCGGCCGTCTTCGCCGCCTGGGATCGCACCAAACCCGCCACTTTTCAGAGGATCGACAAGATCGACGATGCGGCGATCGCGCTGCTCGACAACAAAACCGGCGTCGAGGAAAAGCAGGCGGCGGCGCAGGAGGCGCAAGCCGTCGCCGAGGTCGCGTCACGATTCGGATTCCAGAAGGCTGCAGGCGTCGCTCGCGACCTCGCCGAGCGATTTGGGAGTAATTCGCTTTCCGCGGTAGACGGGCTCGCCGTTTCCGAGCAGCTGCTCGCTCTGCGTCAGCATCTCACCGGTGCGCCGACTCCTCCGCCCCCGGCGCAACACGATCCCCGCACACCAACTCCAGCGCACGTGTCGGCTGCATTCGAGGAGGCGCAGCTCGAAGGCAAGCGTATACTGATCGTCGATGACGAAGCGCTGGTCACACGGGGACTTACCTCGCTTCTTAATCGGCGCGGCCTCGTTGTGACTGCGTTGAACGATCCGCTCCGTTTCTGGACGGTGCTGGAGGAGACGAAGCCGAACCTCGTTTTGCTCGACCTCGAGATGCCCAAGATCAGCGGTGTCGAGCTCTGCCGAGTCATTCGCAACGATCGCCGCTGGAGCGAGCTGCCGGTGATCTTCCTCACCGGGCATACCGACCAGGTTAGCGTACACCGCGTCTTCAGCGCGGGTGCGGATGATTACGTCGGCAAACCGTTCGTTCCCGCGGAGCTGATGATGCGCATCGAGAGCCGGCTCGCAGGTATGAGAGCACGCAAGGCTCCCGTTGAAACCGATCCGCTCACGGGTTTGGCGACGGCAATGAAAGCGACCGAGCTGATCGACCGTTTCCTCAGACTGGCTCGCCGCAAATCAGATCCGTACTCGATCGCCGTGCTGCAGATCGACGCGTTCGGCACGCTGTCGCAGAATTTTGGACGCGCACTGACGGACAGTGTTCTGCGCGGTGTCGGCGGACTGCTGCCCAAATCATTCCGCGCTGAGGACGTGCCGGGTTGGTGGGGCGGTCCCGACTTTGTCATCGGCATGTACGGCAGCCCGAAGGACGCCGCCGCGATCAAGCTCGCCCAGATCTGCGGCAAAGTCGCTGAGCTGAATTTCCTCGCTGAAGACGGGCGTCGCGTCCACGTTGCCTGCAGCGGTGGTGTCGCCCAGTATCAGGCCGATGGCGACACCGTAATTGCTCTACGCGAAGAAGCGATCAAGGCAATGGAAAAGGCGAGAGAAATCGGCGGCAAGACACCTGTTGGTGTCGCCGGAGTCAAGCCCACCGGTCCGCTGACTCGTCGCGTCGATGTCGCAATTGTCGACGACGACGCTGCGCTGGTGTCGTTGCTGCAGCACGCAATGGAGAGCCGCAGCTTGCGGGTGGCGACGTATCCCGACGGTGAGGCCGCGGTCGCTGCGCTCACCGGCACTTCCCCCGAAGTGCAAGCCTCGGTAATTCTGCTTGGCGTCGACATTCCCGCGCTCAACGGGCTCGATGTGCTGCGCAGGCTCAAAGCGGGAGAGATAACCACCAAGAGCAACGTCGTCATGCTGACCTCGCGAACCGGTGAGCGTGACGTGCTGGCCGCGCTCGAGCTCGGTGCGATGGATCACATTGCAAAACCGTTCAGCGTGCCGGTGTTGATGCACAAGGTGCGGGCGGTGCTCAAGCAGGGGCAGGTATGGTAAGCGAGTCACTGCTCGACATCATCATGATCATCGAAGTAGTGCTCCTCGCGCTGGCGGTGAGTGTGTACTTCGTGCACGGGCTGTGGCTTCGCACGACCGCCCGCAGAATGGAGAGGTTGTCGAAAATCGCACGCGAGGCGTTGGCCCGCCTCGTTACACGCGGTCTCGTCAACGTTGAAGACATTGAGCTGCTCAAGAGTCTGCCGCACGATGTGCAGACCTTCGCCTTTCTCGAGATCTCGCGTAACCTGAGCGGCACGGGAAAGGAGCGACTGCGCTTCGTCGCCCAGCAGGTCGGCGTGATCGACCGCGCTCGCGCGCTGTGCATTCATAAACGGTGGACGCGGCGCTTGCGCGGCGCCCGAATCCTTTCACAGCTGGATGTCGCCGATCCTCTGGTGCACAAGCTCCTCTCCGATCCGCATCCCGCCGTGCGCGCGCAGGCCGCCGAGTGGGCCGCGGCGCAGGCTTCAACCGAACTGGTTGCGGCGATGCTCGAGCTGCTTGCAGACCCGGCGACGCAGGCCCGTTTCGCGGTGCAAAACGCCTTGCTGCGCATGGGTACGATCATCGCCGCGCCGCTGGCCACATTCCTCGAGACACATTCCGGCCGCGCCGCCGAAGCGGGCTTGCGCGTGGCGGAGCCGATCGCGGAATTGCGCTTTCTCGAATCAGCACTGCGACTGTCGCGCGCGGATGACATCGGAGTTCGCGAGGCGTCGGCCAGGCTTCTGGGTGCGATCGGTGGCGCTGAGGCAGCCGCGCGTCTCATAGAGATGCTTGGTGACGACGCGGATCGTGTGCGAGCGGCTGCGGCGAGTGGACTCGGGCGCATGCACTACTGGCAGGCAGGTTCTCTGCTCGCCGAGCGTTTGCGCGATCAACGGTGGCGCGTGCGCCGCGAGGCAGGCCTCGCTCTGCGCGCGATCGGCGCCGCCGGAACGTTGTTTTTGCGCAAAGCGCTGAAGGGCGACGATCGATTTGCGGCCGACATGGCGCAGCAGGTTCTGGATCTCCCGGAGGCAGCGGCAGGATGAGAGAAATCATTGCCCTGTGGGCGACGCAGTTCCTGGTGAAGGGACAGTTCGTCGTCCTCCTCTATTTCCTCGCCGTCAACGGCTGGTACCTGGTGCTGTTGGTCAGTTCGCTGCTGGAGCTGCGTCGTCACATGCTGCTGATCGCGGATGAGAGTCGACATCTGTTACTGAGCTCGACGCTCTCGCCGACGATTTCGATTCTCGCGCCTGCGTTCAATGAGGAGGCGACGATCGAGGTCAGCCTGCGCGCGCTGCTAGCGCTTAAGTATCCGAGTCTCGAAGTGATTGTCATCAGCGATGGATCGAAGGATCGAACGGTTGATGTGCTGATCCAGAAGTTCGATCTCGTCCCCGTAAAAACGATCTACGAGCGAAAGATCGAGACCAAACCGGTGCGAGCGTTGTATCGCTCCTCGACCTTCCAGGGCCTCGTCGTTGTCGACAAGGAAAACGGCGGCAAGGCGGACGCGCTCAACGTCGGCCTCAGCTTCGCCCGTGGGGAGCTGATTTGCGCGATGGATGCCGACACGCTGATTGAAGCGGACGGACTACAGCGGATGGTTCGCCCATTCCTCTACGCGACCGATGTCGTGGCAACGGGCGGAACGATTCGCGTCGTGAACGGCTCGGTGGTCAAGCACGGCCGCGTCGAGAAGACATCCGTACCGACGAACTTGCTGGCGGGAATCCAGGTCGTCGAATATTTGCGCGCGTTCCTCTTTGGCAGATTGGGCTGGAACAGGCTTGGCGGGAACATCATCATCTCCGGCGCTTTCGGACTCTTTCACCGCGAAGCGGTGTTGAGCGCGGGCGGATATCTGCACGACACCGTCGGTGAAGACATGGAGCTGGTAGTGCGGCTCAAGCGGCTGTCATACCAGCACGGCGGTCCGGGAAAGATTGCTTTCGTTCCCGATCCGGTGGCGTGGACCGAAGTGCCCGAGAGCGCAAGGGTGTTGGGTCGTCAGCGCGATCGCTGGCATCGCGGGCTCGCCGATGTGCTGTGGAGACATCGCGGGATGCTGCTCAATCCGCGCTACGGGGTGACGGGACTGTTGGTTTTCCCGTACTACGCGTTCGTCGAGTTGCTGGCGCCGGTGATAGAAGCAGTCGGGCTGGTGAGTCTCGTACTGGGTCTCGCCTTCGGCGTTGTCGATTGGACCTTTGCCGGCCTCTTCTATCTCACTGCTTATGGATTGGGAACGGCGCTGACGGCGTTCACTCTCATTCTCGAGGATCTCAGTTTCCATCGCTACAACTCGTTCCGCGATCGGGCACTGCTCTTCTGGTGGGCGCTGCTCGAAAACCTGGGCTATCGACAGCTGACTGTTTACTGGCGACTCCGCGGCCTCTGGAAATTCGTGCGCGGCAGAAAAGACTGGGGCGCAATGGAGCGCAAGGGATTCCGCGCGCCGCCGGTCGTGGCGAAGTCACCGGACGCCGCCGCTTGAAACGCGCATGAAAAGCTGCCAATCTCTGGTCTGAAGTTTCGACCGGAGCGAAATATGAATCGAGCGATCGTGTTAACGCTGGCGGCGATCACGGCAACGGGGACTGCTTGTGCCCGCTCAACGCCGGGAATCGAGCTCGCTTCCAGCGACTTCGATCTGCACCCGCTCGTCGGTCAGTGGCGGGGCAGCTCGACCAACTCTCAGACGGGACGCACCGGCACCATCGCCTTCACTCTGCGTGCAGGCGAGTCGGCGGCTTCCGGGGGGGTCGTCCTTTTCCCCAAACCGGATTCGCTGCTCACGCGAGAGGAGCGGGAGACGATGGAAAACGTTTCCGATCGCACGCTCGTGAAGATCCATTTTATCCGGAAGGAAGGAGGCACGGTTTCGGGTGAGCTCGATCCCTACCGCGAACCCGAGTGCAACTGTACCGCGACGACGAAATTCCAGGGCTCGTTCACTGATGCCAACACCATCGAGGGAACTTTCACCACTGTACCTACGGCACCGGGGGGTCGCGTCACTGGCGGACGCTGGAAAGTCACGCGCGTGAAGAAGCTCTGACCGAGCCCGGTTTCGGGGATTATTCAGGGCCCGCTTTCCTAATCGCAAACGAGCGGTTTTGCGTTCCGCGGTGCGCGTCGCAATTCGCGATAGCAAAAGTAGAATTTCTTCCGGCGAGGCCCGTTTGGAGGCCTTAACTCATCAATAACATTTGGTTGCCGGGGGAAACCCCTAAGAGTCTTCTCTGCAACGGCAACTCACGTAGCCGCACTTCCAACCGCTTCAGGAGAGTAAATGAGCAATAAAAAAGGCTTCACACTGATCGAGCTTCTGATCGTTGTCGTCATCATCGGCATTCTTGCCGCGATCGCGATTCCGAAGTTCGCGAACACGAAGGACAAGGCTTACGTCGCTGCAATGAAGTCTGACCTTCGTAACATTGCCACATATGAAGAGCAGTATGCCGCTGACAACCAGGGTGCGTACTTCTCGGGAACCGCGACCTCTGCGGCTCCTGTCCAGGGCTTTAGCCCTTCGCAGAACGTCACGGTCGTCGTGACAGCAGTTGCCGGCCCGCCTCCGTCATGGAGCGCGACCGCGACGCACTCACAGTCGGCGAAGACGTGCTCGATGATCAACGGTGTAATTACCTGCACCTGATTCGATCAACTGCCTGAAGCTGTAAAAAAGAAGCCCGGGAGATTCTCCCGGGCTTCTTTTTATTCGCCCTCGTGCGCCGCCAGCTCGAGATGAAATCGGTGCAGGAACCGATGTAGCACCGGTGCCAGCAACACCCCGACCATCGTAATGAAAGTGACGCCGCTGAATAGCGCGTAGAAGCCGGCGAAGAAATGCAGCTCGCTTGTTCGGGCTGTGCTCATTCCTACGGGATCTGGTGGAGGCCCCTCGCCAGACAGGATCATTGCCGCGTAGTAAAACGACTCCAGCCAGCTCAATCCGCCCAGAACGTGGTAGCCGAGCATACCGATGAAAAGGCCGCCGCCGATGACTGTCGCGGCAATGCTGAAACTTCGCAGCAGCTTCCCCAGGAACTTCGACCGACTCGGCATCGGCGTCATCGTCAGCATTACGTCGGCGTTGGATAGAACTCCACGAGCTTCTTTGGCCTTCATCGCACTCCTGTTCGCACGTTGTACTGTATACTGCGCCGTTATCACACCGGCCCGCCAGTCGCTAAATTCAAGTATCACCGGGAGAGCCTGATGCCGAAGACTGGTACGACCGCAGCACCTTCAACCAACAAGAAAAAGCCCGCCACTGACGGCAGCCGTGCATCAGCGACCGCGAAGGCTTCAAACAGCCCACGAACGCCTGCCTCCAGTGGCGGTGCGCTCGAGATAAAGGACACCCGCACAAGCAAGGACTACACGGTCCCGATCTCGGAATGCGCGATTCGCGCGACCGAGCTCAAGAAGATCACAACCGCCGACCCGAATGACTCGGGTCTCATGAGCTACGATCCGGCGTTCCTGAATACGGCGTCGTGCCGGAGCGCGATCACCTACATCGACGGTGACAAGGGAATCCTGCGCTACCGTGGCTATCCAATCGAGCAGCTGGCCGAGAAGGCGACATTCCTCGAAGTCGCGTGGCTGCTGCGGAACGGGGAACTGCCGACGCAGGACCAGTACGATCAGTTCGTGCACGATGTGACGTGGCACACGTACGTCCACGAAAACTTCCGCAAGTTCCTCGAGGGCTTCCGTTACGACGCCCATCCGATGGCGATGCTGAACAGCTCGATCGCCGGTTTGGCATCGTTTTATCCAACGTCGCGCAACATCTACGACGATAAAGAGCGCAACATCTCGATCATTCGTCTGCTTGGCAAGACGCCGACGATCGCAGCGTTCTCGTACCGCCACGTCAAAGGGCTGCCATTCGTTTATCCGGACAACCGACTCTCGTACGTCGAGAACTTCCTCTCGATGGTGAATCGCATGAGCGAATCGAAGTACGAGGCGAATCCGACGTTCGTCCGGGCGCTGGAGATCCTGTTCATTCTTCACGCCGATCACGAGCAGAATTGCTCGACGAGCGCAGTGCGCGGCGTCGGCTCCTCCCACGTCGATCCGTTTTCGGCGATGTCGGCCGGCGTAGCAGCGTTGTTTGGACCGCTGCACGGTGGCGCGAATGAGCAGGTTCTGCGCATGATCACCGAGATCGGCAACGTCAAGAACGTGCCGAAGTTCATTGAAAGCGTGAAGAGCGGCGAGGGCGGCCGCCTGATGGGATTCGGTCACCGCGTGTACAAGAGCTACGATCCGCGCGCCAAGATCGTGAAAAGGCTGGCCGACGAAGTCTTCAAGGTCGTCGGCGTAGACAAGGATCTGGAGATCGCGCTCGAGCTGGAGCGTATCGCGCTTTCCGATGACTACTTCACATCGCGCAAGCTCTATCCGAACGTGGATTTCTACACGGGTTTGATCTACCGCTCGATGGGCTTCCCGACCGATTTCTTCACCGTGCTGTTCGCAATCGCGCGCATGTCGGGTTGGCTCGCGCAGTGGGAAGAGATGCTGCTCGACAAGGAGCAGAAGATCTCGCGGCCGCGCCAGATTTACATTGGTCCCAAGGAGCGGCAGTACCAGACCAAGCTTACCGCGGCCCGATAAATACGGGCACGAATACCGTAGCGTACGAGTATCTGCGCTACGTTCGATAACGGGGAACGGACTGCGCAGGCATAGTCTGCAGCTGAATGGGCAGTCACCCACTCAGCTGCAGATCAGCCGTTACCAGGGTCTCAGTGATACGAGCATCAAATCGCCACGCTGGTCGCGATTCGTGTCGACCAACTCGGCAACCGGATAACTGCCGGAATTGACCAGCAACACCTGCGGGCCGGTCGATTCACTGCGCCACATGCCGGTGAGCGGGTCCGTATACCCAAGCGTCACCGCATGGAGTGCGAGCCTGTTGAACACCACCGGGCCCAGCAGATTCAACAATGCGTTGTGTGTTACAGAGCCGGTGTTGATACCGCGGCCCAGAATGACGTTGTTGATATCGCGTGTCGAACCCCAGCGCACGTTCTGATCGGTGCCGAGGCCGAAGCCCTTGTCGATACACCACTGACGTCCCCAGACCGGATGGCCAGCACCCGAACGACAGAAACTCGGTGAACCCGATTTGACTTCGTTTCTGAGCGGAGACACTTGCCAGGATCCCAGACTCCGTGCGCGGTTGTCGTCGAGTACCAACAGCTCTTCACCGCGGCGATTGCGCAGCGCTACCTGATTCGCCACCGGCACAACAACCAGCGCGTTTTCCGGCGCACCGCGCGCAAACGCGTACGCGACCGCCCCGCCGGTTACGAACTGTGATGGCTTGTTGCTGACGACATATGTGCGGATCGCCGGCCGCACTTCGTTGACGCGTAAGTCGCGGGCATATCTGCCGACGGTGTGTCCACGATTGGAGGATGTGGCGATGACTGCGCGCGGCGAAGCATTTGATGAAGCCGGTACGGCGTGCGCCGCTTTCCCAGTCACCTTTGCGCCTCCATTTCCATGACTTTTTGCTGCTACGACCTGCCCGGAATTCCCCCGTTTCTCAGCCGATGCACCTTTCGAGGGTGCTGCTGTCTTACCGGACTTTCCGTTTCCACGACTTTGTGTCTGCTCGACTTTCTGACCGCCCTGTCCCTGGCCCTTTCCTTTGCCCTGAGCGTCGGCGGTTGTCGCGAGTGCTGCCATAGTTAAAGGCAGCAGCACCATAGAAATCCATTTTGTTATTTGCATGATCAGCGCCCTTGTTGAGTGACGTTGCATCTCTGCAACTCGGCCGCGAATCGGGGCAAGGAGCCGGCCAAAATCGGCTCAACAGCAGGGGCTGGATCGTCGTTAGGCAGGTTGCCTGCGGTCTCCAGCATCAACTGGATTTTGCGCCCTCGACTGACTTCACACCAACGATCACCTCGGCAGTCTGATCCAGTTTTTGCCAGGCTCTTTGCATGGCTGATCCGACGGGCGATACGACACTGAGTGGCGCTACGGCGACGATTGTTGAGCCAGACCCACTCAGCGTCGCGCCGAAGGCGCCGGCGCCGATCGCTGCGCTAACGACCGAGTCGTAGCCGGGAAGAAGCTCGCGACGGAAGGGAACGTGGACGACATCATCGAGAGCGTAGGCAAGTAGGTTGGCGTCTCCTGACGTCAGTCCGTCGACGAGTGCCGCCGCTTTGGCAATGGCCGCGATGGTGGTCCGATACGGCAATGAAGAGGGCAACACAGCGCGCGCCGCGGCCGTCTCGATTTCCAACTCTGGAACGGAGAAGACCAATGCAATCTCCGGGTGAATCCGCAACGAGGAGAAAGCGTACTCGTTCGTCGAGTTGCGGCCCGTGTTGACGCTCAGTACGGCGCCCCCAAATACCGCGGCTCCGATGTTGTCGGGATGACCCTCCTCGCGCGAACACAGCGCGGCGATCTCCTCGCGAGTCAACTCCAGTCGGAGAGATTCATTAGCTAGCATTGCGCCGGCTATGAGAGCGGCCGCGGAGGCTCCCAGCCCACGCGCAACAGGGATCGTCGAGGTCACGTGGTAATCGACGCGCCGCGGAATCTCGTGACTGCGCGACTGACACGCGAGCCGGAAACCCAGATGCAACAGGTCATCCTCTGCAGTCTCGGCGAGATTGGCGACTGCACCTGACCGAATGATCGTCACTCGCTGGACGTGTGCGCCCTCACTCACGCCTACAGCGGCAGACAACCACCGATCGACCGCGACGCCCACGCAATCGAACCCGGCACCGAGATTGGACGTGCTCGCCGGCACTTTCACACGCGCCATCGACCGAGTTGCGCTCATCGCGCGGGCTGCGGTGACGCGGAGTCTGCGAGCACTCGCTCTACCGCGCTGATCTCAGCGTCGATGTCGATTGGAATGTTGGCCAATGGCCGCTTCGCATCCTTATGGTAGTCAATCAAAATGCCCGGATCCTTCAGAATGTGTCCGGTAAGAACAGCGACTACTCGGTCTCCCTTTGAGATCGTCCCGTCGCGCGCCAGCCGCCGTGCTCCAGCTACGCTCGCCGCGCTCGCCGGCTCGCAACCAACTCCGCTGGCGTCGATCACTGCTTTTGCCTCGAGGATTTCTGCATCACTCACATCCAGAACGACTCCATTCGTCTCGCGGATCGCGCGCACCCCGCGATCGTACGACGCGGGGTCGCCGATCTTGATCGCCGTCGCCACGGTTTCGGCACGTACTGTCTTTCGCTCAGCGAATCCGGCGCGAAAACTTTGCGCGAAGGGCGCGGCCCCCTCTGCCTGTACTGCTGCCAGCCGCGGAGATGAATCAATCAGTCCCGTCTCCCGAGCCAGACGAAGCGCCGCGCCAAACGCGGCAGTGTTCCCAAGATTCCCCGCCGGCAGCACGATCCAGTCCGGTGCCTGCCAGCCGAGCTGCTGCAGCATCTCGAAAACGATCGCGGTCTGACCAGCGATTCGAAACGGGTTGATGGAGTTCGCCAGGTAGACGCCTAGTCGCTCCGACGATTCTCGCGCCAGGCGGAGACAGTCGTCGAAGTCGCCGCGCACCAGTAGTGTGCGCGCGCCATAGGCGAGAGTTTGGGCCAGCTTGCCGAGCGCGACCTGGCCGGCGGGGACGAGAACGATTGCCGGAATCCCCGCCAGCGCGGCGTAGGCGGCGAGCGACGCCGAGGTGTTACCGGTCGACGCGCAGGACACCGCACTGGCGGCGATGCGGTTTGCCTGACTCACGGCGACGGTCATCCCGCGGTCCTTGAACGAGCCGGTCGGGTTGTGTCCCTCGTGCTTGAGCATCAGCCCGGGCACGTTCGCCCAGCGGGCGACGCGCTCGCGTGCGAGCAGGGGAGTGTTGCCCTCCCACTGAGTCACCAGGTCGCTATCGGCAATTCCTGGTAATACGAGCTCGCGAAATCGCCAGACACCCGACGCCAAGGCATCGCTCGTCACGCCCTTCGTTCGAGCTGGAGCAACCCTTTCGTCGAACATCGCGCGCAGGGCCGCACCGCGCCTGGAGGGAAGCTCGATCTCCACCGAGAGAAGTCCGCCACACTTGGGACAAGTCGTCCGCGGATCGAGCTCACCAAGCGCGGTGCCGCACGACTCACAGCGTAGCCGATTCGTCGAGCCCCGTTTCAACGAGTTCCCGCCAGCTTCAGCACATCGTTGAGTACGCCGGCTGCAGTTACGGCTGCGCCGGCTCCGGGACCGGTGATTACTAGCGGATTGGCGCGATACCGACGCGTGGTGAACGAAAAATGGTTGTCGGTTCCCGCCAGCGACGCCAGCGAGCTCGATCCATCGACGGCCGCGATGCCGACGCGCGCCTCTCGCTTCGTCACCGTCGCGCGGTAGCGAAGCACCGTTCCTCGCTCACGTGCGAGGCGAATGCGCTGCTCCCACTCCGCGTCCACCTCGTGCAGGCGGTCGAGAAAGGCATCGGGTGCAACGTCGCGTAGTGACTCGGGAACCAGAGACTCGACCTCCACGTCCGTGAGCTCCCCCGAGTACCCGATCAGTCGGCCCAGTATCAGTGCTTTGCGCGCGACGTCCATACCGGAAAGATCGTCGCGTGGATCGGGCTCGGTGTAACCGCGTCTCATCGCCTCGCGCAGCGCGGTGGAGAAGGATGTCCCCCGGCCCATCTCACCGAGCAGGTAACCCAGTGTCCCCGAGGGACAGGCTTCGATGCGAAGAATATGGTCGCCCGACTCGGTGAGCTTCTGAATTGTGTCGATCACCGGGAGACCCGCGCCCACCGTCGCCTCGTGCAGCACGCGCCGACCGTCTGCCGCCGCCGCGTGCGCAAGTGCGCGCGCGTCTTTCTCCGGGCCGGCGAGCGGGCGCTTGTTCGCCAGCACGATATCCATTCCGTGCGCCAAGGCCTGCTCGAGCACGGGACCAGTATCGCCTGCAGTTACATCGACCAGAATCGGACGCGACAGCGCGTGGGCAGTGATCGCTCCAATTGCCTCCTCGGCCGTAGCGTGTACTCCGCGCCGCACTCCCGACAACGGCGTCCGTGCTGCCTTGGCGTCGATCAGCTCTTGCAATCGCTTCGCCGAGAGTCCGCGTGCGTCGAAGACGTAGCCGCTGCGATCGATGACACCCACCACTCGCGCCTGCACTTGTTCTCCCGCGCGAGACGAGTGCGTCGCCATCTGCGCCGCGAGCTCGCGACCGATCTGGCCGAAGCCGAGTATGACGACGTCGGCGTGCTCCGGATGGACCGCCGCGCCACCACCGATCTTGCCGAGCCGAAACGCGGAATGGATCGCCCGCTGCGCCTTGGCGGCATCACGTCCCTCGACGACGAGTGAGATGTTGAGCTCGCTGGCGCCCTGCGCGATCGCGACGATGTTGACTCCCTCGTCGGCCAGTGCGCCAAATAGCCGCGCCGCGACGCCCGGCGTTCCTGCCATACCCAATCCGACGACAGCAATCGTGGCGAGGTCGGGTCGTGCTTCGATCGCATCGATCTCCCGGCGCGCCAGCTCGGGAGCGAACGCTTCGCGCAACGCTGCTGCCGCAGAGTTCGCCGCGATGCTGGGAATGCCCATGCAGATGGAGTGCTCCGACGACGCCTGCGAAATCAGCGAGACCGAAACGCCGGCCCGCTCGAGCGCGCCGAACGCGCGCGCGGCGACACCGGGCACGCCGACCATGCCATTGCCGGCGATCGTCAATAGCGTCTGGTCGGCAATCGCTGTGAGAGCCTTCACCGGGCGACGAGCGCGTCCCGCCGCCGGCTTTCTCTCGCGCTCGACCACGATCTCGGTGCCGTGCGCAGCTGGGTCGGCGTAGGGACGGATGATGAGTCGCGTTCCCGCCTGCAGCGCGATCAACGATCGTGGGTGCAAAACCTTGGCGCCGTAGTACGCGAGCTCCGATGCTTCGCGTACGTGCAGTACGGGAATCAATCGTGCGTCGGGAACGACGCGCGGATCTGCCGTCAACAGGCCGGGCACATCTTTCCACAGAATCACATCACGAGCGCCGAGGACTCGACCCAGGAGAGTAGCGGTGAGATCGGACCCGCCCCGGCCGAGCGTAACGATATCGCCCCGTGGCGACCGACCGACAAAACCCGGTACGACCGGGACTACGCCGTGGTCGATGATTGGCCGAAGGACGCGCTCCGACTCGCGCGCAGTATTCTCTATATCTGGACTTGCGTTTCCGTGGGGACCGTCGGCGCGCACGACATCCGTCGCCTCTACGAAGTCTGCAGGGATGCCGCCGGCCGTGAGCGCTGCGGCGAGGATCCTGGCTGCGACACGGTCACCGTGCGACAGGAAAGCGTCAGTCAGGGCCGGAGTCAACTCACTTTGAGCGATCTCTCCGAACAACCGATGCAGCTCGGCGAACGCCTCGGCGATCTTCTCTTGCAGGGCAGCGTCACCAGGACCGACGATTCCAAGCGATCGCGCGGTAGTCAAGTGTCTGTCGCGCACGCTATCGATTGCTGCCGGATCTAGTTCGCCCGCACCTGCGCGATGCGCAATGTCGAGCAAGGAGTCGGTAACGCCGAGCATGGCGGATGCGACAACGACTTTGCGCGGCGCGGCGTCGTTGGCGAGGATGCTCGCGACCTTCCGCATTGCCGTGGCGTCAGCAAGCGCGGCACCGCCGAACTTGTGAACGGTGATTGTGGGAGTAAGCGATTTCATGGGAGATATCAGAGAACCTACTCCCGATCGTCGGGCCGGCTAGGCGACGCCAAGCAAACGCTCTGGCGCATCGTCCGCGCCTAGCGGTGGTATCCCTGTCCCTTCAACGCCCGGCCTGGAAGCGCCGACGTGGGTTGGCCGCCATCGATGACGGGCACTCCATTAACGATTACGTAACTGACGCCGGTCGCCAGCTGCGACGGGTTCTCGAAGGTGGAGTTGTCGATGATCGTGTTCGGATCGAATACCGTGATGTCGGCGTAGATACCGGGCTTGAGCAGCCCGCGATCGTTGAGACCCACCCGCTGTGCAGCGAGCGAAGTCATCTTCCTCACCGCAAACTCGAGTGAAATGACGGAATCCTGCCGCACGTAACGCCCGAGGATTCGCGGGAACGTCCCGAACCCGCGCGGATGTCCGCGCTCGCGCCATTTCCCCGTCGAGTCAGGACTCACTGCGCCGGCGTCCTGGCCAACTGACACCCACGGCTGCTTCATGACGTAGCGCAGCGCGTCCTCGTTGAACGAAAAGTAGATCGCGCTGGTGCGGGCGCTGTCAGCGATGAGGATGTCGAACGCTGCGTCGTATGCGTCCTGACCCCGCATTTTGCCAATGTCTGTCAGAAACTTTCCCTGATACTGCTTGAGAGAGTCCGCGACCACTTCGTTCACCATCGTACGAGCAGCAGTCCGGATCCCGCGTGCAGAGTCTGCGGCGAGCTCCTGCTTGAGTCGCGCCCGAATCGCCGGATCCTTGAGCCGCATCACCAATGAGTCGTCGCCGCCTTCCTGGACCCAGGTATTGAGCATCGCCTGAAGGCTCGTGCCGCTGGCGATGTAAGGGTATTGATCAGCTGTTATGTCTACTCCGGCCTTCCGCGCCGAATCGATCAGCGCCACTGCCTGCTGCATCTGCTCGAACGAGCGCGATTTGATGTGCCGGATTTCCGCCCAGGTGTTTGCCTCGGATGCAATGCGAATCGTTTCCCGGATTGCGTCGAGCAAGCCGCTGCCTTCGTTCCGGATGTGAGCCGCGTAGCCGCCTTTGTACAGCGTAGCGTATTTGGTTAGCGCAATCAGCTCCTCCGTCGAAAAGAACGTGCTGGGCAGATAGATCAGGCCTGTACCCACACCGAATGCGCCGTCACGCATCGCCGAGTCTATCAATGCACCCATCTGTCGCATCTCGGCGTCGGTGGGATGACGGGTTGCGTCTCCCATCACTGCTTCACGTACCGAACTGGTTCCGACGTAAGTGCCGAGGTTGATCGCGGTGCCGCTTTTCTCGAGGAAGTCGAAATACTGTCCCAGCGATCTCCACGGATACCGTGGATTTGGTTGGCGACCGAGCGCGACATTGGGCCATGCTGACGAAACCTCGCCCGTTATCTCACTGGTGATTCCCTGCGTGATCTTCGACACGGCGTGCGGCGCGCGCAGAACCGCGAATTCCGAATGGCCCAGCATGTCGATGAAGCCCGGCGACACGACCTGGTCGTGCGCATCGATGACCCGCGCGCCGGTCAACCCGTTGATCATCGGCCCGACGTAAGCGATGCGGTCGCCTCGTGTAGCAACAGCACCGCGGTACCATGGATTGCCCGTGCCATCCACGACCCGCGCGTTGGTGATGAGAATGTCGTACGCGACGTTTGCCGGACCGCGGGCGGGAACTGTGGCGCAGGCGAGGGTAAGCGAAACCGCGAGGCCGCTGACGACCCTTTTGATTCTCATCGAGTTGTGTACTGGTGGGTGAGCTACGAGATTTTCTGCGTCTTCTTCCGCAGAAAATCCATCAGAATAAACTGCCCCAGCGTCATCGTGTTCGTGAAGTAGGCTTTTCCCCTGCTGATCTCGGACACTCTCTTCACGAACTCCACCAGCGCCCGGTCCCGCGCCAGCATGAACGTATTGATGAGGATTCCCGCGCGACGGCAATTTGCCACTTCGCGCAATGTTGTGGCGATGACCGTGCTGTCGAGACCCATCGAATTCTTGTAGATCTGCCCGTTCGGCATCGTCATCGCGCTCGGCTTGCCATCAGTGATCATCACGATCTGTCGCATGTCTTTCTTCTGTGCCATGAGCAGGCGCCGCGCGAGCTTGAGGCCTTCGGCCGTGTTGGTGTGATACGGCCCGACTTGCGCCTGTGGCAACGTGGCCAGCGGAATCTCCTCCGCCGAATCGTGGAATAGCACGACCTGCAGTGTGTCGCCGGGAAACTGCGTGCGAATGAGATGGGTGAGCGCCAGCGCGACCTTCTTCGCCGGCGTGAATCGATCCTCACCGTACAGAATCATCGAGTGCGACGTATCCAGCATCAGCACCGTCGCGCAGGACGAACGATACTCCGCCTGGCGCACCATCAGATCTTCGTAGTCGATGTCCATCGGCACTTCGATCGAGCCGGTGCGAAGCAGCGAATTCTTGAGAGTCTCGTTGACATCCATGTTGAGCACGTCACCGAATTCGTACGCCTTGCTGTAGCCGTCGGCTTCGATTCCGGTGGCTAAGTGCGGCGTGTCGTGCGAGCCAAAGCTCGATTTGCCAAGTGAGCTCAGGATGTGGCGCAGACTCTTGTAGCCGAGGAAGTCGATGCCCTTGTCGGTGAGATTGAACTGCACGCTCTTGGATGCAGCCTGGGCGAGGCTCCCTTTCCCCGTTACGGGCTGATGACCAGCGGGCATCTGCGGTGGCGCCTGCAGATTCAGGTAGCCTTCCTGCGCCAGCTTTTGGATCAGCTGATCGAGCAGCTCGCTCAGTTTTTGTTGGGATTCCTTGGTGCCATCACCACGCAGAGCCTCCAGCAGATCGGGCGTGAACTGACCGCTCTCGATCAGCGCATCCAGGATCGCTTGACGCAAGGCCTCGAGCGACCGATCGGGCTCCGAATCGAAGTCGTCGAAGTACGGATTAAAGCTCTGTCCGCCCGCGAAACCCGATTGCAGCAAGAAGTCCGCGAGCTTATCCAGCAGCGCCTGCAGATCGACGGCATCAGCGGCTTCCGGACTGAATTTCGAGTACGTATGGAAGCGCATAATCTCTAACATACAGTCGGGGACGGGCGCGTGTATAATCCTTTGCTGAATGGCTGACGCAACGAGCGCCCCCGCCCCCGAAACCAGCCCCAGACTGACACCGTCGCGCGCGCGTCCGCGCCCGATCAACCCGTTCAGAACACTCCAGCTTCACCGAAACTTCCGGCTGTTCTGGTCCGGGCAGACCGTCTCGCTGATCGGCACCTGGATGCAGACGGTGGGGCAGGGGTGGCTCGCGCTGGAGCTGACGAACAGTGCGTTTCTCGTCGGAGTGGTCAGTGCTGCTGGAAGCTTTCCTGTCCTGTTGCTGTCGCTGTACGGCGGCGTCATCGCGGATCGGCACAACAAGCTCCGCATCGTCATCATCTGCCAATCGCTGCTGCTTGCCGAAGCCGCGGCCTTGTGGTGGTTCACATGGTCCGGACGAATTGGGGTTGGTTCACTCCTCGTCCTCACCACAATCAATGGAATAATCTCGGCGTTCGAGATTCCGGCGCGGCAGGCGATGATCGTCGAGCTGGTCGCGCGCGAAGATCTCGTCGACGCGATTGCGCTCAACTCCGGAGGCTTCAATCTCGCCCGCATCGTCGGGCCGTCGATCGCGGCGATCGTACTCGCAAAGTGGGGCGTCGCCGCTTGCTTTGCCGTAAATGCGGTGAGCTATCTCGCAGTGCTCGCGAGCCTGTCGCTGGTGAAGTTGCCGCGTTGGGTCCCGGTTCAAAACCTGGTTTCTCCGTTCGAGCAGCTCAAACAGGGGTTCCAGTACATTCGCGGCAACCGCGCGGTTTATGGTTTGATGAGCGTCGTAGCTGTCTACTCCATTTTCGGCCTTCAATACCTGTCGATGATGCCGGTCATCGCCCGCGACGTGCTCCACACCGGTGCCGGCGGCTACGGATTGTTGCTGACGTTCGTCGGCATAGGGGCTCTCACCGGCGCGCTGTTACTGGCCGCGCTCGGCCTGCGCATTCGGCGAGGGAGACTCTATAACTCGACCGCTTATGCGTATGCGGGATTGATCATGCTGTTCTCATTGATGCGCTCGGTGCATCTCGCCGCGGCAGTGTTGCTCTTTCTGGGACTGGCGATGTTGATCAACGGGGCATTGGCCAACGGGATCATTCAGTCAGTTGTCCCCGACGAGCTGCGCGGGCGCGTCATCGCCACCTACATCTTCGTCTACGTTGGATTCCCGCCGATCGGATCATTCCTCGTCGGTGCGCTCGCACGCTACATCGGAGTCGAATGGGCGATTTTCAGCGGCGGACTCGTGATGCTGGCCTATGCTATATGGGCGTTCTGGAAATACCCGGAGATCCGCTCCGTATAGGCACACGCGCCCAGCGCCAGAAAGCGAACAACGCTCCGGCGCCCCACACTACGAGAACGCAGTGACCCAATCAGCGCCGTTTGACGTGTAGCGGCAAAAGACTGATAATCACCCTACGAACGTGAATCGCCGCTCGTTTCTCCAGTTCTCCGCATCTGCCCTCGCTGGCTGTGCGCGTTTGCCCGGCACGGTCGCCGGGCTGGCGCCAGCTCGTCCGGCCCCGTCGGCGGCGCAGCTCGCCTGGCAGCGCGACGAGTTGGCTCTCTTTCTCCACTTCGGCGTCAACACGTTCACCGATAAGGAGTGGGGTGAGGGTTGGGAACGACCCGCTTTATTCTTGCCGACTTCGCTCGACGCGCGGCAATGGTCCAGAACGGCAAAAGCCGCGGGCGCTCGCGCGCTGATTCTCACCGCCAAGCATCACGACGGATTCTGCCTGTGGCCAACATCGACAACAAAACACTCAGTCGCGTCCAGCGACTGGCGTGGGGGGACGGGAGATGTCGTGCGCGAATTCACCGATGCATGCCGAGCCGATGGGCTGAAGGCCGGACTGTACCTGTCGCCGTGGGATCGAAACAGTCCCACCTACGGGGATTCACCGCGCTACAACAATCTGTACTCCGACCAATTGACAGAGCTGCTCACGCGATACGGGCCGATCAGTGAAGTGTGGTTCGACGGCGCCAACGGCGAAGGACCCAATGGTAAGACTCAGTTCTACGATTGGCCTCGATTCTTCGGCATCGTCCGTCAGTTCCAGCCCGAAGCCGTCATCTTCTCCGACGCCGGGCCGGATGTCCGCTGGTGCGGAAACGAAAAGGGGATTGCCGGCGATCCAAACTGGTCAACAGTCGATCCCGCGAGGGTCAAGTTTCCAGGCGATGAGGGAGTCTGGATTACTGAGGCGCTGCAACACGGTGATCGAGATGGTACGGTCTGGCGGCCCGCCGAAGTCGATGTCTCGATCAGGCCCGGGTGGTTTTACCATTCCGCGGAGGACAATCGCGTACGATCGGCCGAAAACCTGATGGAGTTGTACTTTTCCTCCGTCGGCCGTAATGGCAAACTGCTTCTCAACGTTCCGCCGACGACGGGCGGCCTGCTGCATCCCATCGATGTGTCGGTACTGACCGATTTTCGCTCGCGGTTGAAAACGGTTTTTGACAACGACCTTGCCGCCAATGCCGCGAAGCACCCGTTCTCAAGTGGCGGAGGCTGGGGAGTTGAGCTCGAGTTGCCTCAGCCGGCAGCAATTTCCATCGCACGTCTCGAGGAAGACATCACGCGGGGCCAATCAGTCGCCAAGTACGTGCTTCACGGCGCTGCGGAAACCGATTGGCAGGTTTTGTCGCGCGGATCGACGATCGGATACACCAAACTGGATCGTTTCCCACCGACGACGGTTCGTCGAGTTCGCCTCACCGTCCAGGATGCCGCGACGCCGCCGATCCCGGTTACGATACGACTATATAACTGACGTTACTGCGAGGTGAGTGGTGTGCCCGCCGGGGCGCTGCCGACCACCCGTGTCGGCTCTTTGGCGGTCCTGCCATCGGTGCCTGGGTGCGCGCGAAACATGAAGAAAACCGCGCCCACAATGCACAGTCCCGCCCACAGGAAATCGAGTCTTGGCGGCTGCCGCATGTAAAGCACCGCGAATGGCACGAAGACGGTTAGCGTATCGCTTCCTGAAGGATCTTCAGCTGCGCGAGTGAGAGCTCCGTTGCGCCGATTCGATTAGCCGGGACCATGAACATGTACTCGAGCAGCGCTATCGACCAACTGACGACTACCGCGATGTACCACTTCTTGTCGCCGAGCGTGCGCAGATGCCCATACCACGCAAATGTCATGAAGATGTTGGAAACGATCAGCAGCGAGGCGGTTCTGAAAAGAATCATGTGGAGTTGACGCTTTTATAGGTGCGTCGTCACGCGTCTAGGCTTTGATCCACACCCGGATTGCAATGATGACGAGGAAAATCGCGAACGCTTTCTGCAGTTGCGGTCCCGAGATCGTCTGAGCCAGTCTCGCCCCGAACCACGCTCCCACGAACAGACCGAGCGCGATCCACAATGACGCGGTGATATTGAGATGCCCACGCCGCCAATACTCCCAGGCGCCCAAAGCGCCGACAGGTAGCAGCAGCGCGCCAAGCGATGTCCCGGTCGCCGTCTGCGGCTGGAACTTCGCCAGCAGAATCAGCGCTGGCCCGATGACGATGCCGCCGCCAATGCCAAAGATTCCCGCAATCACTCCGGCGCCGAGTCCAATGGCGATGAATAGCATGAGAGTTATTGACTCGCTTTTGATTGTTGGGTTCGTGCTTCAGGGAAGCCTATGACGGAATTCCCTTCTTCGCCGCCTCCAGCACCTTGTCCGCGAACAAATCGATCTCATCGATCGTGGTGTAGACGTTCGGCGTGATGCGAATTCCCTTGAATTCGGTGTGCACGATCGGCGTGTTGACGATGCGATGCTGATTGAACAGCCATTGGCCGAGCTTGACGTTATCGATTCCGTCGACCTGGAACAGCGCGATCGCTCCCGCCTGTCGGTTGTCGAGCGGCGTCAGCACTTTCACCCGCGCACTCTCAGCGACAACGCGCTTTGCCCAGCGATCGCGCAGGTAGCGCAGCCGCGCGATCTTGCGCTGGCTCCCGATACCGTGATGGAATGCCAGCGCTGCTGATATCGCGTTGTGATTGGCTGCCGGATGGGTGCCGATCTCCTCGTACTTCCGAATGTCGTTGTCCTGCTTTGCCTCGGCGGCCATCAGCGGCCAAAGATTCTTTTGCTTCTCTTTCTTTACGTAAAGAAAGCCGGTACCGACGGGGGCCAGCAGCCACTTGTGAAGGCTGGTGCCGTAGTAATCACAGTTGAGATCGTCACGCTTGAAGGGGAAGTGCGCGAACGCGTGCGCACCGTCCACGAAGACTTCGATGCCGAGCGGCTTTGCCATGTCGACGATCTTTCGCACCGGCATGATCTGACCAGTGAGATTGGTGATGTGCGTCACCTCGATCACCCTGGTACGCGGGGTTATCGCAGCCTGGAACTGTTGCACCAGATAATTGTCCGACGGCGGGGGGACCTTGAATGAGACCTGCTTGACGGCGATACCGTTGCGGCGGACGCGCTGATCCCAGGCGGTGAGCATGCGCGGGTAATTCTGGTTCGACACGATCACTTCATCGCCCGGCTTGAGGTCGATGCCCATGATCATGATCTCGTTTGACTCGGAGGCATTGCGGGTGATCGCCATTTCCTCCGCGTCACAGCCGAATTCGTTCGCCAGGTCGCGGCGCACGCTCTCGATGCGCGGCTCGAGGACGCGCCACATGTGCTCGACCGGCAGCTCATTCGAGAACCGCAGGTCGCGGATCATCGCCTCAAGCACGTGACTCGGCGTTGGGCTGCAACCGCCGTTGTTGAGATTGATCATCGTGCGGTCGGCGTCGAACGCGCGCTGGATTTCCGCCCAGTAGGATTCGTCGTCAGCCATGTCGAGCGGCGACCGATCGCCGGCAATGGCGTTGGCGCGGAAGAGAGACTTGATCGCGTGCTCGCGGAAAATGGGCTGTGCGCTCAACCCAGCAGCGGCCATTCCGGCGAGAAACTCCCGTCTGGTTGTCATTATCGGCTCTCCGGCAAACCTGCCGTTAATATGGCCGGCCAACGAGCAACGCGCTTACTGGTACTGTATGTAGAGCGGCTTTGGATTGAGCATCAGCACTTCGGGTGGCGTGAGAAGCGGGTCGCCTTTCTTCGTGTCGTTGTGATAAAACAGTTTGAACCCCGTGAACTGCACGGGCTCCGCTTCCACGTATGCGCGGTAGGAATCGTACTTCAGCCACGGCTGTCCCCAGCCGTCCATGTTGATCACGACCTGCACTCGCGGATCCAGCTTGATCTGATTGGCGTTGGTGAGCATGCTGCGCGTGAAGCGATGCACGACGAGCACTTTGGGCGGCAGGTTGTTCTGTTTGACAATGTCCGCGAGCACGCCGACGGCGTAGTTCACATCGCTGGCATCCATCGTCCCGATTCTGTCGCCCGGCTTGGATCGCTCACCTGATCCAGCTTTCGTGCTCCGCACTTTCATGGAGAACTCCGGATCCAGCCCGAGCATTATGTTGGGACGCTTGAGAAACGGAATCAGGCGCGGCACTTCTTCCTGAACAGTGCTGTGACCTACCTGAATGTCGAGGAAAAGCAGTGCGTTTCTCTTCGCCGCCCATTGCGAGACGAGATCGATCAGGCTGTCGGTCATGCGCAGGCGGTATTTGCCGTCTCTGCCCGGACTTCCCTGCGCGACGACGGCAATCAGATGCAGCGCCGGTTTCACAGGATGCGACGGATCGGCTTTCGCCCATGCGGCGATTTCCTTGTCGAAGCGCGCCAGCATCTGATCCGGTGGTAGCTCGCCGAGTATTCCCATTCTCTTCGACAGCGGATTGCCGTAGAAGGCGACGATGCGGTTGGCCGGAAGTATTGCACCCGGCAGTTGCGGCACTGTCTTCACCGGCCACGCATTGTTTTTCAATCCCGCTCTGACAGCGCTCACGAGCGCGATGCTGTCCTTCTTGGTACGTCCCTTAATTGTGGGAACGGTGATCGGCGGATCTTTCGCTGCTGAATCCTTACCGGCGCCCGTACTCGACGCGGTTCCTGGATTCGCGGTCGCAGCCGTCGGAGCGGTGGATGAGCTGGTGGCGCTGGTCACTCCAGCTGAAGCGACGGCGGGCGCGGATCCTTCCGGTAGAACTTCGCCGGCAGGAGTCGGCCGCGCGTCCTTGCTCGCGCAGGCGAGGGACGCGAAGAGCGCAAAGGGAATGAGCATGCCTGTGGACGAATGTCTATTGAACAAGCTTCGGTGCATCAGCTGATGAGGTTGATAGGGAGGCAGGGAGGATGACGCGGCGGATCTGAGCGCACCCAATTCATAAATCACGCCGTCTGAGGCGCGGGATCATTGTACACCGCAGTATCGATTTCTTGTCTCGAGAAGTATACGGCGTTGCTCTTGCTTTCGGTATATGTTCGGGCTAATCTAGCAGAGCTATGTCCGATCAAAATGCTGCCCTTCGCGCCCTCATCGAGCATCGATTTCCCGATGCAACACCGGTTACACACCGGACTGCAGAGCCGGTGGCAACGGGGATCAGCGCGCTCGATGGAATTCTACCAGGACACGGCTTGCCACGCGGACGGCTCACCGTCTGGATGCCACAAGGTGGAGCGACGGCGGTGCTCAGAGCGGCTTGTCACACCACCGTCGCGCAGGGTGAGCGCGCGGTCTGGATCGATGGCCTTGGCACTGTGGCGGGACCGTTCTGGGAAGAAGGTCCGATTCTGGTGCGACCGCGGAATCGCAAGCATGGACTGCGTGGTGCCGAAGAACTTTTGCGCTGCGGTGGATTCGCGCTCGTCGTAATCGCCGGTATCGAGCCGGAAGGGACGGAGACGGTGCGACTGTCGCGTGCGGTGCGTGAAGGAGGTGGCGCGCTCGTCACTCTCACCTCGCACGCATCGATGGCCAGCCTGCGTATGACGTCGCAGATCCTGCGCGAGACTTACCGCTGGAGAAAAACTCCATTCGGTGATCCCGCTGAAGCGCAGGAAGTAATGATCCGCGTCCGCGCCCGCTCGCTTGGCTGGAACAAGAGCGCGGACTTTCCCGTACGGGTCATACCATACGACGTCCGTCTATCGCTGGAGCCGGGACTCGTAGACAGGCGCGGCGTTACCAGAGGACCGAGGGCTTCGAACTAACGGCATCGACAATCGCGGATTGATTGAGAACTAGGACTTAGGACGAAGCCCGGGAACGCGTGTTAACGATCCTCGATCCTCAATTAGTCCGCGATTGTCGATGCGATGTTAGTTCGAAGCCCTCGGTCCTCCACCAACTCCGAACCGACTCCGAACCCTCCCACCGAACGGTTTGATGCATCTCCGTGTCGAACCTATCAAGCATGATCGTGACGATCAGCGAGTGAACGAGTCGCAGCTCATCGCCCGGGTAATCGCGGGAGATCGGTTGGCCGGGCGTGCGCTGTACGACATGCACGCACCCCGGGTGTTCTCGCTCGCTTATCGACTCAGTGGTGATGCAGAGAAGGCGCGCGAGTTCACGCAGGACGCATTCATTCGCGCGTTCTCCAGATTGTCGCAGTTCCGCGGTGAGGCTGCTTTCTCGACGTGGCTGCACCGCATCGTCGTCACGGTCGTGTCGAATGCAAGACGCAACGAGGTACGGTTCGGACGTGAAGTCACTCTCGACGAAGCTCATTCAATCGAATCGAGCGCAGCAGAAGCAGAACCCGATCTCAAGGAGTCGATCGCCAAAGCAGTCAACAGTCTTTCGGAAGCCTATCGCACCACGCTGATACTGCACGACATAGAAGGCTATACACACGCGGAAATCGCGGTCATGCTTGGAGTCCCCGAAGGGACGTGCAAGAGCCGGCTCTCCGTGGCAAGATCGCAGCTGAGAGAAGCACTGGCTGTATTCAAGGAGTAGGATGATGGACGACGATCGTTTCAAAGAAGTGATCCACGATTTGCCGGGAAGCTTCAACGCGCCGCCGCCGGCTCCCCTCGACGAGATGTGGAGGGTGATCGAGGATGCACACTTCAACGCCCCGCAGGCGCAGCGGACGTCGCCCGGGTTTCTCGTGAACACCCCGTGGCTCGCTGCTGCGACGCTGCTCATCGGGATTGGGATCGGTGCTTCGATCCCGCGAGCCCGGACTCTTTCGAAACCGCAGCCCCCACTCGCCGTTACTGCCGCATCGCCGGACACCTCCGCTGTCGCCGACGCATACCGGGATCAGACCAACCACTACCTCGGCCAGGCTGCCGCTCTCCTCATTTCTCTTCCTGCGACGGATGCCAGTAGAAAGGCAGACTCCTCCTTCGCCAACAAGGCGTCCGATCTGCTCGTTACAACAAGGCTGCTGATCGACTCACCCGCTGCCTCGCAGGATGTAAAACTTCGCTCATTGCTCGAAGATCTCGAGCTGGTCCTCGTCCAGATTGCCCGCCTGCGCAACGAGCGTTCGCGGGGAGATCTCGATTTGATTCACCAGGCGGTAGAACAGGGAGATGTGCTGTCGCGCCTCAATTCCGCTGTTGCAACAACTCAATCCTCCGAGTGAGACAAGGATGACCAGAGTCACATTCTTCACGGCGGTTTTCTGTTGCGCGTTGCCAATTGCAGCGCAGAACCCCGCGCCGACGCCGCCACCGGCGCCTCCAACCAAGACCGTTAAGCCGGCTCCGCGCGCGAAGACGCCGCGGCCGCCGCTGCCGGGCGAATGGCCGTCCGTCGATTTCGGCGATCTCGAAGCGCGGCTCGATGCGTTGAAAGATCTGCCGATGGTTCTCGACGTGCCGGACTGGACTGACATGCCCGATGTTCCGGACGTTCCGGATCTGGAGTTCGAGCTCGCGCCCCTGGCCGCGCTGGGCAATATGGATTTCGACCTGATCGGTCCCGCGCTCGCACCATTTGGCCCCGGGCCGGACTTCCCCGCGGACTTTGACTTCGAGTTTGAGATGCCGGACTTCCGGGATATGCCAGACATGCCCGACTTCCCTGACATGCCCGACATCCCCGACACTCCGATCCCGCCCGTAGCGGCGATCGCGCCGATGACGCCAATGCCGGCGATGGCGCCAGCGGCTGACGTCGCACCTCTCCTCGGGTCGATCGCGACGACACCGATGCCCAGGGTTGGATGGCGGTCTTCATTCGAGCAGCAATTCAGCGGCATCACCTCGAGTCCGCCCGAGTCGTATGCCCAGTCAGACCCGGCTGACTCACTCTACAAACTCGCCCGCACCGCGTTGAATCGCGGCGAGTATCGTCGCGCGGCGGATTTATTCGGCCAACTCGGTCAGAAATTTCCCAGCTCCGCGTATGCGTCCGACGCCCGTTATTGGCGGGCGTTCGCGCTGTATCGCTTGGGCGGCCGGGAAGATTTGCGCACCGCGCTCGTCGCCTTGCAGGACAGTGGGCGAGGCTTCCGGCAGGCCTCCTTGCAGACTGATGCGCCGGTTCTGGCGGCGCGCATTCGGGGAGCCCTCGCGCGCGACGGTGATGAAGATGCGCGTCGTGCACTGACTGCCACTGCGGCCCAACCGGACGCCTGCGATCGGGAAGATCTAGCCGTCCGCGTCGAAGCGTTGAATTCGCTCGGGCAAACCGATCCCGAATCAACGACGCCAATTCTGCGCCGCCTGCTTGCGCGTCGCGACGAATGCTCCGTGACTCTGCGTCGTGCGGCGCTTTATCTGCTCGGCAGACGTACCGATGACGAAGCGCGCGAGCTGGTGATGTCGGCCGCGCGCAACGATCCTGACATCAAGGTCCGCGCGGACGCGCTGCGCTTTTTAGCGGCGATGCCCGGCGATCAGGCTGTAGCGACTATCGAGGAGATGGCGCGCACGCCGGGCAACGAGCAACTGCAGCGCGCGGCGATCGCCGCGCTTGGCAGAAGTGAGAGTCCGCGGGCGAGACAGAGCCTGCGAAACATTATCGAGCGCACGGATCTTTCCGAGAACCTGCGGGTTGTCGCGCTCTCCAGCGTCGATGCCGAACATGTCAGCGACAACGGCGCCTATATCAGGTCCATCTATCCTCGCCTGGATACTCCGCGCCTCAAGTCGGCAGCAATCAGCTCCATCGCCCGCATCGGCGGCAACGACAACGATCAATTCCTGCTGTCGATCGTGCGTAATCAGAACGAACAGGCAGACGTTCGGACATCGGCTCTCCGTTATGTCGGCCGTTCAACGATTCCTATTGCCGATCTGGCGAGAATGTATGACGTCGCTGATGATCGACGGCTTCGCATGCAGCTGATTGGCCTGTACTCTCGTCGCGACGAGCCGGAGGCCACCGACAAGCTGCTTGCCATCGCGCGCAACGGCACCGATCCCGACATGCGCCGCTACGCGATCTCAGCGCTCTCTCGCAAAAACGATCCGCGGACCAAGAAGCTCTTACTGGAGATCATCGACAAATGACTGCCTCTCGTTTCATTGCGATCGCGCTTGCCGGTGCGGTCGTCAATACCGGTGCGTCTGCACAATCGCTCGCCAATCGAGTGGCATCCAGCTCCGATCGCTCGGTGCAGTTCACTTACAAAGCCCGTCCCGGCGTATGCGGCGATGGACGCACCTACATCTCGACGGGTCCGGGAAACTTCTACGGTTTTTACTCGACCGACCGAAATGATCAGTGTCAGCCCGGACCAGTCCGCGTCATACTCGATCTCGCCGACCGAAACGTCGTTGCGATGCGCACTTATGTGGGCGTGTCGGCGGAGCCTACGGATGGTGGCGTCACGAACCTGGGAAATGTGAGTCCAGCGGAAGCAGCCGATTTCCTGCTTGGAGTGGCGGCCCGTGCCGACGGTCGAGTCGGACGAGATGCAATCTTTGCAGCGCTGCTCGGCGACAGCGTCGAGGTCAGCTCACGCCTGTTGGCGATCGGTCGCGATGTAAACCGCCCGCTCGAGACGCGGCGCGCCGCGCTCTCCGGACTCGCGCGGGGTGAGCCCCGACAGCTCGATGCGACTGGCGCTGCCTTGGTTCAAATCGCGACCAACGAGAACGACGTCCAGAGTGTGCGGACCCACGCGTTGTCCGTTCTCAGCAGACTGGACCACGGTGCCGGCATTCAGCC